>CAZAAQ010000040.1:0-2679 GCA_964483505.1 uncultured Candidatus Saccharibacteria bacterium | reverse complement strand
CGAGGGTGGGGAATTTTATGCCCTCATGAGGGAGTCCCGGACCCTGTTGCTCTGACCATCGAACAGCAATATGTAACTGTGGTGCACTAATCTGTCTATCATGGCGGCCGTCATCTGTTCATCGTAGAAGATGCCGACCCATCTGCTGAATTCAAGATTCGTTGTGATTATCACGCTCCTTTTTTCGTAGCTGTCAGATATGACCTGGAATAACAGCTGTGCCGCGGTTCTGTCCATGGGGACGTAGCCCCATTCGTCGCAGATCAGCAGGTCAAGTTTCCTGAGCGCCGTCAGCGTTTTTGTGTAAGTCCCGGCTTTTCTTGCGTCTGCGAGTTGGTTCACCAGCAGCGCAGTGCGGTAGAATCCGACTTTCTGTCCTCTTTTGCAGGCTTCCATCCCGATTGCTTCGGCCAGATGCGTTTTGCCGGTGCCGACGTTGCCGTAGAGTATCAGGTTCTTCGTTTCCTGTATGAAACGCCCTTCCCTGAGGTATTCCGGCGTTACGTCTTTCGGCAGTTTGACTTCGTCGAAGCTGAAGCCGTCGAATTGTTTTCTGGTGTAGAAGCCGGCTGTCTTTATGAGCCGCTCGGTTTTTATCTTTTCTCGGTAGTCCACTTCCTCCCTTAGTAGTTCAAGCAGGTATTCCTGCGGGTCTTCACTGGTTATCGCCGCGCTGTTGACCGCCAGGTTGCGGCTGAGTTTGAGTCTTTTGCAGCAGGACGCTATTTCGGCGTTTTTGTCCCCTTTGATGATGACGGTCCCTGTCTGTGTCGTATCATTCATTGCCGTATGCCGCATTCTGTATGATCTTGTCGTAGCTTTTGCCGTTGAAGTGCACTTCCGGCAGGGGCGGCAGAATGGTTTTAATTCCTTGCGTGTCCATGCGTTCCTGTACCGGTTTCTGCATGAGGTAGCCGTGCAGCGTCACGAGGCTTTCAACTGAGGCGGCGTTCCTTTGCACTGCTTCTCCTACGCTTTGAACGGCATTTGTGAAGCCGTCTTTCTGAGTGAGCCAGGCGATGACTTTGAGGGTTTTGCCTCTTTCGCTTTTCTCCTGCCTTTCGATGTATGTCCGCAGCGGATCCGGCATCATGCCGTAGACGCCGCTGTATTTGTACGCCCCGGGGCTTCTTGAGAGTTGTTCAAGGTATGGCAGCCAGTCCATAGCTTCCTGTTTTGTGCAGCCGTATAGACGTTTGTGTCTTGTTATTGCTCTGCCGCTGTCGTCCAGCGGCAGCACTTCTTCCGCCGTTATTTTTACTGTGATCGTTTTACCTGCGTATTTGGGCGCTGATGAGTATGTGTGGTTCTCTGTTATTTTGAATCTGCCGCAGTTGTCGAGTCGTCTTGTTTCGTATTTCGCACAGTCAAATCTCACAGTCGGGATCGCCAGCAGCCGTTTTTTGTCTTCTTTGTGGAGTTCCGCTATGCTGTCTCCCTTCATGTAGTGCGGCCTGTCCATGTCCAGAACGCATTCGACGGAGAGCAGTCTCTCGTTGTATTGCCTAAGGTCGGTTATCCGCGGCGCCGGCACCAGCAGGTTCCTTCTGTGATAACCTACTTTGTTTTCCACGCTGCCTTTCTCGTTGCCGGAAGCTGGATTGCAAAAGCTGCATTCAAAACCGTAATGTTGTTCGAATCTGAAGAATTTATCCGTCAGCTCACGGTGCCCTTCTTTTAGTACTTTCGTGACCACCGCGGAGGCGTTGTCGAACCATATCACGGAAGGTACTCCGCCAAGATGCTCGAATATCGTCTGAAGGCCTTCAAGCATACATTCGAGATTCTCGCCGCGGCATAACTGCATATAGCCGGCGTTGCTGTATGGAAAGACAAGGTTGAGATATTTGCCGGTGACTCTGCGGCCGTTCTCGAAGAAGTCGGCCTCTCCAAAGTCCGCCTGTGCCTCCCCGGGGATGTGGACCAGCGGCAATGACGGCCTTGCGACAGCACGATACAAACAGGCTTTCTTCTCGCGGACGTATTCGGCGACGCTCCTGTACGATGAACTAAAATCCGGTTCTTCAGCTAAAAGCCGGTCATAGACTCTTTTAGCGGTATGACGCTGTTTCTTCTTGAAACTCTTATCGCCTTCAAGCCACTCGTCTATTACGGCCTTGAACGGTTCCAGCTTTGCAGCGGAATTCCTGGTCTTGACTGGAACAGGCGTAATATTGAAATCCTCCTTGTCTATATATTTACGCACCGTCTTTCGATCCGCTTTTAAAAGCCTTGATATTTCGCTAACCGAACGACCTTCCTCAAAATACGCTTTTCTGATACTATCTACCTTGGCCATTGCCAGCATCCTTTCGAATCCCCCTTAAACGCTTCTCACGCCTAAGGGTACACGGTTCAAATTTTGCTGTCGATGGCCTTTTGCATTTCTGAGGATTTCAGCCTTGCAGAACTGGGGATTTCTGTTTTGCAATTCTGGGTAGTTCTATATTACAACAAACAGGACAGCTCCGTAAACGCGCTGATACATTCAGCGTAATTGTTCATGCGGGGACTGGCGTCTCTCATTTCTTTCAGCATGGATTCATCATTCGTCCAGTTATAAAAACGATTCATTTGAAAATTGATGCTGAAATCTTTGTGCAGATCATTGTAAAATCCTACCGGAAAAGCATCCTTTGTAAATTTCTTATTTGACATTTTTATCACCTCAAATGTTAT
>CAZAAQ010000039.1:0-2847 GCA_964483505.1 uncultured Candidatus Saccharibacteria bacterium | reverse complement strand
AGCGGGGAAGACACGCAAATTTCAATCGGCAATTTATCGATTTTCGGTTTTAGCTTCTCGGCTTCCGCTATGCCTGTGGCATTGAGCGGAATATCCGTCTGGCCCTGAATAATTCTTTGCGTGTTCCAATCCGTTTGCCCATGTCGGACTAAGTATAAGTTCATGTGTCTATTATATACCGCCAGTAGCAGCCGCCGTTATATCGAATCAAATCAACCAGCGTTACGGCCACTAGCGTTTTGACATATCACGCTATCTTGTGTTAACCTATAACAACACCTTATCGCCATGTTGTTTTGCAACATCGTACCTTAAAAACAACATTGCCGATGCTACTCGCCAACTTGCTTTCGCCTCCCTTTGGGTTGAGGCTAGAAAGGAGCATTTATATGCATAGAACTAACAAATCGGAACTCGATAGTTATATTTCAAAATATTCCGAGCCAGCCGTACTGAACGAAGCGTTTTACCTCACCTATAACTATTGCAACTACGGCGCCAATGCGGCTGCGTATGAATATCTGTATGACCAGATGTATCTTGGCCGTCAAGCGGCTATCCGTTACTGCACGCAGCATTCGAATGCTGAGATTGCCACAGAGGACATTGTCGACCTCGTACGCGCTTACTATTTTCTGGAATTGTGGCGGTTTATTAAGCGCGATTATCACAATGACCTCGCTGCTGCCTGCCAGGACGAAATCGGCTGGAGCCAAATTACCAGTCTATCCAAATATAAGGCTCGCTACATCGTGTCGCATCCTAAGTTTCGTTACAAACCGAATCGAACCCGCTGGTGGTAGCAATGTTGTTTACTTTCAAGCCCGCTGCACTTTAGCGGGCTTTTTGCTGCCTAAAAAATGTCGCATCTTTGACAAACGCGCACGATACAAGGCATGAAAAAGCCGGAGCGTTCAATATTCAATCGAATATCTTACTCCGGCCGAGTTGGCTACTTCACAAGCTTCAACTGGTAAATTTTGTTGCCGCAAATAAACTCCAACACGTCATCGCACGCTAAGCGAATCGCATAGCAACGGTCAATTTCGTCTTCAAAGGTGAAGACGTCAGGTTCGATGCCAATTAAGCCATTGATGCCGATTTTACCTTTTTCGATTAGTTTGCCGTTTGTGACAATGTGAGCTTTTGAGTCGCCGGTTTCTTCGTCAATACAAAAGTTGTTCCACAGAACTTTACCTTTGTTTAACCAATAAACCAGCAATTTGCTGTAACGCTCCGTATCTTCGAGACCGAAGATTTGGTAAGGGGAAATGAAGAACTCAACAATTCTCTCCAGCTTTGGCTCCAGAACGACGCAATTCAAGCTGAAATGCGACCTTCCGTTGTTGTAAAAAACGTTGCAGAGTTGGATTGAAACTGTTGGTTTGCACTTCTTTAAATAATCCAGTGCTTCTTGTGTAAACATGCCCGCCATATAGATTTGGCCCTCCTCTAACGTTTATAGCCCGTCGGCTTCAGCCACCGGTCTATCACGCCCCTTGTAGCTGAGTCAGACGGCATTATTCATGTAATCTCACTTAGCTACAAGCTAAAATCTATGGCAAAAGATACCTTAACCACTGCCAAAGCAATGAATTAACTTATATACATTAGCATAAAAAGTAAAATATGTCAACGGGGTAGCATCAGTCGCAATCGCGAAACGCTTGTTTGATCTCCTGGTCACGCGGATATTTTCTCAACATCCGCTGCTCGAACTGCGCAAAATAATCCGCTTCAGCCACCGCCTTTATCCGCTTCAGCCCTAATTGCCAATCGTGATATTTTCGCTCTTTTTTATCGCCCATTAGGTCGCCTAAAGCATGGAGATATATCTTGATGAAGTCATTTGAGCACCTCATGATTGCTTGTCGAAACACCATATCTAGCAGTTCGGTCCCGCCGCCATATAATTCTACAAACATCAGCAAATCGTCCACTTTATCGCTGGATTGAAAAATGCGGTTCAAATCTTTCGTATGGGCGGCAGTAAAAGCTGGAATTGTTTTGGCCAAAAAGACCTCGTCCCAATATTTATCCGGCAGCAAATGGAGCAATTGCTCAATGTAATCGACTAAGTTTGGCGTGCACATGTTAAACAGCGCCATGGCGGCGTTGAGCTCGCCTTCTTTATCGCCCTCCTTGTCGGCAATGGCAACCTTGACCTGTTCGATTCTCTCCGTCGTTGTCTCGGTCGGCAAAGCCGCGATCACGGCAGCTAGCTCGGCTTTGGCTCGGTCAATCAAATCATTCTCAATTAATTTATTAATAATACGATACTGGTAATCTGCATCATACTTCACAAAACCGCGTAAAAACTCACAATATTCATCCACCGTTGGAAAATGTTTTTTAAACAACTCTTCCCGCAGCTCTAAGATAAACTTTGATGGCACAAAAGGCGTCGCTTTACCGTATTTCTTTTGCCAAAGTTCTCGTTCCGTCACCTCCATCTGATCAAGATACCCAGACAACAGGCTTACTGCTGCATCGTCCAACATCACAAAATGGCACAAAATATCCATGCAATCTGGCCTTAGCTCAGCATGACTAGACATCAACTCGCATAAATAAGCCAAAACTCGTTTTCCCGGCATCCGCTCACTACAATAATTATTTACCGAGTGACGAAAACTTTCTATTGCTAGCATAATGACGTCATCGATGCTAGTCTCTTCACTAGTCAGCTTCTTTGCCGCCAACATTTTATCTAGCACAATCATCTTGAATGTTGTTTCCAACTGACGTCGATAGCCATCCATCTGGAAACAATCATCAAGCAGCTGCAACGCCGTTTTGGTGGCGATAAAAGAATTCGCAAAGCTAATCTTACCATCTACCGTAGCC
>CAZAAQ010000038.1:0-2871 GCA_964483505.1 uncultured Candidatus Saccharibacteria bacterium | reverse complement strand
ACATTGATTTGGTTAGTTGTGTCGAAGTGAAAAAATGGGACGAGGCGAAATTATCTATTCTATTAGATAAAATGCGTGAGCAAGCTAAAGCGGAGGCCGATAAAGTTGAAGCGGCTAAGGCGGCTGGTGCAACTAGTGACAGTGAGGCTGCTAAATCTGCTGACAGTGAAGCCGCTGAAGCAGATGCTGCTGATGACAACCATGATAGTGATGCCGCGGCAGCAGCGGCTGGTGCGGCGCTTGGCGGAGCAGCTGGTGCGGTAGCCGGTGCAGCGGCAGCTGGCGGGGACGGTGAGCCGGCAGTCGGTGATAACGATGATTCAGACGTTGATGCCAGTGATCTTGATAATTCTGATGTTGACCCCGTCGCTAAGAGTGCTGAGCGGCAAGAGCGAAAGAATGCGGATCGCAAAACTTTGAGAAAAATTGGGGCTGCATCTTTGATTATTGCAGCTATTGCATCTGCCTTTGCCGCTGGTCTTCAAACTGGTCAGGGGAACATCAATCCGTTTGGCATATCTGGTGGCGATACGCCTATTAGCACAAACGCAAACACCGGAGAGACGGACCAGGATTACGAAACGATCAATGATGCGGGATACCGCGGTGTTTATGCTAGTGAGGATGGCAAAACTTATAACTCTGAAAAAGTTAGGAAATATAATTTTGCGCCAGAATCGATGCTAGCGAATGCTGGTGAGCAAAATCCAGATAAAGCTAAGGCTGCCGTTTTGGCTATAGCACGTCAGCCGGAATCGCTTGCCGCATATTATTCATTGTTGCCGCAAGAATTGCAGATTGACCAGTTAAAGGGAAAGAGCGGAACTGAAATTGAACAGATGATAGAGTCTAATTCTGATCTCTATGCTCAAACGCAGGAATCTTTCAAAGAAGCAATTGACAATTCTGAGGTGAAGGATGTAACGCTAAAGGGTGAATATCAGAACTTTTATATGCGCTCAGCGCTTAAAGGCGATGGTGACACTATTGGTCACGAAAATACTTCGTTGGTTCAATGCACTACACAGGAGGATGGCTCACGAGAAGCAACTCAGTATATTTTTGATGGTAAAGATGGTGAGGTGGCCGGGGATCTTTTAGTCAATGATGAATGTGGCAATGGAGAGAAAGCGGAAGGTAGCAATTCGCCAGCCTTTAATGGTGTGCCAGAGATTACATCCGACGAAAATACGCCAGTCCAGACGGAAACGCCGCCAGCTCAGACAGACACGCCAGCTGAGACAGACACGCCAGCTCAGCCAGGTACGCCAGCTCAGACAGACACGCCAGCTGAGACAGACACGCCGCCAGCTCAATCAGAGACTTCAACCGGTGATCAGGCAAAGAAAGGAAGTGAATTGGTAAGTGGCATGGACCCAGATCATCTAGTTGATGATAATACTAACTTGGATGGAGAAGGCCTGACTTCAAAGCCAACGACTGGTGATAGCAGCACCGTCATTACGGCAGACCCTGCTCAAGCTCCAGCGTCAGGTACGCAAATTGGTGACCAAGGTAATAACGGGGAAAGTGGGGATGGGAGTAAGCGTAACGTCGAAGAGGTGATTACTGAAAGCGATCAAAGTAAAGCTGGTGATGTAAACCGAACCGATGCCGACGCAGCGGCGAAAAAGGAAGCCGCAGCAGCAGCCGAGGTCCAAAGTGATGCAAATGCTGAAGCGCAAGCTGCGCAAAAGCAAGCGGAGCAAAATGCAACTTCGACTGATGCTAGTGCAGCTAATGCACTTGTGGCAGAGCAAGCAGGGAATTAATTGAGAAAGTAAAAAGGAGCAAAAATGCAAAAACAAAAATATATCAACATTAAAAAAGGAGTTCTAGCGGCTGGCATGTCGGCGTTCGCGTTAGCTGTTATGCTACCAGTCGCGAATGGCTTCGCCTGGGGGCCAGATCGTCCGACTTATACGATGGAGAAGCCAGCCGATCATGTGACATTCAACTCCATCACTAACAACGCGGCTATTGGCGATGAGCGTAACTTTGTGCATGTTGCTGAAAAGGGTGGGAAGTTCTCAGACGAAGTGAAGATTGTGCCTGGGAAAGTATATGAAGTCTATATTGGCTATCATAACAATGCGGCCTCTAATTATAATGCAAGCGGTGTTGGCATCGCAAGAGGTGCAAAAGTTTCTTCGCAATTTCCGTCAAAGGTAAATTCCAGCGCAAAGGGCACAGTCAGCGCAATCATTTCTGCAACGAATGCAACTCCGACTGACGTGTGGGATGAAGCATATTTTACGACTGATTCCAAAGCTGATGTGGTATTACGCTATGTGAGCGCTTCGGCTAAAATCTATAACAACGGTAAAACAAATGGTACGGTGTTGAGTGAAGATTTGTTTAAAACTGGTACCTATCTTGGTTATTACAAACTAGAAGGTCTTGTGCCTGGCTGTTCGGAATATTCTGGCCATATTATTTATGAGCTAAAAGCTGAGCAAGTTGGTGCCACGGTTAAAAAGAGCGTTTCGACGGATGGCGAAAACTTCTTTGATAGCGTAACTGCTAACCCTGGTGACACGATTACCTATAAAGTGACGTTCACTAACACTGGCAATGTTGATTTAACTAATGTAACCTTCCATGATAAATTGCCTACTGGCGTGACTTTGGTCAATGGCAGCACGGTGTTAACTAATAATGCTAATCCAAATGGCATAAAGATGGCAGATTTGATTGGCCAAAATGGTTTTGACACTGGTTTGTATGGACAGGGCGCATCGGCAACATTAGTTTACAAGGTAAAACTAAATAGTGACATTGTAGCCAAAGGTAATTGTGGTGCAAATGAGTTTACGAACACTGTATTTGTCGACCATGACGCTGGTGAAATTCAAGATAGTGCGACAGTAA
>CAZAAQ010000037.1:0-2928 GCA_964483505.1 uncultured Candidatus Saccharibacteria bacterium | reverse complement strand
ACATTGATTTGGTTAGTTGTGTCGAAGTGAAAAAATGGGACGAGGCGAAATTATCGACTTTATTGGGTAAAATGAGAGAATTAGAAAAGGCAGAAGCCGATAAAACTGTTGCCGGTAAGCCAGCTGGGTCAACTGATGCTGGCGCAGTTGAGACTGGTGCGTCTGACGATGAGACCACTTCTGAAGCGGCTGGTACTGACAGTGATGGCCATGATTCTGCCGTTGGTGTCGTGGCTGGGGCTGCGGCTGGGGGTGCCGCTGGCGCTGTAGCTGGGGCAATCAGCGATGCTAGAGATGGAGCGACTGCTGAAAGTGATAGCGACGATTCTGAAGAAGGTGAAGAAAACGATGGTGATGATAGTGATGATGGCGGCGCTGGAACTGAACGTGCTGCATCAAAGGAGCGGAAGAAGCCTAGCCGTGGAGTTTTGAAGAAAGTTGCAGTTGGCGCTTTGCTTGTAGCGTCTTTGGTGGGAATGTTTGGCGCAGGTTATAAGTTTGGCAATAATAAAAACATCGGTGACCAAACGTCGGGCACGCCACAGACGCAAGAACAAACCGTTGACGACGTCGAGCAAAATGAGGGCAAAGAAGTAATCGATGATATGGGCTACCGTGGTATTTATGCTAGTGAAGATGGTAAGACTTACAACTCTGAAAAAGCTGGCAGATACAACTTTGCGCCAGAGTCAGTGCTGGCGAATGCCGGTGAGCAAAACCCAGATGCGGCCAAATCTGCTATTTTGGAAATGGCTAATGATCAGTCGGAATCGTTTGCTGCATACTATTCAGTGTTGCCGCAAGAATTGCAGATTGACCAGTTAAAGGGAAAGAGCGGAACTGAAATTGAGCATATGTTGGAGTCTAATCCTGATCTCTATGCTCAGGCGCGGGAATCTTTCAAGGAAGCAATTGATAATTCGGACGTGAAAGACGTAACGCTTAATGGCGAATACCAGAACTTCTATATGCGATCAGCGCTTGATGGTGAGAACGACACAATTGACCATGAGAATACTTCGCTGGTCCAATGTACTACGAACGAGAATGGCTCATCGGCGATTCAGTTCAACTTTGTCGACAAAGATGGGAAAGCGATTGGCAACATTACGACAAAGAAACTTTGTACTCAGCCAGTTGTGCAGAAGAGCGAAGGTTCGTCGGCCTTTACAGGTGTACCAGAAATAACACCTGGTGAGAATACGCCAGAGAATCCAACGCCAGATAATCCAACGCCAGAGAATCCAACGCCAGAGAACCCAACGCCAGATAATCCAACGCCAGATAATCCAACGCCTGAGAATCCAACGCCAGATAATCCAACGCCAGATAATCCAACGCCTGAGAATCCAACGCCAACGCCGGCTCCAAAGAATGCTGGAGAGGCGATAAAGAACATGGACCCAGACGGCCGAGTCTCAGACGATACTAGCATTAGTAACGAGCAAAAGACCGTTGAGCCAAGTACGGACACAGGATACGATAATGTTAAAAACAACAATGGTGATAATGGTGCGGCAGAGAGTGCGGTTGCTCCAGCGGCGAGCGAGCAGACTGGTGCCCAAAGTACGAGCGAAATGAGTGCTGGTGGAAATGGCGAGACCGTTCAGCAGGTGATTGATAATAGCGACCATGGCCAGGCTGGTGACGTAAATCGAACCGAATCTGATGTAGCGGCGAAACAAGAAGCTGCGGCAGCGGAGCAGGTTCAAGATACTGCAAATGTAAAAGCTGATGCGGCAGAATCTAAAGCGGAAGCAAAGTCGAGTTTGTCTAGTACTGATGCGGCTAACGCACTTGCAGCAGAGCAGGCTGAGGCGGGGAATTAATTGAGAAAGTAAAAAGGAGCAAAAATGCAAAAACAAAAATATACAAACATTAAAAAAGGAGTTTTAGCGGCTGGCATGTCGGCGCTCGCGTTAGCGGTCATGCTACCAGTCGCGAATGGCTTTGCCTGGGGGCCGGATCGTTCAACCTACACGATGAACAAACCGGCGGATCACGTGACGTTCAACTCTATCACTGATAACCCAGCCATCGGTGACGAACGCAACTTCGTGCATGTTGCTGAAAAAGGTGGTAAGTTCTCGGACGAAGTGAAGATTGTACCTGGAAAAGTATATGAAGTCTACATTGGCTATCATAACAATGCGGCTTCTAACTACAACGCAAGCGGTGTTGGTATTGCGACCGGTGCAAAAGTTTCTTCACAATTCCCATCAACAGTGAATTCGAGCGCAAAGGGCAAAGTGAGCGCAATTATCTCTGCAACCAATGCAACACCAAAGGATGTGTGGGATGAGGCATACTTTACGACTGATTCTAAGGCTGACGTAGTTCTACGTTACGTGGACGCTTCTGCTAAGATTTATAATGGCGGCAAAACAAATGGCTCAGTTTTGAGTGAAGATTTATTTAAGACTGGTACATACCTTGGCTATTATAAACTCGAGGGCCTTTTGCCTGGTTGCACGGAATACTCCGGCCATATTATTTATGAGCTAAAAGCCGAGCAAGTCGGCGCCACAGTTAAAAAGAGCGTTTCGACGGATGGCGAAAACTTCTTCGATAGCGTAACTGCTAACCCTGGTGACACGATTACCTATAAAGTGACGTTCACTAACACGGGCAACGTTGATTTAACCAATGTAACTTTTCATGACAAACTACCTACTGGCGTGACTTTGGTCAATGGCAGCACGGTGTTGACAAACAATGCTAATCCAAATGGTATAAAGATGGCAGATTTGATCGGCCAAAATGGTTTCGACACTGGTTTGTATGGGCAGGGCGCATCAGCAACATTGGTTTACAAGGTAAAACTAAATAGTGACATTGTAGCCAAAGGTAATTGTGGCGCAAATGAGTTCACAAACACTGTATTTGTCGACCATGACGCTGGTGAAATTCAAGATAGTGCGACAGTAA
>CAZAAQ010000036.1:0-3149 GCA_964483505.1 uncultured Candidatus Saccharibacteria bacterium | reverse complement strand
GCAATCTGGTCGGCAATTTATAAGAAAAATTTCTTGGACGAAAATAAAATTAGATTTCTCCCTACTCCAGGCGCTTCTTACCAAGATACGGGATTTAACTTCAAAGCGCTATCTTCAGCTAGAAGAATCGTCTACACCGATAAACCATATCTGCACTACCGAACCGACAACGCCAATTCGTCTGTCAAGAGTTTAGCCAAAGTCACCTGCGTAATGAATGAATTTGCCGAGATTGAAACATATCTCGACAAGAACGATGCTCCGGTCGAGTTAAAATATATCGAACAAGTAGCAAAATTCGGCGCATATCATTGGAACTTGCAGCGGTTGCCGAAAGATTTAGCATTAGAATTTCTAAAATTGATCAAGGCAGAATATGCCAAAGCAAAAAAATTGGGTCTGCTTAAAAAATCTTATTTCCCCATTAAACATTGGGTGGCGTTATGGATAATTTTGTGTTTCCCACCAAAAAAGGCTTTTCATATGTTGAGTGTCAGAATGCATGTCAAATCAGCCATCAAACATCTATGATAGAATAGAGAGAGCTAATGGAGGTATTTTATGGAAGATTTAACAGCCTATGATTACGTTATAGCTGGAGCTGGTATTTTTGGTGCTATTATCGCCGAAAGAATGGCCGCAAAAGGTAAAAAAGTTTTAGTAGTTGAGAAACGCGATCACATCGCTGGAAATATTTATAGTTATACCGACGCTGAAACTGGAATAGAAGTCCATAAATATGGCTCACATATCTTTCATACGGAATCTGATGAAGTTTGGGAATATATCACAAAATTTACCGAGTTTAACGACTACAAACACACTGTAAACACCCGTCACAACGGCAAATTATACCCAATGCCAATCAATCTAGACACTATCAACCTGCTTTATGGCACCAATATGGACGCCGAGGAAGCAGAAAAGTTCGTAGCAGCCGAGGCCGCTAAAACTGGCATCACCGATCCGAAGAACTTTGACGAAAAAGGTCGTTCACTGGTGGGCGACAAACTTTATGAAGCATTTTTGAAAAACTATACTGAAAAACAATGGAATACTAGTGCCAAAAACCTTTCGGCGGATATTTTGAAACGTATTCCAGTACGCTTTAGCCACGATAATCGCTATTTTATTACTGCTAAACACCAAGGTATTCCAAAAAATGGTTACACTAAGATGGTCGAAAAAATTTTGGATAGTCCACTAATCGAGGTCCGCACGGGCGTAGATTTTAAAGATATCGAAAAAAGTATTGATAAAGAAACAAAGGTGGTTTATTGCGGCCAAGTTGACGAATTAATGGACTACGAATTTGGCGTTTTGCCATACCGCAGCTTACGTTTTGAAGAAGAAAAAAGCGAAAACACCCTAGGCGAAGCCGTAATTAATGAAGCCGATCCGGAGGTGCCATACACGCGCACGCATGATTATAAATATTACCAAGTACATCAGCCAGAAGTGATTGCACAAAAACAGTGTTTTCTTTGCCGTGAATACCCTGCCAACTTTGAAAAAGGTGGCGAAGCTTATTATCCGGTTAACAACGCCGAAAGCGAAGCGTTATACCAAAAATATGTCGCAGCCGTGAAAGAAAAGTATCCGAACTTAGTCTTGGGTGGCCGGCTTGGCGCTTACCGATATTGGGATATGGATGTAGCAATCAAGAATGCGTTAGAGATGGCTGAAAGCTTTTAACAATTGAACTTTTTGACTACCTATCATAGAATATAAGCATAAGCGATGGGCAATTATTAGAATAATAGTTGCCTATTTTTGTGAGGGAGATATGCAAATAGCAAAAAATATAACAGGATTAGCCTATTGGGGTTCATAAAATTCTTTGCTGCTATTTTAATAGTATGGTTTCATACGAGCATATTCTTCCTACCTGAAGAAACATGGCGTTTTACTACTGGGCGTATTTTAGTAGAATTATTCTTTATTATTACCGGCTATTTTACTGCTAAACATTTTCAAAAAGATGAAGATAGCCTCAAGGCTTTGTCGATTAACGAAAAGGCACTATCGGCAATTAAATACTCGATTAAAAAATACATAATTTTTATACCCTATATTCTTATTGCCGCAATAATGTTATATCTAACGGTCTTTATTATGAACGGCAATTATAATATTCGTTCATTTTTTGACATAATGCGTAGTTTGCCAATTGATTTGTTGTTTCTTAATAGCCAAACCGCCAATCTTAATTGGCCAATTTGGTTTTTGTCTGCTTCGATAATTGTTATGCCAATTATCGCGTTACTCTGTCAAACGAATAAACCTCACTTATTGTATGCCATCTCGATTCTTATTTTACCGATTTATTACTTTAATTTTTTCAATTTCGATGTTACTTATTACCCAGCGGTCATCCGTGCTTTTATGGGTATTTTGGCTGGAGTCTGCGTTTTCGGTTTAGTTAAATGGCTGGATTCAATAGAAATAAAGAAAGAGGCAAGGAAGTCGTTTTCTTGCTTTGCATTGCTTCTACTAATTTTAACGGTTTTCCTTTTGTCCGGAACCGATAAGTTCTTATGCGACAAACCGAACTCACAATTAATTTTAATCTTATTCATCATTTTGCTAAGTTTCGCGCTGTCAAAACATTCGCTCTTCGCAAGGGTATCTAATAGGTTTTTAGACTTTCTAGAAAAATTGTCATTTCCAATCTATATTTTGCATGTGCCAGTTATCTTTGTAGCTCAAGCAGTTTTTCCCAATCATTCGCTCTGGTTTTACACCATTTTTGTATATTCCGTAACGATAACACTGTCGATTAGTCTTTATTGCATGATTGAATTGGCAAAAATCCGACTGCCGTCAATCAAGTCTCTAATCTTAGAAAATAAAGAAAAATAGTTGTATGGGATTTAGTCCCATAGTTTCATATATGCCTTAGTGACCTTTTTTGGGTCACCTTCGCAAGCAATTTTGCCTTCTTCGATCAAAATAGCACGATCGCAGAAGCGTGTAACATTGTCCATAGAGTGCGTGACTAGCACTACGGTTTGTTTGCCATGCAAAGAGCGGAAATATTCGTTACATTTTTCCTGGAAAGCTGCATCGCCCACTGCTAGCACCTCATCCAGAATCAAGATATCGCCACGCGCGCGAATCGCAATCGAAAAAGCCAAACGCACCTGCAT
>CAZAAQ010000035.1:2344-3164 GCA_964483505.1 uncultured Candidatus Saccharibacteria bacterium | reverse complement strand
ATACCAATCAAGCTTTCCGAGACAGCTACTATCAAGGGGCTAAGACTTGGCAAGGTTCAGTCGCAGATTGGTTCGACGGCATTTCCAAGAAATTCTTTAAATGGATTGGCTTAAGTCGCGGCAATTTTTCTGATTTTGAAAAATCTGGAGATTCGGACACGGACGAGTCAAATTTTAAGGATACGGTAGAAGAAGTAGCTGAAGGCGATGGGAATATAAAAGGTGATTCCATCACAAGTGAAGGGGAAGAAGAAAAAGATGACGATGGGGACACGAAGAAAAAGTTAGAGTCAAGCCCCGATGAAAGTCTTGACTTAGACACCAGCGACGTCGACCTTGACAACACTGGCAACGTCGATACTTCAAAACTTGAATCGGGGTCATTAAACGAAAAACTCAAAGGCTTTGCCGAGTCTAAACTCGGTAAGTCCGCCAGCATTGCTTCTTCAATTGCTAATGGCATCTGTGGTGTAATGGATGTAGCTGGGGCTATCAGCATGATAGTGGTCGCATACCAAACCACTCAAATTTTGAAAACGGCTTCTGTGATTTTTGAAGGCATTCAGAAAGGACAGGTTGAAGATAGCTCCACGGCTCCTTTTGACGAAATCGCAAACTCTCTCACAAAACAATCAACCACTACCTATGCTACCTCTTCTTATGGCTCAAAAACGGTTACTAGAACAAAATCTGCAATGGAAGCAAACGCAGTGAGTGCCTTATATGGTAATACTGCTACGGATCAAAACGACCCAAGTGTTAGGAGTTTTAACATTATGTCTACTCTGAAAAATGTTGCTGGAGCATTTAGCGTCGGCGT
>CAZAAQ010000035.1:0-2334 GCA_964483505.1 uncultured Candidatus Saccharibacteria bacterium | reverse complement strand
GCTAGCTATGTTGGCGCCGGGGAGAATTTGATTTGTTTGTTTACTGCGGGACTTGGTTGCATAGTTGACGGTATCGCTCAAATTGGAATTATGGATGGAATTAGCGCAGTCGTTGGGCTTATTATTCCACTCATCGTTCCAATAGTAGCGCAGGTCCTTACTCGCAAGATTGCAACCGATGTCGTAGGTGAAGATTTGGGCAACGCATTAGTGTCTGGCGCCAATATGTATATGGGCAATAATCATAAGTACGCTGGTGGCTCCTTAGCTACAAAAGACACTCTCACCAAATATATTTCAGCTAGGGATCAAGTAATCGCTGAGCAGGCGCAGTATGATAGGGATACGCTGAGCCCGTTCGATACTAGCTCGCAGTATACGTTCATGGGTAGTCTACTGACGAATTTAGTGCCTATAAGTACACAAGTTGGATCGCTCTCGGGCACAATTACTTCATTTGGCAATATGGTCTCAAAGTCATTTTCATCAATCATGCCGGCCGCTAGTGCGGTTAGCGCCGCGACTACAGCACAGAAGGCAGCTGATCAAACCGCAGAGAGCTGTCCATATCTCGAATCGATTGGGGCCGTAGGCGATAGCTTTTGCAATCCATATTTTATTACCGATACTGATACCATTGACGAGGATCCAGCGGACGTTGTGAACAAGGTGGAGAGTTATGGCGGTTTCGAAGATAGCGGCGATAGTGAGCAGGAGGTTCCGACAATCAAAGAAAATAGTGATCTCGGGAGATATATTGTTTATTGTGGTCAACGCTCATCGCCATATGGCATGCCGGATCAAAATATTTCATCAGATATTCAAAAGGGCTCTACTGGTTCTAGTGTTGGCGATACTCTGTTGGGCATGACGCCAATTGTTGGTGACGCAATTGATCTATTGAATAACAGTCAGATTGTGAACGGTTATCCATACATAACTGGAGAGGCTTGCGTAACTGGATATTCGCAAGAGCCAAATACCACTGCTCCTGACTGGGAAAAGACTAAGGAATATCAGCGTTTTATTGAGGATCAGCGTCTAGCGGAGAATATGGGGTTAGTCGAAAAATCGTCAGTAACGGCATTCTTAGAAAAGTACAACAAGGAACACCCGCTAGACGAATCATATGAAGGCGTCTTGGCACGGCGTTCTGGTCTTACGAAAGACACCGTCGTAGCTGTTTTGGATTATCTAGATATTCAAGAATTTATCGCGTCCTACGACCCAACTAATCTATATCCAGTGCCTGCAAAAAATAATCATCAAAAAATTACTGTCGATGCGGATGACAACCAAGGATACGTTGCGATTTTGCCTTCTGTGACCTTCTTTGAAGATAAAAGAATTAAGAACTTTGCCGTTTGATTGAAAAAGCCGCGCAAGTTCTGCGCGGCTTTTTTGGGGCACGGTTATTGAATAGTGTAGGATCCTCCCATTGTTTGCTCGAAGTTAGCTGGAATAACAATGAATTCATCAGTGCTATTTTTCATATTATCCAGACCGCATGCGAATAACGCGATTTGATTGTATGATACTGCGTCATGTGAAAGACTCTCGATGAAATATTTGGCATTTTCGGTGTTCATCGAGTTAAAGCCCAGCGGCGTACCGATAGCCGAACTTCTATTTGGCCCATAGAAAGTGAATACTTCATATTCAATTTGATATGCACCTAAAGTGTTCTTTGCTTCACTTTCGTCGTCAATTATGATGCTTGCTTCGTATCCATTTCCGGAATACCTAGCATCAATCTTTGACCATTTTCCATTGTACTTGTTGGCCTTCCAGCCAGCGTCTTCAATCATCTTTTCCACATCGAAGTACTGCTTGCCATCTTTTGCGTAGATATAATCATCCACGTTGATTGATGTCTTGCATTCGATGCCGGAAACATTGTACACATACTTGCCGTCGGCATCTTTCTTTACTTCGGATGTCGAACTTGACGAACTCTCGTCGGCGGTAGGATTGCTGGATTCGGTCGTAGTGCTGCTCTCGCTGCCCGCCACGCCGCTATCTTTCTCGTTGCTCTTGCCGGAGCTCTGGGCACAACCCACCAGGAGGCAAGCGGTCAGAAGTGAGGTCGCGATGATGCTGATCATCTTCCTCATGATAAGCCCTCCCTTTCGTGCTTTTATGAGATGCCCCAGCGGGGCGCGTGCTGCTCTGATGCAGCGTAAGGTTTTGAACCTTCACACCTGTCAAGATGTACGCCTGGCCGAAATCGACCGCCCCTATACCCTATAGCTGAACGAGCCAGTTTGCTCCGACAATTCGGGTAGCGTCTTGAAAGTTGGTGTAAGCGGTGCCTTCGCCCGTGAACCCGCCTGC
>CAZAAQ010000034.1:0-3239 GCA_964483505.1 uncultured Candidatus Saccharibacteria bacterium | reverse complement strand
CGCAGTAGAAGATAAAAGACACTGCAAAAAATAGAATAAATATTCTCTGTATATATGACTAAAAACCGCTCAATAACTTGAGCGGTTTTTCTTTACAAGATTTTTTTTAAGTATTTGCCAGTTTCACTGTTCGGATTCTTGGCAACTTGTTCCGGTGTACCAGTTGCAATCACGCGACCGCCATTTTGGCCGCCTTCTGGACCCATATCAATCAAATAATCAGCACTCTTAATTACATCAAGATTATGTTCAATAATAATCATCGAATTACCACCTTGAACTAGACGTTGTAAAATTGACAACAATCGTTTCACGTCATCCGTATGCAAGCCAGTCGTTGGTTCATCCAAAATATATAAAGTTTTACCGGTTGAACGACGCGACAATTCTGTTGCCAGTTTAATTCGCTGAGCCTCACCACCAGAGAAAGTCGTTGCTTGTTGACCTAAACGGATATAGCCCAAGCCGACCTCTTGCAAAGTTTTCAATTTACCGGAAATGTTTGGCAAGTTCTCGAAGAATTCAACTGCTTCATCCACGGTCATGTCTAAAACATCCGCAATCGTCTTACCTTTATATTTAACTTCCAAAGCCTCACGGTTATATCGTTTGCCATGGCAAACATCACAAGTCACGAACACGTCCGGCAAAAAATGCATTTCTATTTTAATCACGCCATCACCTTGGCAATTTTCGCAACGACCGCCCTTGACGTTAAAAGAGAACCTTCCAGCTTTATAGCCACGCACTTGCGCCTCTGGCTGATTCGCGAACAGTTCACGAATATAGTTAAAAATACCCGTATATGTAGCCGGATTGCTTCTTGGCGTCCGCCCAATTGGCGATTGATCAATCACAATTGCTTTATCTAAGTACTCAATACCATCAATCCGGTCGTGTGCTCCTGGCACCGTCTGCGCTCGATTTAAACGCGCCAATAATTCATTAGCCAAAATGTCATTAACCAAAGTTGACTTGCCGGAACCAGACACGCCAGACACTACCGTCATTACACCCAATGGTATCTTTACATCAATATTCTTTAGATTATTTTCTCGCGCGCCAATTATTTCTAGACAACGTTCCGTCACACGGCGGCGCTTCTTCGGCGTGTCAATTTTTTCTTTACCGCACAAATAACGTCCCGTAATTGAATTCGGGTCTTTGGCTACTTCAGCCGGCGTACCAACCGAAACCACTTCGCCACCTTTAACGCCAGCACCCGGGCCAATATCGACTAGATAATCGGCCGACATAATTGTTTCTTCGTCGTGCTCGACTACAATCACCGTATTTTTCAAATCGCGTAAATGTTTCAGCGTTGCGATTAACCGCGCGTTGTCACGCTGATGCAAGCCGATTGACGGTTCATCCAGCACATATAACACGCCCTGCAGACCAGAGCCAATTTGCGTTGCCAGCCGAATGCGTTGAGCCTCACCGCCCGACAACGTCGCCGCGCTCCGACCAAGTTCAAGATAGCCTAAACCGACATCACGCATAAAGCCCACGCGCGATTTAATCTCTTTAATAATTGGCAGAGCAATCAACTCTTCATTTTCCGACAGGCCCAAATCACCATTTAAAACTTCCAATGTTTGGTCCACGTCCATCGCGCACATGTCCATAATGTTTAACTCATGAATTGTGACAGCCAACACGACCGGCTTCAACCTAGCACCGTGACAAGTTTGGCAAATCCGTTCCCGCATGAAACGTTCAATATCTTTGCGGATAAAGTCTGACTCGGTTTCACGATATCTTTTCTCCAGATTTGGAATTACGCCCTCATAAACTGAATCATATTCGTAGCCATTACTAAGCTTAACATGGTATTTTTCATCACCCGTGCCATACAAGATTTTCTGAATCGCATCATCGGACAATTCGCGGATTGGTACTCGCACTGAAAAACCATGACGTTCACCCACTGCCGATAGGCGTTTTAGCCACCAAGAATCTTGGTTAATTCGGTTGTACGGGCGAATCCCGCCTTCCGCAATCGTCAAATTCTGGTTCAGCACTAAACTCGGATCAATCTCCATCCTTGTACCAAGACCGGTACAAGTTGGGCAGGCCCCTTGTGGGGCATTGAAGGAAAACAACCGCGGTTCAAGTTCTGGAATTAATTCGTCTGGGTGATCCGGGCAAGCGTACCGCTGTGAATAGGACACCACTTCGGCACCATCGGTATTAATTTTCGGTTGTCCTAAAGCCGTTGTGTTGTCTTTAATACACAAAATCTGCATAATACCATCGCCAAGCTCCAACGCTTGCTCGACTGATTGCGAAACCCGACTTTCCAAATCTGGCGCCATCACGAAACGATCCACTACAATCTCAATATCATGACGCAAATTTTTGTCTAGTTCTGGCCATTCGTCCAATGCATAAATAATTCCATCAACCCGGGCACGTGCAAAACCTTTCGCTAAATATTGTTCACCAATATGCGAAAAACTACCTTTTTTCTGCGACACAATTGGCGCCAGTACCATCAATTTTGAAGCCACTGGCCAAGCCATGACTTGGTCAATAATATCTTGCACCGAACGCCGCGCCACCGGTTTGTGACAAATTGGGCAATGCGGCACGCCAACTCGGGCGAACAGCAAACGCAAATAATCATAGATTTCTGTCACCGTCGCTACCGTTGAGCGCGGGTTGCGCGACGTAGATTTTTGGTCAATTGAAATGGCTGGCGACAAGCCCGTAATTGTGTCCACGTCTGGTTTATCCATGACGCCCAAAAACATCCTCGCATAAGAGGATAATGATTCAACATAACGACGCTGCCCCTCAGCATAGATAGTATCAAAAGCTAATGAAGATTTACCAGATCCAGACAAACCAGTAATCACTACTAACTTGTCTCGCGGAATATCAATATCAATGTTTTTTAAATTATTGGCACGCGCACCGCGAATCCTTATATAATCTCCATCCATGACCGCCGATTATACACCAAAACAGGGGAAAAGTCAATCCATAGCTATGCCGCGTCTATCTTTAAAACAGCTGCGCCTATTTTGACTCGACTTTTCGACACCGCAAACGATTCAGGCCTAATGTTGCGCCGGCAATCGCCACCGCACCACCTAAAATCAGTACGCACCAACCGATCGTTGCGCCAATCGGCTGCGCGTAAACTCGCAAAAATGGATAAGGTCCATCCCAAATCTTTAATACATTCATGACAATTGCCACTATTGCATATATTGCCGTAAAAATTTAGATAA
>CAZAAQ010000033.1:0-3298 GCA_964483505.1 uncultured Candidatus Saccharibacteria bacterium | reverse complement strand
TTTTGCGCTATACTAATCATATGAAAACAGACCGAAATATTTTTATTGCCTTCATTTTGAATTTAGGCTTTTCAATTTTTGAGTTCATTGGTGGCGCCTTTACTAATAGCGTCGCAATTACGTCAGACGCCGTCCACGATATGGGCGATGCCGCCAGCATCGGGATTTCGTTTTTCCTCGAGAAAAAGAGCCATCGCAAAGCTGACAAAAAGCATTCATTCGGCTATGCGCGCTATTCCTTGCTCGGTAGCATGATTACGACCGGAGTACTAGCAGCCGGTTCAACCTTGATGATTGTGGAGTCCATCAAGCGAATTGCCAATCCGGTGCCAGTTGATTACAAAAGCATGATTTGGCTAGCCGTCTTTGGCTTTATCGTGAATCTAGCGGCCTCCTTTGCAACGCGCGAAGGCGATTCACTCAACCAAAAATCTGTTAACTTACATATGATGGAAGACGTCCTGGGCTGGCTGGTAGTTTTAATTGGTGCCGTGGTAATGAATTTCACTGATTTTACAATTATTGATTCCGCGATGTCGATTGGCATCGCCGTAACTATCTTCATCAGCGCGGCCAAGACCTTTAATGAAGCGCTCGATATTATTTTAGACAACACGCCAACTGGATTCTCGATCAGCGAAGTCCACGACCGCGTGGCGGCGATTGATGGCGTGAAAGACGTGCATCATATCCATATTTGGAGTGCTGATGGTCAAAAGAACTACGCCACATTACACGTCGTGGCCAAAGAAAAACCCATGAAAATCAAAAAAGCCGTAAAGGGCGTGTTGGCCGATTACGGCATTGCACACACTACCGTTGAGGTGGAAGAACCCGGCGAAAAGTGCTGCGAAGAATCATGCGATAAACTTTAAGCTCGGAGCATACTGTCATAATTCTCCTTATGACGTTGCAGCTCTTTCATGTTAGAATCCGTTAACTTAGTGCCGTATTTTGTACTTATCATCAAGGCATAGCGGTCAGCTTTTGCGCCGCTTAATATATATTTGTTATTCGGGATGACGCCGTAAAACGCGTCAAATTGGCCATGTTCGTCAAACCAAATTTTCACCATTCTGTCTGAATTACGGATATTTTCCGGAAGTGGCCTAACCATGCTGTCGCCTCGGTGCGCGATTGCACGCAAGAGCCCATCATCGTTATAGACGCCACTATCCGCATGATCTAACACCTCTCTCACGGTTTCCTCGCCGTGAAAAACCGATTCTGCAAAAGCGCCATCATCATCGTCATGAAAGTCTTCGCGAGTTCTAAAAAACTTATTGCAATTCGCAACTATATGTTTTAAAAAAATTGGATCTTGCAGTTTACGCTCATCAAAATCAATGGGTTCAATGAACGCGGCTAAATCGTCCTCTTCATTTTCCTCGTTCTCCTCGTATCCATTATTCCATTCCCAGCACTTATCATCTGAGTCCCAATGAAGATTGGCTTCAACCAGTTCCTGGAACGTATCTACATCTTCAGCTTCTGACTCTTTCTCTAAATTAGCTAATCTTTCACTTTCAAAATTTGCAATTTCTTGCAGTGCCGTAGAACCATTACTGGCGTGCTTCATAGCTTCGTTGATATAAGCGGCGAGGGCATCTTTACCTAGTATAGGATAAATGTTCTTTACGTAAGCAGTTTCAACATCGCCTAAAGCCTTACCGAATTCAATTGAGTTTCTGACATCTTCCGGAACTAAATGAAAACGCATCGGATCTTTAATTGCAATTTGTTTATCGAGCTCAAAATTACGAAAGATGCTTTCATCTGCAGCGTCGAGATATATACCCAACCTGTCTAGCTTTCCCTGTTCTTCCCGGGCTCGGTCGACAAAGTCAGCAGCGGCAGCATCAAGACTGCTCCTGTCAGTATCAGCATAACATGCTTCAAAGAATGAACTATCTTTCAGAATGTTAGAAACTTCTTCCGTTGTCCAATCATTTTTGGCTTCGGTGAATCTATATGTAACGCCTTCAATGGGGTTTTGCGTTTCATGGCCATCTTTATCAAAAAAGGCAAACTGCGCTCCGGAGGTCTTTAAAAAATGCATCTTTTCTTGCATGGCCCGATGTTTTTCCGTCTCAACCACGGCATCGGTATAGCCCAGTAACTCTGGTGGGACCTCTTGTTCATGTTGGTAGGCGTAGTTTAATAAAAAGCTATAGGCGGAATCTGGGCGTAGTGATGCGACAGTGGCAATTGCGCACTCAAGCGCATATGGCTGGTGCTCTGTGTCCATCCTGCAATCTCCTAGATCAGCTTTTGACAGCCCATCCACAAAGCTCGCTGAACGTCCCTCCGAAAATCTCCGAGCGGTGGCCCAACCCCAATCTTTAACATCAAAGAAGGCATTCCTAGTGCTGCCCCAATTTTCTAAAATTTTTTTTGCTAACGGGGCAGATTTATAAACATCATCACTCGCTGCTCTAAGCCAAGAAGTTATGCGGCCCCCATCTTCTATCTCTTTGCTGCCATCCGCACCGAGAGCATTATAAAAGAACCTATCGTTCGATAAAATTTTATTTACTATTTTTTCTTCATCCTCGCCGACAGGTGTCGTCGCACTAATTCCTGCGCCGTCCTTCGTTTCGCGATATTGGATTTTAAGCGATCCATCATCGTTTCTAAGCACGTCTATATTTTCAAATACCGCTAGTTCCTTTGGGTATGTTGTATTGTCGTATTCATAGTCATCGCCAGCTTTTTCGGCTTTTTCATCAGTAAGTTGTCTATTTTCTACAAGTTTTTTAGCCGCATCAACAAGATGTTCATTAATATCAGCTCGTGATAGCTCTGTTTTTTGGTCAACCAAAGCACTTTCTCCAGCGTCCGTCGCTTCAGCCATAGCTCTAGCTTTTTCAGGGTTGTCCACTGCGCTTGGATGCTTCTCTTTATAAAATCGCGCCCAAGGGTTTTCGCTATTGGACGCACCATTGTTCTCATATCCGCTTCCAACTCCATATTCCGCCATTGAATGCTCCTCAAAATATTGTTTATGCTTTGGTTTTATATTATCACAAAACCTAAAGATGTGTACGATAAAAAGCTTTTAGTTATTGCGCTGGCGTCAACATTCATTTCACTACCCCCATTGGTTGATCTTAATAGCCTCTAATACTTTAATAATTTTTGTGGGCCACCTTTTGGTTTGAATACGCCTGGATGCTCTGGGTCGTCCTCGTATTTTTTTACGGAAGGTCGCTTCTGTAATAATTCACTCGTTCGTAACATAGAAAAAAGCGCCGCAAGAAAACTTGCGGCGCCATGGAGGTTTGGACAGCCCTAAGGC
>CAZAAQ010000032.1:0-3544 GCA_964483505.1 uncultured Candidatus Saccharibacteria bacterium | reverse complement strand
CAAAAAGCCACTGGCAATATCGTAGTCGACTCGATCTCAACCTTAGTGATGGCCATGAAGAGCGGTTCAAGCTACACTGGCACCATTAATGGCGATAAGAGCGCAAAATCAATCAAATTAACGCTTGATAAGAGCTCAACGATCACTTTAACGGGCGATTCTTATGTCACGAGCCTAAGCGATGCTGATTCCTCTTATTCAAACATCAACTTTAATGGCCACAAGCTATACGTGAACGGCGTAGCCATTAATTAATAAGATTTAATTGTTGCTCAACAAAATAGTGCGTTACTCTGGGACATCCAGCTTGCGCACTATTTTTGTGCGCCGGTCGCCCATATGCTTAGCCAAATCGCGCGTACTGCGAACTAATTTGCTGCCTACACGATAGGCTAGCCGTTTAGCTTGCGCAAGTTGATATTTGCCAGGATTCAGTACATAACGAAAACCGCCAATATACTCTTCTACATTGACGTCAAAGCCGCTTTTAAACTCCAACAAATGATTATGCTCCGAAAAATCTCCTTCAATGCCATAGAAATTCACCCGTTTGATGCCCTTCTCAAAACATTTGGTCAATAAATCATTTTGCAAGACCGTCATCGCATTGAGCTGGCGATATTTCTGCACCGTGCCAGAAATGAAGCTCACGGTCTCGTTCGGGTGGTCAAAAATTACCCGACCAGCAACAGTAGCCTTGTCGTCTTTTTTGCGGGCAAGTACAAAATGGACTTGGTCGCCCCACGCATCTCGAATATTTTGATAATAAGTTAGATTACGGCTGCGAACGCCATTCTTTTCATTGCTCCCTTCAATAGCGTGAGCTACCTTGGCCAGTCCGTCATCATCACGAACTTCTAAAATTTCAATTACCGGTGCGCATTTGCGCAGTTTGTTGCGGACGTTTTTCTTATACGATGCCCGCAATTCCTCTACAGTCTTGAACTTGGACAAATCTTTGGAAGTAATCCAACGGTTAGCTTTGTTCTCAATTTTGGTCGTGCGACCCATGTAGCTAAAACCGTATTTTTGAAATAGTTCAAAAATCGCCGTTTGGTTAATTTCAGTTTTAATCTCACCATGGACGTCGCGAATGCTAAGTTTTAGCGGTGGAAAAACTTCAAAAGTCATATTTTTGGTAGTTTTTGCTAGCTCTAGCATGTTTTTGAGCCAAAAATCAACTAATTTAAGGTTAGACCAATCTAATACGGCGCCCATCGGAACCATCATGGTGCCGTTCTTACTCAATACTAGGCAGCCAGCGATAATTTTACCATCGTCAGTTACGCCCCATAATTCGGCCAGCCAGCCCATCTTACGACGTAATTCGGCACGCTCTGCCATTTGATAAAGATTGCCGTATGGATTTTTTTGTTCAAATGCGCGATAAGCTTTCGCGTCAAGTTTCTCAAACTTCATACGCTTAATGATAGCACAGTCTCGTAATTCTTGCGCACGTTAACTTGACCATATAACAATAATGTTGTAAAATATTAATGTCCATTTTTTGAACGTACTTTAAAAAGACATGTAGCGCAGAAGGCGCATAGGGGGTGAAATAAAATGGGAGCATTAATCTACGAGATTTATCCAGCTGCAATTGGCACTTTTAACGATATTACTAAACTGATCCCACAAATTGCCAAAAACATCGGGCCAGATTTTATCTGGCTGAGTCCATGCTTTCAGAGTCCGTGGGAAGACGGTGGCTACGACGTGTCTGATTATTATGAAGTAAACAGTCGCTTCGGAACCATGGCAGATTTTAACGAACTCGTTGCTACCGCACGAGAATTTAAGATTGGAATTTTGCTTGATTTAGTTTTGCACCATACGTCGAATCAACATCGTTGGTTTCTAGAAGCCGAAAAAGGTAATCCAGATTATGTGGATTACTACCTTTGGTCAAACAAACCACGGCATTGGGACAATTTCTTCGGTGGCTCAGCATTTAGCTTTGACCCGAAAAAAGGTCAGTATTATCAGCATCTATTCAGCAGCAGCCAACCAGATTTAAATTTCAGAAATCCACGAGTCATCGATGAATTTATCGATATCATGGACTTCTGGAAAGGTTTAGGAGTCGCAGGATTCCGTTTCGATTCCACTAATATCCTGATCGACAGCAGGCTGCGTGCTGGCTGTCTGCCGCACATTGGCGGATTCTGGAAATACTTGCAAACCAGACAAACCGTCAAAGTTCTGGCGGAATTGACCGAAGACCCCGATTTGTTTTTCTTGGCCGAACCGGTCGGCGGAGAATTGTTTAGCAGAAATATGTTGAATCAACTCTACTTTAAGACCGGTTTTGACGCAATCTTTAATATTGGCACGCTAGATGTGGCCGATACGAGTTTCTCAAGAAAAGACCGGCTAATGCCAATCAATTACAAACGCTGGCTGAACACGCTCGTACGCTGGTCAGTCGAATCTGGTTTCGCAGTGGCATTAGAGTCCCACGATACACCGAGAGCAACTTCTCGGTTCCGAGCGGACCCACGCGCATTAGCAATGTTACAGTTCTTATTGCCGTGTGAGTTCCCTTGTTTGTACCAGGGCCAGGAGTTCGGTACGGTTAATCCGCATCTCAGCGACAACATTGGTGACTATGATGACGTGTTATCGCGTAACACCTATTACAACCTAATCGGCGAAGGTATGAATGAACGCGATGCCATCGAAGTTGTCAAACATTGGTCCAGGCAGAACGCCCGCACGCCAGTCGACTGGCAGCAATATGACAGCCAGACTGGCCCGGACTCGACATTGGCTTTTTACCGCAAGTTAATCGACTTGTGGCGCAACAACGATGTCGTCACTTATGGTGATTTAGAAATCAAAACCATTGATAACAGCGGCGTAATTGAGTTCTGTCGGCGACGTTATTTCAAACGCTATCATATTCGGATTGATTTGACCGGCAAGACCGAGTCATATCTAAAGAATATTGATGGCAAGAAAGTGCTTTGTGTGCCTGCACGTGTCTAAAAAATTAAGCCCCGGCTTTTAATGCCGAGGCTTATTTTTGTTTCAATTTTTATTCGCTAGCTTTGGCGGGCCGTAGCGCCACTTTAGCCTGCTCTTTTTTGCCCTTCAAATATCCCGTAACGAGAATGAGCACACCAAATACGACGAAGATGCCAAGCAAAATCAATACGTTTTGCGCGACGAAGTTACCGTCAATTTGGACAAAAGATTCGCGCAATAAGTTAACGGAATACTTCATCGGCATAAAGTCATAAAGACAGCGATAGAATGTTGGTTCTGTTTCAATTGGGAAAGTTCCGCCACAAGCGGCTAATTGCAAGACTAGAAAAACAATGGATAAGAATTTGCCAAGGTCTTTGAAGTTGAAGAACAAGAACATAATAATCGCGAGGAAAGTGATTGAAATTAAGATGCAACTACCGTAGTACAAGAAGATATTTGTCACCGTAAAACCAATGCTGGCTTTCAAAATGAACCCAAGGATAATCGCCTGGATGACGCCGATGATGTTATAGAAAGCGAGGCGCAGCACGCGTTTTTTACTACCACGGCCCAG
>CAZAAQ010000031.1:0-3563 GCA_964483505.1 uncultured Candidatus Saccharibacteria bacterium | reverse complement strand
AGATGCAGTTAGATTTGATAACCGATCGCTACAACCGGATGCAAAAAATCAAACTCGTTTCAGACTCTGACGCTAGCTCGGAATAATCGAAAAGCCAATCAGGACGCGGCCTTGCGCGTTAGTTAACGGGATTTTCTCTTCCTTGATAATGCGCTTAAACAACGCACTCAGCGAGTCAACCGCTTGCTTATCTACGCAGAAATAAATCACGCCACAGTAACGCCCTTGCACGATATTAGCGGCATGTCCTTTGAGGATCTGAACGTACCGTTTCGGGGTTTTTCGGGTACGTTCGACCTCTACAGCGATCACAGAAAGATTGTTTTTATCTCCATTGGTCGGCACGTTCATCAATCCGTCAGGATAAACAGGCCAGCGCGGATCGCCTTTCTTGCTCGGCCAAGGCAAATCACGGCTTGTAGTCCAATACATCGAATCGAAGGTATCCTCATCTTCACAGAACAACGCAACGCGCTGTACGTCCATTTCATGCTGCAAACTGGATAACGCGACACGCCCTTTTTGGTGATAGCGCAGTTTTTGGGTCTCGATCTGTTTCGGGGTCAGATAGGCCATTAATCCGGTCATGGTGATCCCCCAAATCGGCAGAACAATGCGCCCGTACACCGGAATTTCATCCCGAACGATGTAACCCTTTCTCTCCAAACGCCGTAACGCGCTCAATGTTGCCGAAGGGTTTAATACCAGCACCCTACCCAGAACATCGGTGGTGCTATAAACAAAATCAGCAAGCCAAGTCAAAATGCCATTTTCTTTTTCGGCTGCTCGTTTCGCTCTCTCTTTTGGGTCTGAAATCAACTGACCGGCCATCGTAAATCCTCGTGCTCTTATGCTTTTTGGGGTGCCGACAAACGCAGTTTGATCGGGGTAAGGCGTCCAGCCGCAACCCCCTGAACCTGACACGCCCACCGTGGAAGATTCGGGGCATTGGGGGAGCCGCTTTACCAAAATACGCCCCAGCGTATTTAAGGCCGCCAACGGCCTGATGGTGAAGTGGGGGCAGAGCCCGCCGTCCGCCGCAGGCGAGACAAACCTCTACGAGAATGTACCGTACAGGGACACTCCGAAAGGAGCAAGCCGCAAAAGTCGCAGACATGAGCAGCGCAGTTAGCGGAGGGGTTTGTCTCGCGTAGCGAGGACGGCCCTCCAACGAACGAAGCGCGTCCAGCGCGAAGGGAGGCGGAACGGCGCAAAGCGGCGTGTAGTAAGGGTTTCGAGGCGTCCAGCCGAAGAAATCCCGTGCTCTGGCTTTGATTTTTTCGCGTTGGGCTCTCGGTAGTACCTCTCGCGTTACCCTATTTCGCGAAAAGGGGTACTGAGAGGGCAGCTTGAGAGCTAAGAGCGTGATGGATAACTACCCCGCCCACACAAGTGTGGACGGCCTACGGTTCGGTAGTTACCCACACCGACAGAGCAGATCCTCTCTCTAAGAGCTTTTTTTCTTTTTGAAGAGCTTGTTTCGGCGAGCTGGCCGAGGCATACGCTAGAGGAAGGGAGTGGAGCGAAAGGCAAAACTCACCCTAGAGCTCGTTAAAAAACGAGCCCTAGCTTTGCCTATTTGCGTTACGCCGTCGGTCGGTCGTATCGCTTCAAGGGCTGTGTCAGGTCTATCCCCACAGCTGCAACAGTTACGGCATAGATAACCGCCTTTGCACCTCTGCTGCCATAGCCTTTTACCGTAGTTTGCCGGAACTTCACAGGAGGGTTTCCCCAACGTCTGCATGTCTCACTCCGCGTACTTAGCGGTGCATTCCACGTGATCACATTGTGGTGATCGGGCTATAACTCATCAGGCTTCCAGCTTTGCAAAGCGGACCCCAGTAGCTGGATTGTTTTTCGGCGTGTGCTGTCGTCACTTGGTCCTTCCACCCACACGCTATAAGAAACGTGGTGGTAACAGGCTTTGTGCGGGGAAAATTTCTTGAAGTTTGTAGGGTAAGACCGCTACACTTAGGAGGAAATTTGGGTAATGCGTCTCGCACAAGACTGTTACCTTGGTTCAATGTGTTAGCGCACAGAGAACCCGGAAAAGCCTCTGTTAGCGCAGAGGTTTTTTCGTTTCTGGGCCAGAGATTACGCTGGATCTAAGAGGATCGTCAATTGTTCTGCGACTTACTAATTCAATTTCTTAGAAAAGTCGCAAAACATATCTATATGTTGGATGGTAAAAAACGCGAAACCACCATCCAAAACATGACCTCATATAACTACTTTTTCTTGGGTTTGTTATTTTTAGACGCCTGAATCAGCTTTGGCATATAACTAGGATGCAACACACCCATTTTTGGAAGCGGAACTAACTTCATCTGACCTGGTGCGACATCAAACCATTCGTTATCAAATGGGAGTTGAACTATCGTTCCTGTATCAAATTTTGTCGCATAACATAAACCACTGTCAGAAAACCCAGCATCAGACTGAGATAAAAGAATTTCTGTCGGGTAAAGCCTATCCGTCTTCTGACTTGTGCCGTAAATAACCTGCACCGCATGGTCATCTTTTGACACACCTACGACCAAGGCAGGTCTTGATTTTGGGCCTGGCACCCCTACTGACTGAGGAAATCGGCAAAAAACGATATCGCCCGATGCCGGCAATGGATTGAACTGTTCTTTTTCTTGTGATGACATGTTTTCTCCAACTTAGAATAGTCGGTCATGAAAATTCTCCTCTGGTGTGTTTGAGGCTGAACTAGCATGACGAATTGCATTGATTTGTTCAGTTGTTAACTCGCCATCGTCTTGCTCATAGCGAGGGATATAACGATCAGCCATTTGTCTCAGTGCTAAATGTGCTACCTCCGTTTTGGTTAAGCCTGTTAACTCTATTAAGTTCTGAATAGTTAAATTACTTACTCCAGTAGGCGTGTCTTTTTTGCGAAGCCTAAGTAAAAAGCTTTCTGCTTGCTTTTCGGCTGCTACGTTCATTGTCTTACTCCTGGTGTGATTAATAAAAATCACTTAATTTCAATTACTTATAATATATAAAATGTATTTTTTATTATTTCTTCATCACCACCCTCCTCCATAAAAAATCAAAAAATGTATATCTTATAGATATACAAATCAAGGATAAATATTCAAAAACTTCGCTGTAGAAAATGACCGGCTTTGAATTTTTCACTTCAAAGGCATTTGTTCCATGCAATTTCTGACGTCAAAACCGGTAAGGGGGCTATAATAAATAGATGATACCCATATGAAGAACAATGATATAGCACATAAATATTTCGTAGATCGAGGCAATATATTGAGGAATGAATACACGACAACCAAAGAATTTACAGACAGTACTTCGCCCCATCTCCATCCACTATAAATCTGTCGGCAAACCGATGGTTAATCGTTGATAGTTAAGTTTTTTTTGCAAAAAAAAACAGCACTATATTTTTGTCGGTTTTGGTGCCGGGAATATGTGGTTTTGATGCTGAGAACCGACTAAAAGTTCAATGTTCATATCCCCCTTGGCAATAAAAATGAGTTCGCAAAAGGGGCAATATGTTAAATAGCCGACTTAACCAGGGAAAATCGCGCCCTCGCGCT
>CAZAAQ010000030.1:0-4288 GCA_964483505.1 uncultured Candidatus Saccharibacteria bacterium | reverse complement strand
GAACTGGCAATTCGCGCGAGAAAGTCGTAACAGCTTGGCTATAACGTTGCATCTGTGAATAGCTCCAGAAATAGGTGTCCATCCGCAAATTAAAGATTTCCGCGCGTTGAATAGAACTTTCTTGATGGCCAGCGCCAGCGGTGCGAGCTAATACCAATTTTTTGGTGATAACTGGCGCGTTAAAGACGACACTGCGGTTACACATGTCAGAGTTAAGGTTAGACTTCGTGACTTTATTGCCGTAGTATAAGTCATCCAGACTGTTGTATGCGCAAGTATTCACCTCGTTCGCAATAATGATAGCATCAACTTGAGTGACGTTGTTGGTTAGATAGACTTTATCTGCGACAATGACCTGCTCCGTAATCTGACCGAGATTGCTCATGACTGGATCATTGTTACCGCCACTGTTGCACAGGCCAGCCTCGATGTTGCCATTCAATACTAGAGTGCCAGATATTTGATCGACGTTGGTCATGTTTGTGAAATAGTCATCATCCGAAACGATACCGCCAGCCGTAATATTCTCGCAAGAAATGACTGGTTGGGTATAAATCGCGTTGCCGTCATACTTTAAATGAGTGATGCCATTGGAATCTTTCTTTTTGTTCATCTCCGTCGTGTTTGAGAGATTGGCATACTGAGTACCATTTTGCGCAACAAAACAGTCACTACTACGCCCAGAGCAATCCAAACCAGTAATCGGCGTAACGTCGCCAGATGTGAAACGATCTTTAATACGACTTTTAAACTGGTCGACCGAAGCCGTGCCGATATTGAGCTTTGCGGCGCTAGAAGGCTGGCCCGTAGCACAATCGGCATTAGCAAAGGTTTGCGTAGAAAAAGTGCAGACGGAGATTGGTGATTTGGCAACATTGCCACTATTGCTCCGATTAGCATTAAGGCTAGTTCCGTTATTCGATAAATCATAGCCTAAAGCCGCACCAGAAGACATGCCTGAAGCGTTGCTAAATTTAACTTTGCCAAAAATACTGTATTCTGACCAAGAGCCGAAGAGATAAGTACCGCCGCTAAAAGTCTTTGGCGTCGTGGAAGTGTCAATCTCGCCGTTAGCATAAGCATTCGATGACTCAATACTCATAGTCGGTTTCTTGGCGTATGTATTACACACTGTGTAAACCCCCTTCGAGTTGCCGTTATCGGACAGAGCCACGTTGTTGTCGTTCGTATTATTATGGCTGTCCAATGGCCAAACCGTCATGCGGATACAAGCCTGATCGCCAACCGATACCTCGTTCGGATTGTCGCTGACATCAAAGGTAAATTCGCCATTAGTGCCAAAAGTCTTTGAGGTATCATTTTTATAGACAACGCTGTTTGAACCGGTCAGATTCCCCTTTGGGTTAACGATGACATCGTAGGTTTGATCGCTTTGGTCGCGCCAACTGTTGCTGTAATAGAACTCAACTTTCACGTGGGTAGTCTTAGAAATAGTCGCATAATTTTTAAATTGATTAGAAAACGCCGAGTTATCTCGTGGTGAAAGCGGCATAGTAGCCGTCGCCGACATGGTTTGACCGCCATAAACTACTCCATCACCGTATTGATTGTTAGACAAATTCGGCTTCAATGTATAGTTGTATGGAATTTTAACTGCCGCCGAAGAGGAACCATTGCCATTACTCGTATTTTGGACATAATAACAAGTTTCGGGATCATCTTCGTCGCCACATTCGTAAGAATAGGTTTGGGCATAGGTTGAATTCCAGTTCAGCGTATGAGTAATAGTGCTGCCAACATCAGAAGGCTTAGTTTTATCAGAAGATGTGCACGAATATTCATTATTGTTGCCACCAGCTAGACCCGGAATTTGGTAGAAATTGCTCTTAAAATTGCCGTATTTTTCCGTACAAGTATATTTGCTGCCAGCATCATCACTCGGTGATGCTGCCTTAACCGTATACTGTGGTTGCCAGGTCTTGCCAACGCTGATGTCATTACCAAAGTAATATTTTTCGGAACTACCAGTAGAACTCGTAGCCGTCACTTTGTATGTGGTATTAAGGCCATTCCCATAAGTATCATTAACTAACTTAGCGTCTGCTGACATACAGTAGTGGAACTTAATTGAATCACCTGGGCGCGCCCAAATTGTCACATTAGTACCGCCACCATTCAGAGCGCCGGCCTGGCTCTGACCAGATACTGTCCCATTTTCCACACCAATTTGAGCGTTATTGCCACCGCTCCATGAATCTAGATAATACCCACAATCGTCTTTATATTTATCGCGCTTAATAGTAACGCATTTTTTCTCCGTTGCGGCATCGGTTCGACTACCAGTTTGCGAAACCATATTATTGTAAGTCAGAGTTTCACAAATAGTAATGGTTTGGCCCGGAGCAATATGCCCAGAAATCGTATCGGTAAAAGTCTTGCCGCGAGTACCGCTCGAAATAAAGCTGCTATTTACTTTATTGCCCGGTTTTTCCGAGGTTCCGGTGCGAGAAATGCTTGTGTGATAATAGTTTGTGACTTGGATGCCGCTGGTGTCGGTACGCGCAATTGAATGCGTAAAGGTAGCAGTATAATTGCCGTCAGAAGATTTGATATTCGTGTTGTCGACTGTTGTATTGCCGGTGAAAGTGGCGCCACGGCGTTTATTGACGGTCAGGTACATTTGGCTAGAACCGCAGTTAGATCTATCCAACGATGGTTCATTGTAACATCTATAGTTGTATATCTTGATGATGTAATACTCATTAGTTTCCGAATAGATTTCAGCATCACCACTGTCAATTTTCGACATCAGAGCAAAGCCGTTTATAACTACGTTGCCATATTTGTACTCGTCAGGCTGCGTCCAGCGGGCATAAGCATCTATACGGTCGCCACCACGGTAGATATCATTCGCAACTACAGTAAACACATCATTGTCTGCAGAGTAATCAGGCCCGCAGCTGTCTTTCAAACATAAATGGACATCTTTGGCATAAGAATCGTTTGCCCCGTCATGAACAAGACCGAATAATGCTAGCCGATTATCTGTTTTCGTCATATCAACTCGGACATTAGCGCGAAAGTAGTAATTTCCGTCATGCATATCATAGAGACCGGTATCTGTGAAAAAAAGTATTGCATAGGGAGTTTTATCGTACCATTGATGCTTTGTGTCACTATCAGAAGCGCTGCACGCCAATGCTACACCGTTATCACTAGCGCCTTCACCGCCTAGCTGCGAGAATCGCGTATACGGCTGGTTCGTCGGGCTAGATGACACTCCAAAATGCCCATTGCCGTCCCAGCAACTGCCAGTCGCATAAGTTGGCGTCGAGCTCGCGATGATGCCAAAAATTGCACACGAGATTACCACTAGGCCGAATACTACTATTTTTTGTTTAAAAATCTGATGCATTTTTCGTTAACCTTCTCCTTCTGAGCTAGTAGGATTATTCTTAGTCCGCTCTTCCAACCGCTGGTTAGCTAAATCTTGATATTTTTTCGACTGCGCAGAATCACCATACTTTAAGTAAAGCGAAGCCAACCAATTGGCCGTGGCATAAGATGCACTAGTGGATTCAGCCTTAAGAGCATCATCAATCACTTGCTGTTTTTGATCAGCTCCAAAAATGCGGTCAACTTCCACTGAGCGGCGAAAATATAAACTAGAAATTAAAGCCGAATCCGTAGACGCCTGAATCGCATCGTCGAAACACTTATTCCCGGCCGCAAGACCATTTTCTTCATATTCGTCTCTAGCTTTTTGGGTAACAACGCTGGAACTATAACTGGTGGAGTTTTTCAACTCTGCTTCAGCTGCAGCCGACTGCTCTGCCGCCTGACGAGCGGCCTCGGCCAGTTTATCGGCATTGATTTTTTGATAGACAAGATATCCGCAGCCGCCACCAATGATAATAACGAGAATTGGAATCGTAATCAGTTTCCTTTTGCCTTTAAAGAACACCGCAAAAAGGGCTTTCCGACGAGCGCGGTGTTTTTCTTGTTTTATCTTGCGTAACTCGCGCTTTTTAGTTTTGGCGGCAATGCGCAAAGCTTTTTTGCGTTCAGCCTCAGCGCGTTTTTTGGCTAATTGAGTGCGTCGATCATCAGCTCCCACCTTCACGAAGAAGTTGGTGCGTTGCTTTTTACCGATATCGGCGGACTTGAAATTAATATCACCAGCTTGTAGAGCGGAATTAAATGGATTCAAAATATTATCATCGTGCAATTTCGTGTCTTGATCTTGTAGATTTTTTTCCTCACCATGTGAAACATTAGAAATTGGCTGCTCACTCACGTGGCCATTTTGCGCTTGGTCACTAGCAGC
>CAZAAQ010000029.1:0-4301 GCA_964483505.1 uncultured Candidatus Saccharibacteria bacterium | reverse complement strand
ATCTAATTTTATTTTCGTCCAAGAAATTTTTCTTATAAATTGCCGACCAGATTGCAGGTTCTTCATAAAGAATTGCCGTATCGTCTAGAATACTCATCGCTGTTTCGAGCTTCTGGTTTTTAATTGAACGATGTATGCTATTTTCCCCAGCTTTGTAGTAAAAATAATTCGAGCGCACTATCTCGGCCTTATTCTTCTTTGCTAGGTTATATAATTTTTCAAAAGCGTCTTTCTCGATAAAATCATCCGATTCTACAATGCCGATATACTCACCAGTAGCTTTTTCTAAGCCTTTGTTCATGCTGTCGCCATAGCCAGAGTTCTTTTTGTTAATTAAGACTATTCGATCATCATTCTTCTGAAAGTCTTTAATAATCTTTAATGAGCTATCCGTAGACCCATCGTTGATACAGATAATCTCAATGTCTTTTAGTGTTTGATCGCAAACACTTTCTAGACATTCTTCTAGGTATTTTTCTACGTTGTAAATTGAAATTAAAACCGAAACGGCAACGCTTTTCATATAAATAGAGCATAACATGTTTTTGCTAACAGATTATGTTATTATTACAAAAGTATAAAGGAGAAAAAATGGAGTTTAGAATACAATCGCTAGTCTTTCCATCAGAAGAAAAGCATCTACAATGTCGAAAATTATTCTATAAGGGAGACCGCGGGATATTGGACAGAGAAAACGGCCGGATTAGTCTTGGCTATGCACAACACTGTGATTTTACTACATATTTAAATGCTTGCTCATACCAAAAATGGCAAAAATATACCGGAGCTGGTTCTCTTAAACTTCATTTGGATATTAAAGGACATGCTAATATTACGCTTATTGGATACGATAAAAAAGCTATTTCGGTGAACAGCGTGGAATTTTTAGGTAAAAGAATATCTATAGAAAAACGCAGTACGATTTCTCTCCAATATCCAGATAATGATGAACAGATGGTCGGTTTTGAAATTACGGCATTAGATAAATGTACGATATATGGTGGGTATTATACCGTTGAGGTGGAAAAAAAGGATATGCAGGATGTCGTTCTATCTTTAGCTACGACTACCTGTCATAAAGAGGATTTTATAAAAAAGAATGTCAATCTAATCAAAAAAGAGATTATTGAGTCGAAAGAAGAAATATCTAAGAACTTTTATCTACACGTGGTAGACAATGGAAGAACTTTGTCAACAAAAGAGATAAATGGCGAACATATATTCCTACATAGTAATATCAATTCTGGCGGTTCTGGAGGTTTTGCTCGTGGGATGATGGAGTCATTGCACCAAAATCCGAAAGTAACTCATGTGTTGCTAATGGATGACGATGTGCTCGTTCTTCCAGAGAGCATAAAACGCACGTATAACTTGTTAAGGCTGCTAAGGCCGGAATACCGCAATGATTTTATCAGCGGCGCAATGTTGTATTATGAAAAACCGTATGAGCAGCATGAAGATATTGGAACCATATCATATACCCAAGATAATTGTGTCTTTAGGTCACTTAAAGGTATACTAGATCATACAAAGATATCCGATTCATTGGAAAACGAGGGAGATTTTATCAAACATCGCAATTCTTATGCGGCTTGGTGGTATTGTTGTATTCCTGCGAAAGTAATAGAAAAAAATGGTCTGCCTTTGCCAATTTTTATTAGATGTGACGATTCAGAATACTCATTAAGATGTGGAGCAAATATTATAACAATGAATGGCATATGCATCTGGCATATGGGATTTACGACAAAATACAATACAACTATTTATAAGTATCAACAATATAGAAACTTATTAATAGCTCAATCTACATCTGGGATTATACCAGAAGCTGACCTCTTCCGTGTTATTTATAGCTCTTTCAGAATAGAACTTATGAGATTTAATTACGGCGCCGCTGAGTTAGTCGTAAGAAGCCTCGAAGATTATCTAAAAGGGCCAGAATTTATTAAGAACGCTAATGGCGAAGAAATCACTCAAAATAATTTTAAACTAAATGATAAGATGCTACCTTTAAATAGCCTTGAGGATGGCGCGCTTTATAACCCGGCAGATTGCTATATTGACCCACCAATTACTCTATATGATCGCATATTTACTAAGGTCACCTGGAACGGGCAACGGCTTTGCCCGAAGTTTATGGAAAGAAGCGGAGTTATCCCAATTGGATTTGACTGGGCGATTCAATTGCATCGAATAGCAGGGCACTCAAAGCTAATTGCAATCAATCCATATGATTTAACCGGAGTGTACAGGATAAAAGACAAAAAGAAGTTTGAAGAAATTATGAAGCGCTACAAGAATGCCTCTCACGACTTTAAGGCGAGGTCAAAACAAGTAGCTCAAGAGTATAAAGAAAGCCAGAAAGAAATTACTTCGGAAAAATTCTGGAGAAAATATTTAGGGATATAGTTTATGAAAAAACAACAGCTAAATGTACCAAAAGTTTCAATAGTAGTGCCTATATATAAGGTTGAACGGTACATTCATGAATGCGTCGATAGCATTATTAATCAGACGTTGTCTGACATAGAAATAATATTAGTTGATGATGGGTCTCCCGACAATTGTGGAAAAATTATTGACGAATATGCCGCCAAGGACAAACGCATTGTAACTATTCATCAAAAAAATAGCGGTTATAGCGTTGCCGTGAATAAAGGCATTGACCTTGCCAGAGGAGAGTATGTCGGCATCATTGAATCCGACGACTGGATTGAGCCTGATATGTATGAGTCTTTATACTCAAATGCAATTAGAAATCAAACCGATATCACAAAAGGGATGTTTTACTATTACAATCCAACTCTCAATGGGGCTAAACAAAATATAGTTTACAAAAATCCAAGTAATATTGACTTAAGACTAGCCCCAGATCGGAGTTTCCATGTGACGGAATGGCCACGCATTATAGGCTTTCATGCTTCCATTTGGTCATCTATCTATAAAGCCGAATTTATTAAGAAAATAAAAATACCCGAGACCGCTGGAGCTTCTTACCAGGATTTTCCATTTATGATCGAGGCCATGTGCACGGCAAAGAAAATATCTGTTGTAAAAAGACCATTTGTACATTGGAGAAATGAGCCAAAACAGGGAAACTCCACAAGTGCAAATGGTGAGAAATTATTGTTGATGGCGAAGAACACAAAAACCGGCTTAAATATATTACAAAAAAGTGGTTATTATGACCAATTGAAAGAGCCATTCTTTGCTCACGCCTTGTGGACAAATATTGGATTTTTCTATCGCATAAGATCAGACCTAAAAAAAGAATATTACTCTGAGCTAAAAGAGATATTCAACCCGTTAAAAAATGACGATGAATTCCAATATCAATATTTTAGACCAGAAGATAAAAGGGCAGTGAAAGCACTATTGAAGTATGATAATTGGCGTCACTTTGAAACTGCGCATATTCTTGGCGGAATAAAAAGAAAAATAAAAAAGGGGTGTTGTCTTTTGCTCCCGTCATATCATCTTACGAGACGGTTAAACGAGAAGATAGACGACTTACAATTTCAAAATGAGCAAATGCTAGATGAAATTAAGCGGCTAGAAGAAAAAGACAAATAAATATTATTCAGTATTTAGGCGACTTATTGGTTAATCGTCAAAAATACGAAATTATTCTGATTAGGCAGAGCTTTAATTTGATGTTACCGCTCCAGATAACCTATCTGCGGTTATGGCCCCGTTCTCATATGTCTGGTACTCGCCTTTTCCGTTAGTTACTATCTCGCTAATTGGGAACCCAAGTTTTCCATATTCATATCCAGTTTTTGCCCAATAATCACGAATCTTTCCCATCGATTCCCAATATCCCGTTGCATCAGTGCCTACAATGTAGCCATTTTGGTATTGTTGGTAAACTATGCCGGTGGTTTCATTCGTCTTTATTTCTCCGAGCGGGAACCCAAGTTTTCCATATTCATATCCAGTTTTTGCCCAATAATCACGAATCTTTCCCATCGATTCCCAATATCCCGTTGCATCAGTGCCTACAATGTAGCCATTTTGGTATTGTTGGTAATAGATTCCAGTAGATTCGGTTTTCTCCACATTGCTAATTGGCAGGCCAAGCTTTCCGTTTTCATAGCTTGATGCCGCCCAATAGTCTCTTATTCCGCCATATATAGATGCGTAATACCCAGTTTTTTTAGATCCAATAATGTAGCCATTTTGGTATTGTTGGTAAAATACGCCGGTTACTGATGCACTTTCAGTTATTTCTCCTAGTGGAAAACCAAGTTTTCCGCCCTCATATCCAGTTTTTGCCCAATAATCACGAATCTTTCCCA
>CAZAAQ010000028.1:0-4382 GCA_964483505.1 uncultured Candidatus Saccharibacteria bacterium | reverse complement strand
GTAGTTCTTGCTGGAATTCTGACCGCAACCTGCTAGGAGGCAGGCGGTCAGAAGTGAAACCGTGATAATACTAATCATTTTTCTCATAATGAAACCCTCCCTTTCATGTATTTATGAGATGCCCTAATAAGGTGCCGTACTAGTTTGATGCAATATAAGATTTTGCACCTTCGTACTTGTCAAGGATTATAGCATAAAACCTATAAAAGTAAAAGCATGAGCAAGATACGAGCAAAAACCCAACATAATAATAACGTCAAAACTATCCTCTCGCAGTTTTGTGCCTGTGCCATTTTTATTGTATAATAACCAAATATGAATTTTTGGGATCAATTTCAGCCAGGTTTTACTTGTTTAGCGCCGATGGAGGGCGTGACTGACATCGCTTTTCGTCAAGTTGTGGCTAAAGCCGCTCGTCCTGACATTTTTTATACCGAATTTACCAACGTCAACAGTTACACTAGTGAAAAGGGCCGCCATAATGCGCTCGAACGTCTCAAAGTTTTGCCTTCAGAACAACCAATTATTGCGCAAATTTGGGGCAAGGAACCGGCTTATTTTGCCGAAACTGCGGCTGCGCTTCAGTCGCTTGGTTTTACGGCAGTTGACCTCAATATGGGCTGTCCAGATCGTCACGTAGTGGCAACTGGTGGTGGTTCCGGTTTAATCCGCACTCCGGATCGTGCTAAAGACATCATTCGGGCCGCCAAACAATCTTCACTCGCCGTATCGGTTAAAACTCGGCTTGGTTATTCGCGCCTAGACGAGTGGCGACCATGGCTGACTAACATTCTCGAAGAACAACCGGCGGCCTTGACGGTGCATTTCCGTACCAAAAAGGAAATGTCCAAAGTTCCTGCACACTATGAATTAGTGCCAGAAGTGATTGCTTTGCGCAATGAACTTTCTCCAACTACTAAACTCATCATCAACGGCGATATCAAAAGTCCAGCCGATGGCCAGAAATTTATCGAGCAGGGCGCCGATGGCTTAATGATTGGCCGTGGCGTGTTCCAGAATCCATTTTGCTTTGAAAAAACGCCGCGCACCCATGAACGGGCGGAATACCTGGATTTGATGCGCACCCATCTCGATTTATATGAAAAATACGGCCTTTCGCCATACGACCCGCTCAAACATTTCTTTAAAATTTACATTAATAATTTTGCTGGCGCCTCTGAAATTCGCGACCGCCTAATGCAGACCAAGACGATTGCCGAGGCCCGTGCTATAATAGACGCACTATAGGAGATTTACTATGAACAAAGCAATTATTTATACTACTCCAACTTGTATCTTTTGCCATGCGCTCATGGAATGGCTTGATGATAATCATTTTCCGTATGAGAATCGTGATGTAACTGATCCAGTCATTGCCGCCGAAGCCGAAAAAGCGCTCGGTCACAGCATTGATGCCGTGCCAGTTTCCATTGTTGATGGCCAAGAAATTGTCGGTTTTGATCGCCCAGCTTTCAAAAAAATCATGAAAGCTAAAGCCGCTTAGTTTAACTAATCGCGCTAGAAAAATGTCCGAAACTCTTCCTCAAACGATTATTTTAATTCATGGCCTGCGTGGCGAGCATCATGGTTTGTCTGCCATTGCCAAAAATTTGCGACCGACTTACCGCACACTAGTGCCAGATTTGCCAGGTTCTGGAGATCGTCTAGAACTCGACAATAAAACACTAGACGGCTATGCCGACTGGTTGCATTACTACATTAAGTCGCAAGATCTGCCAGAGAAGCCAATCATTGCGGGGCATTCCATGGGCTCAATTGTAGTCTCATATTTTGTGACTAAATATCCCAAAGACGTGGACGAAAAAGTTTTGCTGTTGTCGCCGATTTTTCGCACGAAACGCAGTCAAAAGCACAGCAATCGTACCTATAGATTAACTACGGGTGCTCTCAAATTATTGCCTAAAAACCGTCGCTATCAACTACTTAAGAGTAAAAAAGTTTCATATTGCATCGCCACTTATCTAACTTGCGACAAAACCAAACTCAAGCATATTCGACAGCTACATTATCGTTATTCTGGCCGGTTTGCTTCAGCGGATTCGTTGATGGCCGACATGAAAATTTCCATGCAATCCCAGGTTGTGATCCCACCCAAAAAAGCTGTTTTACTTTGTATTGGCGCTAAAGACCAACTGACTTCGCCTAAACTCGCTGAACAAATGGCCAACGAATATCACTGTGATTTTGTTGAAATTCCTGGCTCTGGCCATCTAATCAACTACGAAAAACCCGCCCTTGTCGCGCGTGCGATGATGGACTTTATTGCCAAGCCAGCCGTTCAAGAATAATTATTCTTCTTCGTCATCGTCAGCTTCGGCGCGAGCGTCCAAAACTTTGTGATAAATCTCTTCCATTCGTGTCAGCGTGTAACTTAAATCGTGTTTCTTGACGCGCTTGAGACTCTCGGCTGCCATTTTTTGGCGCATTTCATCGTTTTTCAGGAGTTTTGTCAGCCCTTTAGCGACGCCGTCGACGTCATCTGGCTCGCAGAGATAGCCATTTTTACCAGTTTTTACCAATTCCGGTACAGCACCGGCGCGTACTGCTACCGCTGGCAAGCCTGAAGCCATGGCTTCCATTAGCACGATACTTTGGGTCTCCGTCGTAGAAGTAATTGCAAATACATCACCGGTCCGATAAAGCTGTGGCAAATCATTGCCAACTACGCGTCCCGTAAAGTGTACTTTGTTAGTGATTCCGGCATGTGCGGCGATGCGTTCCAGTTTTGGTCTAGCCGTGCCGTCACCCACAATCACTAGCCGTGCTTCTGGCACGTTTGCTTGAACTTCCACAAAAGCGTGCATTAATACTTCAAGACTCTTTTCTGGGTCAACGCGCCCCACATACAACACGGTTAGTTTATCTTTTGGCAAATCATATTTTTGGTAAATTTCTGGATTGGCTCGCCCAGGCGCGAAGCGCGACAGATCAATCCCATTACTAAGGGCTTCAATTGGCACCTTAAAATGTCGGCGGTTCTTCGGGATCAAATCGGAAATTGCTTGCTGGGTTGGCATAGTGGCGTACTCGCTGCGTTTCAAAAAACTTGTGAAATAAGCGTTCATGGCGGCATTGATTGGCTTTTTTGCGAGCTCTGGCAGCATTACTTGCTGAGTCAGATTTTCTGGGTAAGCATGATCAGTGGAAACCAGCGGAATATCTCGCCGTTTGGCATAACGAAATACGGCTAGCGCCACTGGACCTGGGGTTTGGTCATGAATAATATCTGGCTGAAATTCGTCCAAAACGCGTTTGATTTCAAGATAAGGATTGTAACTCACGTGCAAGCCATTTTTATAGAGTAACTTATGGAGCTTGATGCCCAAAATTGACTTATCTTCTGGCACTTTATTGATTTGGTCAGGGTATAAATGCATCTTAGTTGATGTTAGTCGCACCACCGTAAAACCGTACTCTTCATCATCTTCAATGCTAAATTCGCCCGTGATACTTGGTGCTAGCACCATCACTTCGTGCCCACGTTTTTTTAGTCCCGCCGCTAGATTTCTTGAAAACATCGCTACGCCGTTGATCATTGGATAGTAGATGTCTGTAGATATGACTATTTTCATGTTAAGATTATTGTATCATATGGCAATTCCGAAAAAGATTCACTATGTCTGGCTAGGAGAGAAGCCAATATCGCCAACTGATGCTGGATACATCGCAGGCTGGCAAAAACTTAATCCTGACTACGAAATCCGGCATTGGACCGAAAAAGACATCGATTTAACTAAATATCCGCTAGTCGCTAAGGCTATCTTTGAAAAACGCTGGGCGCTAGCGGCCGATATTATTCGAATGTATGCAGTTTACACGGAAGGTGGTTTCTATCTTGATACTGACGTTGAATTGCTTAAACCATTAGACCCGCTGACTAAATACAATGCAGTGGCTGGCTGGGAATCGCAGTTTTGGTTCACCACCTCCTTCTTTGGCGCTGCCCAGCATTCGCCTTGGATTGCGAAGATTCTCAAACGCTACGAAGTCGCCAACCCGAATCGCCGCATTACAACTGACACTTTCATGAAAACCGTGCATAGCCCGTCGGTTTATGCTAAGGATATTTTTGGATTGAAACTCGATGGCCAAACTCGCGTTTATGGCGACAATGATCTTGCTGTCTTTGCACCTGAATACTTTAGCCCCAAACACTACATGACAGGTGAAGTTCACCAAACGCCAAACACAATTGCTTTCCATCACTATGCCTCTACTTGGCACAACAAAACTGATGAGGCTAAGACTAAATTGTCGGCTGCCAGTTATCGTATGCTTGGACCGGAAAAATATGCTCGTCTTGAAAAAGAATATAACAAGTCGATTGAACGCAAAATCCGTCGCGAACTTCCTTAAAAAAG
>CAZAAQ010000027.1:0-4475 GCA_964483505.1 uncultured Candidatus Saccharibacteria bacterium | reverse complement strand
GAGAATCCGGTTTCGTCGGTTCAATAAATTTGGAAGCTTCATTTTCTCTATTCTACCATAAAATCTCGCGCGACATGTTGCTATAATATAGCTATGACAAAAACCAAAACACCACTAGTTTCCGTAATTATTCCTTTTTTTAATACTGGCAAGAGCTTAGTAAAATTGGTAGATAAATTACTCTGCTCTTTTGATGAGCTAGAAATAATCTGCGTGGATGACAAATCCACTGATGATAGTCTCAAGTTAATCCAAGCCGAGACCGATCCGCGGCTCAAAATTATCAAACAGTCTAAGAATCAAGGATCTGCTGCGGCTCGAAACCGTGGACTAGCCACCGCCAGTGGCAAATATATCGTATTTCTAGATTCCGATGATGACATCTCAAGTAGTTTTATTAACAAAATGCTCAGTTCAATCTCCCAAGACGAGCACGCCGTATTAGCCGTTTGTGGCATTCGCCAAAAATATTTGGCTACTCATAAAACGGTTGATAAATTCGTCGACGATGTACCAATGCAAACGGCCCAAGAAAGTTGGAAAGCATATATTTTGCATTTAATGGTCTTGGACGGACGATTATATTCTTCCGTGAATAAAATCTACCTTGGTGACGTAATTCGCGCCCATCAGTTGACTTTTGATACTAAGTTAGACTTTGCCGAAGATACTAAATTTGTCTTAGATTATTTAGCCTGTTTTGCCGACACGGCTAATGCACAAATCAACTGCGTACTAGAACCACTCTATATTTATAATTACGGCACGCCAACCAGTGTAGTCGCAAGTTCTTCTCTGCGTTGGGAAAATTGGCAAAAAAATTATACCGATATTACTAAGTGGCTTGGGCCAGAGCCAACTAAATTAGAGCAAAAATGGCTGAAAAAGTTGTTATTCCGGTTTAAAATCTCACATGCACTAGCCGTAGAACGCGCTGATTTGAGCGAAGCCGAAAAGTTGCAATATCTAAAAAAGCCCGCTCTATTAGGAGCGAGCTTGCTGCACAAAATCCGCGGGAATTAAGCGTTATTGGCGTGCGCTAAGAAGTTTAGCGTATCTTTCATCGCATCATCGATGGTGAGCTCAGTTTGCCAGCCAAGTTCGGCTTTAGCTTTGGCTGGGTTAGCCCAGAATTCTGGCAAATCGCCTGGGCGACGCTCAGCTATTCGATATGGCAACTGTTTACCACTGGCTTTTTCAAACGCGGCAATGATTTCTTTAACCGAACTCGGTTTGCCGCTACCTAAGTTGTAGACAGAAACACCAGCCTTCATGTGATTTAGCATTGCCATATGGCCTTTGGCTAAATCTACCACGTGGATATAGTCGCGGCGACAAGTGCCATCGGCGGTTGGATAATCATCGCCATAAACCTGTAATTCTTTAATCTTCCCCTCCGAGACCCGCATCACGATTGGCATTAGATTATTTGGAATACCGTTTGGATCTTCCCCAATTAAGCCAGATGGATGCGCACCAATTGGGTTGAAGTAGCGCAACAGTGCCGCTTCAAAAGTTGGGTCTGCCGTGCAAACATCTTTGAGAATTTGCTCAATAAATAATTTGGTGTAGCCATAAGGGCTAGAAAGTTGCCCGCCGGTTGACATCGTCTCAATATATTCAGGGCTATCTTGAATGCCATAAACCGTAGCCGATGATGAAAAAATAATTTTCTTTACGCCATGATTTTGCATCGCTTTGAGCAAGCTAACAGTGCCACCAATATTATTTTCGTAATAATGCAAAGGTTGTTGCACGGATTCCCCTACGGCTTTTAGGCCCGCAAAGTGAATAACCGAGTCATAGGCAGTATTTGCAAAAACCTCTTCAGTTTTAGCTTGATCAAGTAAATCAACTTCATAAAATTTTGGCCGTTTGCCGGTAATCTGTTCAATCTTATCAATTACGTCTGCTTTACTATTAAACAGATTATCTAATATTTCGACGTCGTAGCCCGCTTGTAACAGCTCTACTACGGTATGCGAGCCGATGTACCCCGTCCCCCCTGTAACTAAAATTTTTTCACTCATAATACTTCTAGTATACCATTAGCGTAATTCTCATGCTTTTATCAAGTCGTTTCACTGGTATAATTAAGGTATGAAAGTTGCTATCGTCTGCGACTGGCTGACTAATGTTGGCGGCGCAGAAAAAGTTCTGTTGGCAGTGCACCAAATGTATCCCAAAGCGCCAATTTATACTTCCAAATATGATCCCCGTGGTATCGATTGGTTTAAAGATGCCGATGTCCGAACTGGTTGGCTGCAAATTTTTCCGACTAAACTGCGCCGTTTACTTTCCCCACTCCGTCAATCATACTTTAATCACCTTGATTTGTCCGATTACGACTTGATTATATCCGTCACTGGCGCCGAAGCTAAAAGCATTAAAAAAGGCGACGCCATTCATATCTGCTATTGCCATGTACCAACCCAATATTATTGGCAAATGTACGACAATTATTTAGCCCACCCTGGTTTTAATCCAGTGCTAGACCCAATTGTGCGTTTTTTCTTTAAACTTTTTGTCCGACCGCTCCGCCGTGCAGACTATAAAGCCGCGCAGCGACCAGATTATTTTGTAACGATTTCAAACTATGCAGCAGAGCAAATCGCCAAATATTACAAACGCAGCTCGGTCGTAATTGCCCCATGCGTCGAAACGGCTAAATTTACCAACCAACAACCCGTGACGGCTAAACGCACCGGATTTATCAACTATTCCCGTCAAGTGTCGTGGAAACGCCAGGATTTGGCTATTAAAGCCTGTCTAGCCGCAAATCTACCACTAACTTTGATTGGTGATGGTCCGGAGCACCAAAATCTCGTAGCAGCGGCACAGCATTCGCCGTTAATTACCTTCTTACCACCAATGAAGACCGAGGAATTGTTGACCGAGTTAAATAAGGCCGAGGGCTTTATCTTCCCAAGTGTGGAGCCATTCGGAATTGCGCCAGTTGAAGCTTTAGCGTCCGGCTGCCCAGTCATTGCTCTACATGAAGGCGGCGCACTTGATTACATTCAAGATGGCAAAAACGGCGTACTATTTAAAAAACAGACCGTAAAATCCTTACAAGAGGCCTTAGTTCGCTTCCGTAAGTTAAAATTCAACAACAAGACTGTGGCAAAAAGCGCGCAGGCGTTTGACGTCGCCGAATTTAAACGTAAACTACAAGAGTTCATCGATGAAAAAATGGCTGACTAAACTAGAACAAATCTTATTATTTGCACTTCCAGTGGTGATTTTCTTTGCTTATTTTCCTGTAATTAAGCTTGGCAGTGACAGCACCATGAACTTTGAGTTGTCTCTACCGTTAATCTGGTTAGCAATTTTTGGCGTGATTAGTTTGTTTAGGCTGCCGGCGATTTATCGGAAAATCGGACGTAAAAGGCTATTTTTACTGTTTGCCTTTCCAATTTATCTGTTATTATCCGTATTTTGGTCCGCTAATCCGGTGCGTGGAATTTTGACAGCCGGTATTTTCTGGCTGATTTGTCTCTCTGCGGCTAATTTATTCACTCAAAACTTATCTAAAACTGCTCTAAAACAATTACTTAAAATTTATCTTATCAGCAGCGTAGCAGTGGCGACCTTCTGCCTTATTCAATGCATTTTGGATGTCAGCGGCGTAGCCAGAGACTACACTCTGCTCTGTGCCGGCTGCACTTACCGAACGTTCGGTTTTACGCATCCGAATGGCTTCGCGATTGAGCCGCAATTTATGGGTAATCTGTTAATTGCACCTTGCATAATCGCAATTTTGGTATTTTATCAGAACATAAAAGATAAAAAAGGGAAGTGCAAAATCTGCAAGTCACTGCTATTGAGTTTTTACTTAATTATGGTTTTGTATGTGATTTTCTCGAGAGGAGCGCTCTACGCTTTTGGCATCGCGATGGCTATTGTGACTATATATAATATCGTGAAGGAACGCAGTGCTCGCGCCTTATTACTGCCAGCAGTGATGTTGGTTGCTTTTGGCGCTGGTCTGCTATTTCAAGGTATTTTGGCAGAATTATCACCAACCACCGAAGGCTTTGCGGACGGTATCGCTCGATCTGTTAATCAAATTTCACTCGGCAAAATCGATTTTAGAGCCAAGACATCAACTGATATAAATACGAGTTCTGCCTCTAATAGTTCAACCTTCAACGGTTATGTCGAAGAATCCACCGACACGCGTCTAAATCTAAACGATTATGCGCTGCAAACTTGGAGTCAGAGTCCTAAAACAATTGTCTTTGGCGTGGGACTAGGTGGCGCTGGTGTGGCGATGCATGAAAGAACTTTAGCAATCGATGCTAAAGAGATTGTTCAAAATGAATACCTGAGCATCTTGTTGGAATTAGGTCTTGTGGGTATTTTTACCTTGCTAGTCTCGCTAAATAGTCTACTTTGGCGCGATTTTAAAGAGCGCCAGTTCGGTTTGGCTTTTGCGGCCATCTGTTTAGCCTATTTATTAACCTTTGGATTCT
>CAZAAQ010000026.1:2206-5045 GCA_964483505.1 uncultured Candidatus Saccharibacteria bacterium | reverse complement strand
TAGTCATGAACGGGGAACGGCCACCAAGTGAATAGTTGTTAGCGTTTGGGCTAGTGGTGGCTTTGTTAACAGGTTCTGGGCGTTCAACCGTAGCTTTGGCAGTTTCTTCATGTTGCTGCTGCAATTGCTGCTTGTGCTCAATTTGGGCTGCTACGCTGTGTTGTTGAGATAAGGCAGAAGTTTGAACTGGATGATGAAGATTTGACTGTGCAACTGGGCGGACGACGGCTGGGTGTGGTGTTGGCACGGCTCTTTTAGCCATTGTCGGAGTCGTTGATTGAGCCAATGGCTTAGTGGTTGGTCGGATTACGGGTTTTGCCAATGGTTTAGCTGGCGCTAATGGTCGTTTGGCGGGCACTGGTTGTGGGCGCCGGTTGACGAAGTCCATGTATTGACCGTGCGGTTTTTGGGTAACGGTATTTATTGGACGACGCGGAGCGGTTGCGGTAGTGGCGCGATCTTTAGCGGCCGCTTCAGACACGGCTTTGTCGAGTTCGGCGTAATCGATATTATCACTCATTATTTGTCCCCTTTGCTTTTTCTACGATAGCACAAAATGAATCGGCTATCAAACTTGCGCTGCCGATTAAGAGACCATCGATGCCGTCAATTTCGAGATAACCGCCAGCGGTGTCGGCGTTAACAGAGCCACCATACAAAACTGGGATTTCGGCGGCAACATCTTCGCCATAAAGTTTAGCAATGTGTTTGCGAATAATAGCTTGCGCTTCGTCAATATCGGCTGGTTTGGCTGGTTTAGCATTTTTATTGCTAGAAATAGCCCAAACTGGCTCGTAGGCAATGATAACTTTTGAAATATCCTCTTTGCTGACTTGTGATAAGCCGCCAATTAGTTGATCGTAGATAACGGATTTGGTTTCGCCATCTTTGCGTTCGATGGCAGTTTCGCCGATACAGAGAATTGGTACGAGGTCATTGCGAATAGCCGCTGCGACTTTTTCGCGAATATCCTTATCGGTTTCATGGAATAAGTAGCGACGTTCAGAGTGACCGACGAGAGCATAATCAACGAAGCCACGTAATTGCGATACGGCGACTTCACCGGTAAAAGCACCAAAATCGCGCCAATAAAAGTTCTGGGCGGCGAGTTTAAATTGTCGGCGATTAATCTGTAGAGAAAGAGATTGCAGCGAAATAAGCGATGGCGCCAGAATAATTTGGACATTGCGGCTTGGCTTGATGCGCTCGCTTAAGCGGTGTAAATAAAGACTGGCTTCGCCCGGGGTAAAGTTCATCTTCCAGTTAGCAATAATGTATTTTTTTCTGGTACTAGTCATAACTTAATTTTATCATAAGCTAAAAATTATCGCATAAATTAGTAGACATATGTGGGTTGTCCGTAAGACAGCCAGGCAAAAACGAAACAAAATTCATCAAGAATAAAAGAAAAAAGGGCAATAATGCTGAACGTTGGCAATGTGATTGATAACAGTGCGGTGCAAAGACCACCGAAGAAGCAAGCGAGCAGGAGTTCGGCCGAAAAGATGCTTATTTTGCAACATTTGGCAATTCGGCGGATGAATAAGCGAATAGTTTGATTGCAGTTACTCACGATTTTTACAATGAGTACTAGGGCTATGGCGATGGAAAAAATGACAACAATGCTTCGCGAAACCGAGTTCCCCGTGGTAGCTTGGGTGATAGCGCTACTTGTTGTAGGTGCAGCTTGAGTGATTGTTGCTGAGTGAGAGGTGGAAATAGTAGGGGAAACTAGGAGTATGATGGTCCCAACACAAATAATGGCGTTGGCGGCAAGGATGATACGGGCAGTACCACGAAAAATTCGCGCAACAAGAGATTTATCCATAAAGCTATTTTAGCACAAGCTAATTGAGAATACCGAGAATGCCACGGAGTGCATAGGCAGTATCTTCGTGCGAACGGACGGTGATAGTATCAATGCCCATTTGAACGACTGGATAATCGTTGCCGCCAGGCTGAGTCATATCGCCGAAGTAGAGGATATCGGATTTTTGAACTTTGAGTTGTTCCATGAGATGTGTCATACCAAAAACTTTATTCATGCCAGGTACAAAGGCATTAATGGAAGTGGTGCCGCCAATTTCATATTCAAAAGCTGGCGCAAGTTCTTTGGTGCGCTTAACGATGGCTTCGCGTTTTTTGCAATCTGGGTCCCAGGCGTATTTTGCCTTAGTATCAGCTTTTTGGCCAAGAGCAGAAAAGGTAACTTGTGAGAGGCGATTTTCGATAATTTCGTCGCCTGGCTGAAGTTTGTCGGCCTCCCAGTAGCCAGTTTCTTTGGCGGCAGTTTCGATAGCCTTGGTGATTTCGGCAACTTGAGCATCGGTCAAAGGGAAGTTGTAAACTTGCTGCCAAGATTTAGCCTGTTTGTCAAAGTGATAATATTGAGTGCCTTGGGCTACAAATAGGTGTAAATGAGACAGTTGCTCTGGCGTTGCATCTTTAAGTTGGTCGACGATTTGCACTAGGAATTGGTCGAATTTTTGGCCGGAAATTGGGCAGATTTCAAAGTGGTCAAGACACTTAGTGAGCAATTTGGCAATTTCTGGTGGAATTGGAGTTTTGGCAATATTCAAAGTTTGATCAATATCAAATGCTAATACTTTTTTCATAGAACCTCCGTGTTTATAGATGTATTTTACAGGACAAAACATAAACATGCAAAATTCTTGAAAGATGTAGACAAAAAAATGCCCCGTTTCCTTTCAGAACGGGGCGGGGCGATATGTGTTGATGAGTGTTAGCGTTAGGCCAGGTCCGGATCATCTCCCCAGAGAGCGTCAACGTTTTCGTTGACACTTTTGGCGAAGTCCCACTTTGTAGCGGGCTTGGCCGG
>CAZAAQ010000026.1:0-2106 GCA_964483505.1 uncultured Candidatus Saccharibacteria bacterium | reverse complement strand
CAACGTTTTCGTTGACACTTTTGGCGAAGTCCCACTTTGTAGCGGGCTTGGCCGGCTGTGCAGGTTGAGGCTGCGGTGCCGGAGCGGGCTTAGCCGGCTGTGCAGGTTGAGGCTGCGGTGCCGGAGCGGGCTTGGCCGGCTGTGCAGGTTTAGGCTGCGCGGGCTTAGCGGAAGCGATGTTGTTGAATGCTGCGGCCCAGTTGCGGACGGTCACTTCGTCGATGCCTTGCTGATCGGCTGGAGCCGAGGAGTTTGGCGTGATTTTGAGCGAGTTCGTCTTATTGCAACTGCTTGCCGTCAAGATGGCCATCTGGTCTTTGCTGAGGCCGCTGCGCCAGATGTTAAACAGTGTGGCCAGTTTGTCAATCTGGTCATTACTGATTTTGCCATCTGTCGGGGGCTCGATAGCAAAGATTTGGTCTTTGTCGCCACTGATCGAACGAACGATAGCATCGGTTTTGCCAGCGGTGAAGCCGTTGGAAGTGTTTACCCCATTGGCGTTGCCGTCGGTCTGTACCAGGAAAATCTGAGATGTGTTGTTGCTGGTTGTCTGATGCTTCTTCTTCTTTTTATTGCTCATGAAAGATCTCCTCCTTAGAGACAAAGTCATTTTTTAGTTGCTTCGCTCAATTTTAATGAGCGCTAAACGTATTACTTTGAACACGCTTGACGCTCACTAAAATAGGAGAGATAGTCACATATCTGTAGAGGTACTTACCCAAACAATTGAGTATGCCTGTATATTAGCATACTTTTGTGTTTATGTCAATAGCGGTACTGCTTTTTTGCACAAAAAGCAATAGCTATTGGCTAGCTTGCAACAAAAATGTGGTTCGACGGTTAAGCAGATTATTTGACGACAGCGAACTTGTTTTTGCCTTTTTTGATGAGTGTAAATTCGTCGATTTGGCAATCAGAGGCAGCTTTAGTGCCATTTACTTGGATGGCGCCACCGACAATGAGCTTGCGTGCCTCACCTTTACTGGTGGCAAGTCCAGTTTTGACTAAAATGTCGGTTAAATTGGCGTGCAGCTCAGCGCAAGGGAAGTTTTGAGCTAACAAAGTGAGCTCTTCGCTTGAAAGGTCGGTGATTTTGCCATCGCCAAATACCGTAGCGGTCATTTTCGCGGCAGCGTCTGCGGCGGCCTCGCCATGAACAACGGTGGTGACTTCGTGCGCAAGACGGGCTTGGCCTAAGCGTTTGCTCGGGTCTTTGGCATGTTCTGCAAGAATTTGATCTAGTTCTTCTGGCATGACGAAAGTAAAGTATTTGAAGTAATCAGATAGGGCGTCGTCAGATTGATTGAGCCAGAATTGATAAAAATCGAAGACGGAAGTTTTGTTGGCGTCTAGCCAGACGGCATTGCCTTCGGACTTGCCAAACTTGCGACCAGTAACTTTGTCGATGATAAGTGGGCAAGAATAAGCGTCGGCGTTGGCGTTTTCGAGGCGTCGGATGAGATGAATGCCGGATGAGCAGTTGCCATATTGGTCAGCGCCGCAAAGTTGCACGTCGATGCCATAAGTGCGGAAGAGATGCAGGAAATCATAACCTTGAATAAGCGTGTAAGAAAATTCAGCGTAAGAAATGCCAGAACCGCCCTCACCAATGCGATTTTGAACAAATTGGCGATCAAGTAGCTGAGTCATGCTAAAAGATTTACCAATTTCACGCAAAAATGGTAGGAACTTGATATCTTTGAACCAGTCATAATTATCGAGAATTTGGGTATCTGGGGCAGAGTGGGTAACGCGGATAATTTGGGCTGCAAGGGCGGCTTTATTTTTAGCGATTTCATCCAAAGATTTGAGTTCGCGCTCTCCGTTATCCTTTGGATCGCCGATTTGGCCGGTGGCGCCGCCAACCAGGAAATATGGGGTATAGCCGTGGCGAACGAAGCAAGCGCACATCATTAAAGCAGCCAGGTGACCGATATGCAAGCTATCGGCGGAAGGGTCGGTGCCCCAATAAAATTTGCGGGGAGCTTTGTCTAGGTCTGATATCTGGTCCAGCGTATGCTCGGCAACAAAACCGCGCCACTGGAGCTCTTCGGATAATTTCATGGTATACTCCTTATTTTTTACTCTAATATTTTAACATAGATT
>CAZAAQ010000025.1:0-5707 GCA_964483505.1 uncultured Candidatus Saccharibacteria bacterium | reverse complement strand
TTCCGATGGTGCCAGCGGGCAGCCCGATGTCGCTCATGCCGATAATTCTGAAGATTCAGGTGATTCGGGTGAGACCGTTCAGGATGTCTTTGACACATTGAACGACGAACAGAAAAATGTTGCCTATGCACTCATCGGTCTTGCGATCGATGACAGTGAAGGCAATTCCGACAGTGAGGACACTGACGGAGATAACAATAATAGCGCCTCCCATTCGGAGGAAGAAGGAGATATTATGCATATGAACGCCTTCGAACAGTCCGGTGCCGTAGATGACGCTCCGGTTCTGTCCCATGATGATATGAAGGAATTTATGGACGAAGCCCGCGATTACGGCTCGTTCCGTGATTATTCAGAGAAGTGGATTGAGCACGCCGGACAGCAGTACGGTATTGAGAACATCGAGGTGCTCTTCCCGGATGCGCATCAGGTGGGCGATAATCCTTACCTGTACAAGCGTGATACCGACTGGGTCGACATTTTGCTGAACGGCACCCGTCACACTCCGTTCGCGCGCATCAAGACCTCGTATGCTGATCTTACCGAGGATGAGGCCCGTGCAAAGGGCTTCACGCTTGACCGGAACAATAACAAGCGAAAGATGGACGAGGTCTTCAAGGTCTACAAGCGAGTCACCACTCCGCAGACGATCTATAAGAAGCAGCGTCTGGATCGCGACGATGAGATCGATGTCACCGATTTTAACGTTGTCAACTTCCTCTGGAATGAAATGAAGATCATGATCCGTGAGGAGACGGCTCGCGATATTCTGATTGGCGATGGTCGACCTGCGTCCGCTGATGATCATGTGAACACAGAGAACGTTCGCCCGATCGTAGGTGATGACGACCTGTATGTCATCTACAAGAACGGTACTGACCCAGCTGTTGACCCGACCGCGTTTGTCGATTTTGCTCGTGAATCCAAGGTCGGATATCGTGGCTCCGGTATGCCTACGCTGTTCCTTTCCCCGAGTCTGCACGGTAAGCTCATGGTGCAGCGTGACAAGGTCGGGCGTCGTCTGTATGACACGGACGTATCTCTTGCCGCGGCCATGGGTGTGTCTGCAATCGTAGAGGTCCCGGTGCTCGAGGGCTTCTATTATGGTGCGACCGGAGCTGAGAAGTATGTCGATTCCGTGTTGGTGAATCTGAACGATTACACCATCGGTACAGATCAGGGTGGTGAGCTGACCCAGTTCTCTGATTTCGATATCGACTTCAACCAGCATAAGTATCTCATCGAGGCCCGCCTGTCTGGCGCTCTGACGATGCCGAAGTCTGCTATCGTGCTTACCCACCCAAAAGCGTGAGCCCGTCAGCACCAGTGACACCGACCCCTCCGGCCGCTAATAATTCTGGTGCAACTGGAACGACGGGCTCAACTGGAACAGTGACACCGTAGGGCTGATGCCATCATGGCAAGGTTTTGCGGTAAAGTCGGATATTCTCGGCAACAAGTAGAGACCTCGCCCGGAGTCTATGAAGATCAAATCAATGAACGGTTGTATTATGGTGATGTAACGCGAAACAGTCGGAGGCTTGAAGGTTCCGATAGCGTAAACATGAACCTTGTAACAAACAATACAATCGCGATCCTCGCGGATGCATACGCATACGACCATTTCTTCGATATGAAGTATGTATGGTGGATGGGGGCGCGCTGGACCATCACAGAAGTGCAGGTACAGCGCCCCCGTCTCATCCTTACTCTTGGAGGTGTGTATAACGATGGGCACGAGGCTACAGCTTCATGATATTTTGACGAATATCATGTCCGATGTCGACAAATCGTACGCCAACGGACATGTGTATTTTCAACCTCCGTCAAATATTCAAATGAAGTATCCATGCATTGTGTATGAACGGAGTACCGGAGATACACAATTCGCAGACAATAATCCCTATATTTTCAGATTACGTTATCAGATTACCGTTATTGATCGGAATCCAGATAGCGTTATTCCATTGAAGATTGCCCAGCTGCCGCTATGCGTAATGGATCGCCATTTCGTGATGGACAATCTTCATCATGATATATTTAACATCTATTTCTAAGGAGAAATAATGACTGTACTTTCATGGAACGAAAGTGGTAAGCGCCAATACGAAATGGGTACGAACCATGCCGTTCTGTATCCAATGGACCCTACTGGCAAATATAGTACCGGTGTGGCTTGGAATGGTCTGACCAAGGTCACTGAATCGCCTGACGGTGGTAAAGCCAATGATATGTACGCCGACAACATGAAGTACGCTTCTCTGCGTGCTGCCGAGACGTTCGGTGCCACCATCGAGGCTTATACATTCCCTGACGAATTCATTCCGTGCGATGGCGGAGATGAAGTCTCGCCGGGCGTGGTCTACGGGCAGCAGAACCGCAGTAAGTTTGGGTTCTGCTATCGTACGGAGATCGGTAATGATGCCAATCAGAACGCCGGCTACAAGCTGCATCTTGTATATGGTGCCACCGCTGCCCCGTCTGAGAAGGCCTATGAATCGATCAACGATTCTCCGGAAGGCATGACCTTCAGCTGGGAGATCGCTACTGATCCTGTTGATGTTGCGGGCCATCCGGAACTGAAACCGGTTGCGACGATCACCATCGATTCGACCAAGGTTCCGCCAGACAAGCTTGCCGCACTGGAGAAGAAGCTGTATGGTGATACGGCAGGCACGCCGACCCTTCCTCTCCCTGGCGAAGTCTATACCATGTTCCAGGGCGCCTGATTAAGTCAAAATGGGAGTTCGTGAATGCTTGAATTGAACATATCTGGTGAATTGTATGATGAGGCTCACAACGAGTTCGTTACTATTGATCCAAAGACTATTCGGTTCGAGCATTCACTGTTGTCATTGTCGAATTGGGAATCGAAATGGAAAAAGCCTTTCCTCGTCAATTCCCCTAAGACACCGCAAGAGATTTCCGATTATATTCGTATGATGGCGCTCGAACCGATTTCCGATAACGAATTAACGATAATTTGCGCTAGATATTATAGAGATATTAACGAATACATCGAGACATCCCATACAGCGACAACAATTTCGAATAATAACGGCTCCGGACGATCGTCGAGTGTCGTCACTTCTGAATTGATATATTATTGGATGTTTTCAAATGGCATTCCTGCCGAACCATGTGAACGGTGGAATCTGAGTCGTCTTATTACATTGATTGAGATATTTGCTGTTAAGAATAATCCGAAAAAGAAGATGCCGAAGTCTGACATCTCGAAGATGTACCGATCGATTAACGAACAACGCAGGTCTAAGTTGGGTACATCTGGATGAAAAGAGATATCATGGAATTAAAAGAAACCGTTGATCTGATGCTGAGTGAAGACTATAAAGATCGGTTCAAAGCTGAATATTATCAGCTTAAGAACAGGTATGATAAGCTTCACACTATGCTCTCGAAATACGAAGCCGGAGTGGATTTCGGAGTTCCTGATTTATATATTGGCTTTACGCCGAAAACACCGTTGGCCACACTTAAGAAACAGGCCATCGAGATGCATGATTATTTGTACAGTCTCGAAAAGCGTGCTGCTGTCGAGAATATTGAGCTATAAGGAGTTATTATGGCTGATGAGTTTACTATGCCTCAGGGTACCTCTCTTCCTCCAGACAACGTTCCGGTTGTTTCAGAAGAAGAATCTGAGAAAGCTCTGACTAAGGAGTAATCATGGGTAATGTTACTACATTTATTAATCGTATGAAGTACTGGTGCAATCAGGCGAATCTTGGTTACGATCAGTATAATCGTTGGGATATTCGTCCTGGTGGAGAGTGTGATTGCTCTTCGCTTGTTATTTTCGCACTTCGTGAAGCCGGCTTCGATACCGGTTCAGCAAGCTATACTGGTAACTTGTCCGAGAATCTTACTGAGCGTGGCTGGAGTCGTATTCCTGTTGATGGTCATCCGCAGCCCGGTGATATTTTGCTGAATGACGCGCATCATGTTGCCGTCTATATCGGTAACGGTCAACTTGCTCAGGCTTCGATTTCGGAACTCGGTACGATTACTGGCGCTGCCGGCGACCAGACTGGTCGTGAAACCAATGTCCGATCATACTATAACTATCCTTGGACTTGTTATTTGCGTTATCCCGTCCAGTCCAGCGGTCTAATTGATGAAGACGGCGTTTGCGGCCATGATACGATCTGCAAATGGCAGCAAATCATGGGTACTCCAGTTGATGGTGTGATTAGTGGTCAGGTTCGTCCTGATGGACGTACGTACGATCGCCCGGCATTGACCAGTGTCACGTATGGAGGAACCGGATCGACTTTGATCATGGCAGTCCAGCGTAAACTTAATGCATCCGGAATTAATGTCGGCAATGCAGATGGTCTACTTGGTCCGGCCACTATTATCGGCCTTCATAAGTACTTTGGCATTGCGACTGCTGCATACCGTCCATGGTCTTGGTTCGGCAGCGGTCTCGTAAAGGCTATTCAGCATCGTCTTAATGAGAATCGGTTCTAAGAGGTCAAAATGAGGGTGAATTTCGAAGTGTCTGGAAGCTTTTCAAATACAGAGCGTTTTCTCAATCGGATACGTCATAAGGACTATTTGAACTCCTTGGACAATTTCGGCAGACAAGGTGTACAGGCACTTCGAAATGCCACCCCGGTTGATTCCGGTAAGACAGCGGAATCATGGAACTATGAGATCAATCAGACAAAAGGCATGACCGAAATTGTCTGGACCAATTCTAACGTTAATGATGGTGTTCCCATCGCAGTTATTTTACAATATGGTCACGGCACTGGCACTGGAGGTTATGTTCAGGGCCGTGACTATATTAATCCGGCATTGAGACCTATATTTGACGAAATAGCCGAGAAGGCTTGGAAGGCGGTGACCGAATCATGAGTAGCATTGATGAACGTATTGTGAAGATGAGGTTCGATAATAGCCAGTTCGAACAGGGTGTCAATAAGACCACCAGTCTTCTCGATAAACTCAAGACCTCGTTCAATCTTGATAAATCCGTTGAATCCATTGGCCAGGTTGATAAGGCTGTAAGTGGTATTAATTTCAATCCATTGATGGCGGGTCTTAAAGACACTCAATCTGGATTCAATGCCATGGGTGTTGTCGCATTTTCTGTGCTTAACCGAATGACCAATGCGGCCATTGATGCCGGAACTAAAATAGCAAGCGCTTTGACTGAATCGGCGCGTGATGGTTTCGCCGAATATGAGACCCAGATGGGCTCTATTCAGACTATTCTGTCCAATACATCTACTAAGGGCACCAATCTTGATCAGGTAAACAGGGCTCTTAATACTCTTAATACCTATGCCGACAAGACTATCTATAACTTCTCAGAGATGACAAGAAACATCGGCATGTTCACTGCGGCCGGTGTTGATCTTCAGACCTCTGTTGACTCAATTAAAGGTATTTCCAATCTTGCTGCTGCTTCGGGCTCTGATGCCTCTCAGGCATCCACCGCCATGTACCAGTTGTCGCAGGCGATCGCTGCTGGCAAGGTCCAGCTCATGGATTGGAATTCGGTCGTAAACGCCGGCATGGGCGGCGAATTATTCCAGGATGCCTTGAAACGAACTGCTGAACATTTCGGCACCGACGTCGACGCTATGATCAAAAAGTATGGGTCGTTCCGTGAATCCTTGACAAAGGGTGACTGGCTTACAACCGACGTACTTACTGAGACCCTGAAACAGCTCTCGGG
>CAZAAQ010000024.1:0-5796 GCA_964483505.1 uncultured Candidatus Saccharibacteria bacterium | reverse complement strand
GTGGCGCTTAAATCAAAAATCTCTCCGTTTTGGAGAGTCGTTAATTTGGTACACCCGATAGGATTCGAACCTACGACACCTTGTTCCGAAGACAAGTGCTCTAATCCACTGAGCTACGGGTGCATATCTGTTAATTATATAATATTTAACTGGTACGCGCGATAGGAATCGAACCTACGACACCCAGTTCCGGAAACTGGTGCTCTATCCACTGAGCTACGCGCGCTCGCCTCTCTTATTTTAGCACCTCCACTACGGCTAAAGCAGAATAAGGTATAATAAAAGTATGAATATACGAGAAAACATTCCAATTGCTGACTTAACCACCATGCGGCTCGGTGGCGCAGCCCGCTATGTGATTGATATCAAAACCGAAGATGAAGTAGCTGAAGCCTACGCGTTTGCAGCGCAAAAGCAACTGCCAGTTTATGTGCTAGGCTACGGCAGCAACATCATTGGCCGCGATAAAGGTTTCAATGGCGTCGTTTTGGTTAATCAAATTAAGGGTATGGGCGCGCAAACACCAGAACGGACCGGCAATGTAGAATTATTCTCTTACAGTGGCGAAATACTAGACGACTTCGTAACTTACGGCACTAAATTAGGCTATTCTGGGATGGAAGCAATGAGCGCAATTCCAGGTACCGTGGGTGCCGCCCCAGTTCAAAATGTAGGAGCCTATGGTCAAGACATTGCTCAATCTTTAGTTAGCGTGACTGCTTACGACACCAAAACCGCTAAATTTGTGGAACTGCCGAAAGATCAACTCGACCTCGGTTATCGTCACAGTATTTTTAATAGTGGCAGCGAAATTGGGCGTTATTTTATTACCAAAATTACCGTCAAGTTGCACCGTGGTCAACTAGAACCGCCTTTCTACACTTCCCTGCAAGCTTACGTTGACGAACATAAAATTACCGATTATTCACCAGATTCCATTCGCAAATGTGTGCGAGCCGTGCGTGAAGGCAAATTACCGGATCCATTATCGATTGCGAGCAGCGGGTCTTTCTTCAAAAATGTTTATCTAAACGCCGAAGAAGCCAAAGCCGCCGAAGCGAAAGGTATTCCGGTTTGGGACGGCGGCAAGATCCCGTCTGGTTGGCTCATCGAAAATGCCGGGCTCAAAGGAAAAGAGTTCTTTGGGATGCGTGTGTCCGATAAAGCCGCTCTGGTCTTGATTAATGAGAGCGCCAAAACTTACGCGGACTTGGCCAAAGCTCGCCAAGCCATTATCGACGCGGTTTACGCAAAATTTGGATATAGGCTCGAGCAAGAGCCAATGGAACTAGGAGATGAAGCATGAAAGAACTGAATGGTCGCGAATTAGCCGGGTACGTCAAAGAGCGCCAGTCGCATCAAGCCAAGGCACTAAAATCGCGCAAAATGGTGCCAAAATTGGCCATTTTCTACGATAATGACAGCCCTGTAATTGCAAAATATATGCAATTGAAAAAGACTTACGGTGCGGACATCGGTGTCGAAGTCGAAATCACAAAAATCACGCCCGACGATGCTGTAAAGAAAATCCAAACCGCCGCGAGTGACGCTAAAGTGACTGGCATCATTGTGCAACTTCCGCTCAAAGATGTCTCGATGGATGTGTTAGACTTAATTCCACTTGATAAAGATGTAGACGGGTTGCGAGGCGAATCCGATACCGCTACCGCAATGGCCATTCACTGGCTTTTAACTGGCTACGGCATTGACCTGTTTGATAAGAAAATTGCCATCGTCGGCCGGGGAAAATTGGTTGGCGCTCCACTCATCAAAATGTGGCGCGATTCCAACTATGATGTCACCGTGTTCGCGCGTGGCAGCAAGCTGGAAGATTTGGTCAACTATGATGTGGTCGTGACAGCAACTGGCGTGCCCGGTCTGATTAAGAGTGAGATGCTCAAAAATGGCGCCGTGGTGGTAGATGCTGGCACCGCCAGCGAAGGTGGCGTCATCGTGGGCGATCTTGACGAAGCCGCCCGTACCCGTGATGATTTGACTTTGACGCCGAAAATTGGTGGCGTGGGTCCACTAACTGTGGCAATGTTATTCGAAAAGGTATTGCAAGCCCAAGGTTTGCACGACATCGCTAAAAAGAAATAGCAGTTTTGAAAAGCAGACGCCAAAAACATAAGCAAGATTAATCCAAAAAAATACCTCCCGGTTTTAAACGGGAGGTATTTTTCTAGTTTCCCTGTCTAGTATAAGAACTTGGGAAAGCTCTATATTAGGCGGTCAACTAATTCAATTTTTTACGGCTAATGACGTAGTAACCAGCAGCAGTGGCGACGCTAGCTAGACCAACAACACTCGTGATAACGGCGGTTGGACCAGTCTTTGGCAACACTGGGGTTGGAGTTGGCGTATCTTGGCAAGTTTTGCCAGATACAGTAACTACGGCTGTGTCGGTTTTAGTAGTTTTATCGTCTTGGTTGTAATTACCTTTAACGGTGTTCGTTAAGGTAGAATCGCTACAATTGTCTTTCAATGAGCTGTTAACAGTTGCATAGAAGTAAACCGTAGCTTCTGCACTCTTAGCGTATTCACCAATGTTGATACCATCGTTTGAAACGATGCCATCAGCAACAGTTTTACCGTTGGTGTTGGCAGCATTGTAAAGCACAGTGGTGCCGTTGACATAAGACATGCCAGCTGGCAATACATCGCGGATTACAACGTTCTTCAAAGTTGAGCTACCAGTATTCTTGAATTGAATGCGGTAACGAACTTTGTCACCGGCGTTAGCTTTGACGGTTTCATACCAATCGCTGCCACCGTCAAGTTGAACCATCTTATTGATGGTAAAACCATCGGAGCAGACTTTACCGTTGACTAAGACGTCAGCAGTATCTTCTTTAGTACCATAACCACCGTTGGCTTGAATGACGTTGCGCAAAAGCGTATTGTCACAGCGATCACTGACTGAGCTATCAACAGTTGCGTTGAAGTAAAGCCAAGCGCCAGCCTGAGCGGCGTAATCACCAAGGTTGATACCAGAATCGGTCACAATCTTATCGCTAAGCGTGACACCTTTTGGATTAGCAGTGTTAAAGAGGGTAGTCGTACCTTTGACATAAGTCAAACCAGTAGGAAGAATATCACGAATCGTAACGTTCTTCATCGTGGTGTTTTTGCTTGTGTTGACGAAGTGAACACGGTAACGAACCGTATCACCAGATTTGGCAGTAACTTGTTCGCTCCAAGTTTTGTCATTAAGGAGTTTGACTTCCTTATTGAGTTCAATTGTTGGAGTTTCAGCAAATTGTGCTTTAACGTGGAAAGTTACATAACCGGAGTATTGAATACAGCCAGGAATTTTACCATCCATTTGGTCGTAACCAAGTAATTTACCTTTAGAAGTGAGTAAGTCGTTGCTGTCATTGGTGCCATCAAGGCTGAATGTGCGCAATTGACCATCCTTCGTGTTGTAATACTTAGCCGAACCATCGACATAAGCTAAGTTAAACTTCTCACCATTCTTTGATGTAAAAGTTGTTTGATCCCAAACTGTGGTTGGGTTGGCGTTAGAGGAATAAATTTTTCCACTAACAGTGATTGATGTAGCAGTATCAGTTGGTAATACTACATAAGCACGTACGTTTTCTGCGACGAGATTAAGGTTAGAAGCAGCGTTGTTGTGTACATACATACGAACAACGTACTCTTTGCCATTCTCGACAGCAGTATTGTCGGACCAGTAGTTATTGTTGGCGTTGCCAGTATAGTTGGAAGCGCTTACGAAATAACGTTCATCGCCGACTTCTTTATTATTATCTGTGATAGAGTTGAACACAACGTGGTCAGCTGGTTTAGCCATCGTGTACGTAGTACGCGTTGGACCCCAAGCAAAGGCCACAAAAGCACTAGTAGCGGCAATGGTTGCGACGGCAGCCAAGCCTAAACTAGCTTTAGTTATTTTTTTCATATAAAATTAATCCTTTCAAATTATTATAATTTGGGATAAGTTTAACTTTTTCAAAATTAGCCGTAATGTTAAACACGCTTCGCAAATCAGATCGTTACTGGGTAAAACAAGGAAGCGGGTGGGAGGATTTTTGAAAATCCCCCCACCCTGGAAAGGTGCTAGGCTTTTTAGGCCTTCGCCGGGTTCCTAGGCCGGCTTGGAAGAAGAAGATTATTCGGGAGCAGCGATGTCTCCCTGGTTCGTGCCGTCGCCTTGAACAGGCTTTTCAACAGTTCCACTGTTCTGGTTCTGCTGTACCTCACCAAGATCGGTGTGGCTTTGCCCGTCGCCAGAGACGACATTGTAGTTCGAACCATTGTGGCTCTCAGTTGTACCGTTGGTTTTGTCCACGGTCTGAGAACCACTGGAGCTTGTTGAGCTCCCGCTGGAACCACTCGGCTCAGCTGCAGGCGCCGAAGGAGCAGTGTAGCTGTTTGGGCTACTTGGCTCCGACGTCACAGTCGTGTCGTTATCATGGTTCTGACCGCCACCGAAATCAGCTGCGGCTGCCGGGTCCGTAATCTGTCCCTGCGGACCGCCATCAGGGTCTTTCGGCTCTAATGTCGGAGTAGGGGTAGGAGTCGGAGTCGGAGTCGGAGTCGGATTCGGATTCGGGGTTGGATTGTCAGGCACTGACGGCTTGTCAGGCACTGGCCAGTATTCGCTCACGTCAACGGGCTGATACCCGCATTCGAGGCGATACTTAACAATACCCGGCTTGCCGAGGTCGAACTGGACGAAATGCCCGCCAGAGTTAGTCGTGTTGCGGACTACCACTGAAGGCTTGTTGCCGTCCAATCCGTTGTGAATCTGATACATTGCCGACGTATAGGTATCAATAGAAACGATACTTATACCACCACTGGTAAGACGCTGCTTGATAAGACTCACAGCGCTGTCCCAGTAGGTCTGGTCAGCAAGGAAATGCTTATGAGCAGCGTCTGCACGCTGTCCAATCAGCACGTTCTGCTCGTCAACCAGTATCGGGTCATTAAAAGCCAAACGATTATCCATGTCAACGGCGATGGCGGCACAGAGCGCCGGGTCCTTCGCAATCGACGTGAAGAAATCGCCCGTTCCGTCTGTCTTTGCAATGTAATCCTCGACGGATGTTGCAGAGCCAGCAGAAACGGCTTCGGTGGCCGGAGTATAACGATCCGGGCCGAAGTTGTAGTTGTTGTTGTCGATGCCGTCATCCTGGACGTCATCGTTGTAGTAGTGGATGCCATTATTCGCGCCGCTGATAGCAGCAATGGCACCACTGACGGTAAAGCCACTCATCACTCCGCAAAAGACAACGGCAACCGTCATCAATGCGATAGCGCTGAGCTTCTTCTTCAATGTGGTGCGCATAATATCACCTCCTATGGTGTGCGCTGTTAGGCTCTGTCAGCTTCACCCTTGGAAGGGATTAAGCTGAAAAGAACCGCGGCGACGATTGCCAGCAATACGACAATCATCATACGATACGGATTCGCCTGAGTACCAATAACATTGCCAGAAGCATCGAGCTGCTGAATTACGGCAATGCTTTGGGTGAAAAACCAAGCGACAAAGCCGACCAGAATAGCGACGACAGCATCGACAACCCAGAAAATCGGGCTATGATGCACGGTCAACTGGTCGCGAAGCCATGTCGCATTGTCCTCAACGAATCGACGTGTTTCCGCGTGGTTGCTATCCGAGCGACGGCGCGTTTCCGCGTGGTTGTCGTCGGAATGGTTGCGAGTTTCGGCATGGTTGCTGTCGCTGTGCTTGCGCACAACATCAGCTCCCTTACGAACAGCCGCAACAACGGTCTCACGCGTTCCCGCATGATTCTCGTCGCTGTGCTT
>CAZAAQ010000023.1:0-6286 GCA_964483505.1 uncultured Candidatus Saccharibacteria bacterium | reverse complement strand
AAGGAGTTTATATGGAAAAATCTCAAGTCTTCTACACCAAACATATTGATGCTGACAGCTTAATCAAAATTTACGAAAAGCTCGGCGTGACGCTCACTGGCAAAATTGGCGTTAAAGTATCTACTGGTGAGAAAGGCTCCCGCGGCTATCTCAAAGCCGATTTAATCGGCCCATTAGTGAAGAAAATTAATGGCACGATTATCGAATGCAATACGGCCTACCCTGGCGCACGTAATAACGTTGCCGATCACCTCGCCGTTGCTAAAGAACACGGTTTTATGGATTACGCCGAAGTTGACATTATGGATGCCGAGGGCGAAATGCAGATTCCTGTCAACAAAGGTAAACATCTCAAATACGATATCGTTGGCACACATCTCGCCAATTACGACGCCATGATTAACCTAGCACATGGTAAAGGCCACGCGATGGGCGGATTTGGCGCCAATTTGAAGAATCAATCCATCGGCGTTGCCTCACGCAATGGTAAAGCCTACATTCATTCTGCCGGCAAAATTGAAAGTCCGAACAAACTTTGGATAAATTTGCCAAAGCAAGAGGCCTTCATCGAGAGTATGGCCGAAGCGGCCACGGCGGTTGCAGACTATTTTAAGGCTAACCATAAGCCAATCGTTTATATCACGGTGATGAACTTTTTGTCAGTAGACTGCGACTGCGATGCGCATCAAACCGATCCAGTGATGACCGATCTTGGCATCGTTGCTTCGCTTGACCCGGTCGCAAATGACCAAGCCTTTATTGATATGATTTGGAACAGTAATGATCCTGGTGCCAAAAAGCTCCAAGCCCGCATTGACCGTCAACTTGGTCGCGACATTTTGCCATATGCCGAGAGCCTTGGCCTAGGTTCGACTAAATATGATTTAATTTCAATCGACGAAGAGGCTTAACATGGCAAAACAAACGGCTGGAAGAGACAACTTAGGCAAGCTAGCGCCTGAATTTGCAAGATATAACGACGACGTGCTGTTTGGCGAAGTTTGGTCACGCGAGGCACAACTAAGCTTGCGCGACCGTTCGCTGGTTACCATTGCGGCATTAATTGGCGCAAAAAATTTCCCGCAAGTTAAAGCGCATTTGGCAATGGGAAAAGCTCATGGCATCACGCGCGATGAAGCGGTCGAAATAGTGACACAACTGGCATTTTATACTGGCTGGCCAAGCGCTTGGACAGTCTTTCCGATGATCGGCGAAATTTATGGCGATGATACCATTTCTGGACATGGCGGTGGCTTTGGCCTGGGCGAGTCAAACACGGCTTTTGCGCAGTATTTCACGGGCCAAAGTTATCTAAATATGTTGGCTGTCGACAAAACTGCTGGAGCGTCAGTCGCGAACGTCACCTTTGAACCAGGTTGCCGCAATAACTGGCATATTCACCACGCCAAATCTGGTGGTGGTCAGATTTTGGTTTGCGTTGATGGCAAAGGTTGGTACCAGGCAGCCGGCGAAGAACCCGTGGCAATGACAAAAGGTTCAGTGGTAATTATTCCGGCAGAGGTAAAGCATTGGCATGGTGCTGCCAAAGATAGCTGGTTCTCGCATCTTGCGATTGAAGTGCCTGGAATTGAGACAAGCAACGAGTGGCTTGAACCAGTCAGCGATTGACATTTTATGAGATTTATGGTATATATATCATAAGTTTTTGTACGGCTCGTGTCTGTATCAGTAAACTCGCACACTAATAAGGGGTGGTTCAACTATGCAAGAGCCGACTATGAACATGAAGAAGAAACTCGGAAATGCAAGAGTACTTTGTCCCGGTATGTCCGATTACATGTACATGCTCACTGACTACATTGCCAAGAATACTCTAGGCAAGCGGACGCCATCGGAGGCTGCAATGCGATGCCAGTATATTCGCAGAGACCTCGTATACGGTCGCAATAGCTTCGGTGGAAAATTTCCCAAGAAAATCCGTCGCAATCGGCAAGCTTTGCTTGATGAGTTTCGACAGATTCCCGCAGTGATTGACGCTGTAGCCGATGCGGATTTTGCCTCGCAGTTCCACATCGAATGGGAAAAGTGCCGTCTCGACGTCGTGCCTCTCAAGAAAATTGACCCCGGCGACGAGCTTCCAGCCTACATCAAGGTTGCTGTGGATTGGTGGGAATATGCCATCACCATGGCGCCTGAGCTTAATGTAACCATGGGCTTTTCTGTGCCATTGACGACCGGATTCGCCGAAAGGCGGCTCTCGGCAAATGGGATGGCTCCTTTTAGGAAGGCCTTGGCCGATATGATCGAACGCGGCCTCGAGCGCACTGGTGCATACCGCCTTGATGTCGACCGTCGTGGCCCTTGTCTTGATCTTGAGGTTGCCGGAGAATCAATTGGGATATTCGGAACCTCAAAATTTCCATGGAAGTGGGAGACTCACATGGAGATATCGGAAAAGTGCGTGACGGTATGCATTGGGCACCGAGCACCCTGCGAGACTCTCTGGAAGGAGTAGTTCTTTAAACGGACAAAAAACATCTTGTCCACGAAAAGAGTGAATGCCCTTTTCGAACCCCGAGTAAAATCGGGGTTCTTTTTTATGTTAATAGCAATTAAGATAGCCCCAGATTTTGAGGTCCATGCGGTATAATGTACTTGAGCTCGTTTTGAGCTGGTTTTTTACATTTTTGGGAAAGGTTGGTGATTATGTATGCAAAGAAGTGCAGAACTAGACTCGTTGAAATCTGCACAGGAGAGCGCATTCAAGCGCAAACAAGCGGCATATAAACGCTACAAATCTCTTCAGGCCGGCGTAAACGCCGCATATGATACTATGCAGAAGACATGGGATAAGAGACATCGTGCTCAAAATAAATTGCACCATGGGTCAAAGAGTCGCCAAAATGCGCGTGCGCGCCGTGATATCGAATCGTATTCTGCCAGTGTTGGCGAAACTACCGTTCGCAGCGCCAAGACCGAGTACGAAGCTGCCAAAAAGCATTATGCGTCTGTTGAGGCCGCCTACAAGCGTAAAGCCGCTGAACGTGATGCCGCCAAGGCAGAATTTGAACGTCTGCAGGCTGAGTATAATGACTGCCGCAACGCTTTTAATGCCAAGCTAGCAGCGATCAAACTCGCAAGAGAAACCCGCCAGCATGAGATTGTCGAGATGGCGAATATTATCATCGCGCATCAAAACGGTCAGTTGCTGGCCATACCGATTGAGCAAGACGCCAAAGTCGCTATCCATGCCGATGGCACAATCCACCTGTTCTTTGGTGGCGCGGACAACATCAGCGATGGCACCGGACATGGCCACGCCGTTTTTAGCAAGGACGGTAACCTGATTTATTTTAGAGACGCCCATCAACGTTGCGTTCGCAGCAGTGCGAACAGGTCTTCGGCGGCGCCGTAGTAAGATTACTTTACGACTGTTGGAGCTCTTGGCTACACCACCCCATAACCAGGGCCGGCAATTTGCCGGTCCTTTTTTAATTGGCGGTGCTGCCGTTCTTAAGTTGAGGATTTTGCTAGAAAAAATCACCCTATATTTCTACGGGGTGATTTCTGGAAAAGAATTCCTAAAAATCATCATGGTCCAATGAGTAGCCAAGCCTGCCTTCATATTCGGCTAGATTATTTCCCTCGGCTCTTGTATAACTGATCAACTTATCAGCTAATTCTTTACTCTTTGTTTTATTGATGACATAACACCACACATCAGTAAGTAGCTCGAATTCCGTCGCGGAGCATTCATCAATAAATTCAATAGTAACGTTCACGTCTTGAGACAATAGTTCAATCTCTCGCCGCAAATATTCTTTAACGTTTTTATCGTACAGTTCTGGATTTTCATTGTTATCGTATTGAAGTTCAAAATGTTTTAACAATACTGGTCTTAATTCTTTCCTAAATAATTCTAGTCCTTTACTCATATTTTCTCCTTGTTTAATTAATATGTTTTGATGATTGCGTAAGAAGTGGGTATATGGTCACAATTTCACCGTCTCGTAGTCGCACGCCGACATCTACGTCTAAATACTTTCCGGTAGCTACCCCGTTTGTAATATTTACATTCTCATCCGATTTTACCACGGATTGTCCAGCTTCATAAAGCGTACGCTTGGTCCATGTCTTTGGAAACCACATGTGCTTCCCATTCCTTTCGAAGCTTTTTACGTGATTAGGAATTCTACCTTCACGCACGCCATTTTCGTATTCATGTTCAATTATATATTTTTGTCCTCGGGCCTTAAGTTCAGCAAAACTATCTTCGCCATGACCGCCGCCGGTCATCCTGCCATTTCGCTGATATTCGCCAGAGTTGGCGTGATTTAGCGATATCATCGTTATAGGTTTCCCCGGGTTTTTGGCATACACGGATGATTGCTTGGTAGAGGCCGTCGTGCTCCCGTAAGTATTCAAATATAATCCTCTACATCCGGTGCCCATCTTTGCTACCTCGAAGACGATATGACGTGTAGTCTTCGTAATGTACTAAATGCACACTGCCCATTAAATCGCCGAAAACTTCCTTTGGCATACCGCCATAGACGATTACCTGCTCAGGCTCAAGATAATTCAGCATTGCAAGCAAACCTTGTCTTAAATAGTTTTTATCTTCTACATATCGCGAGCAACCATAAGTGCCGATAATTACGGTTCCATATTTCTCGACACCAAGAAATGCTGGCGGCTCAGAAAAGACCATATTTGTGAATGTACGCTCGTCTCCCCAACGAATATTCGGAATAACTTTTACTCCATTTCTCTGAAAATATGAACCGAGTGCTCGGTTTTTATAGATATTGCCTAACTGAACGGTGAGCGGTGCATCACGATAGACAGAATTATCTGGCGATGCAACGAGATTTGCAGTCTTTAGCAGGTCCAGATATCTATCCGGATGGATAAGCAAATCCGCGAAGTTAGTGTCTTTTTCATAAAAGATCACACCTTTACCGTTTAAATCAATGCTTTTGGCCGCGGAGAAAGGGATTAGACTTTCAGGAAGTGTAATTTTGCGATTATTGCAAATTACCGGAATTTCAAGAGTGCCATCAAATTTGGCGCCATTCACGAGTTCTGGATTGGACCCATCATCAATATTGGCTTTTACCATGTTATCCTTTCGACCAGTGTCTTAAATCTTTGGCTGGTCTAAGAACAATTATTTAATATTTACTAAACAATCTCACGCATAATGGGCCATATTCGGCACAATACGGCAGAATGCGGCAGGCAACAAGAATTGGAGAAAAACCAAAAATCAACTTTATCTAATTTTGTGTTCTTTAAGGTATTCGTATATCTGTTTATGGTCTAGCCCCATCTTTTTAAGATCTTCATTTGAGATAAACTTTATAATTCTGATACTGTTTTTCGTAACGCTGAACAAGATTTTTCGGATACTTTTTGGAACTGGCTCAAAATGACTAATTATTTTAGATAGTCTTCTAGATTCATCATAATTAACTGCCATGGGGTTGGGAGAATTATCGTATGCTTCCTTGAACTTTGAATTAAGCGGCAAATCCTGATGGAAATCATGCACGATTATTCCATCTATCGTAATCATCTTAGTGCCGTACATAAATACAGAAATGCCATCAAGCTTAAACTCATCTATATTTTCTTTCTCAGTAACGGTTGACTCCATAATAGCTAAATTGTTCTGTATGGAATCAATGTTTTCAGACATATATGCTACGCTTGCATACTCCTCAAGGGGAAATCTTTGAATTGTATCAAGACCTGCCTCAAGTTTGTCATATTCTTTTGGCCAGCAACTCTTGCCATATTTTCTGTCCAGGGATGTTTTTATCTCATCTGCACGACCTTTTGCGTTTGCGACTTGTTCGTAGACATCTTTGAATTTGTCATATATGCCCAATATCCTTTCGGCCTCGGACAAAGCACGCGTATGATAGCCAGTATCAGGATAAGATGCGCCCAATCCAAAAGCTAACATACTTGGATTCTCCCTCAATGAAGAAATAAATGTTGGGTTATCTTTGCTTAGTTTTTGATAAGCTTGAGCAAGCAAGTTAACCTCGTTACTTAAATTATGTATCGATTTGACTTCCTGACACATTGCCATGTTTATATTATACTATAAAAATTGACAAAGCATATACATTATATTATGGCATAAGCGATAAGTCGCATGCCTCTACGCTCACTATTTTCATGATAGCCTCAAAACATACCGATTGGCTCTTCGAGGATGCAGACTCATAGACAAAAAAGAAGCCCATCGGCTTCCTGTTATTCTTCATGGCTGGGGATGAGGGATTCGAACCCCCGAATGTCGGGACCAGAACCC
>CAZAAQ010000022.1:5286-7506 GCA_964483505.1 uncultured Candidatus Saccharibacteria bacterium | reverse complement strand
TATTCCAACAGCTCGCGGGAGTAATTCTTAATGATGGCCTGGGCGGGCTGGTCAGGCGCATGGGTTGGCAGTATTAACATTCGCGTGATACCAATCTGTTCAACAAAAGATGGGCTATGACTAACTACAATGATAGTACCAGGATAATCTTTGAAGTTTTCGCCGATAATTTTCTGAGTTTCGGGGTCAAAATGGTTAGTTGGCTCATCTAGAATAATCAAGTTGGCGCGTTTGGTGAGAATTTTACAGAGAGCGACGCGAGCCTTTTCGCCTGGTGATAAAACACCGACTTTTTTATAAACATCATCGTCATGGAACAGAAAATTGGCTAGCACGGAACGAATTTCGGTTTCAGTAAAGTCATAAGTTTTGACGTTATCTAAAATAGTTTCGCGCTCATCGAGAATTTCAAATTCCTGTGCGTAATAAGCGATGGTGGTATTTTGGCTGAAGATGATGGAACCGGCATCGGGCTGCAACTCGCCGATAATTAATTTGAGTAAAGTACTTTTGCCAATGCCATTCTCACCTACAACGAGAAATTTTTCGCCACGCGTTAACATAAATGATAATTTTTCGTATAAAATTGGCTTGTTTGGATAGTGAAAAGTAAGATTTTGTACTTCAAGTGGGACTTTGCCGCTAGGTTTGGTCGGCGCAATATTTAGCTCAACTTTTTGATAGACCTGTTCGCGGACTTCCAGCTCAGCTAATTTGCGGTCGAGGACTTTTTCGCGGACTTTGCCCTGACGAATTAGCGCAGTGTTGGAGCGTTTAGCGGCGCGAGCCCGTTCGACGAACTCTTGGATGCGCTTAATCTCACGTTCCTGTTCGGTAACCCGGCGATCTTGTTCGGTTAATTCTTCGGCGTATTGACGACGGAATTCGCTGTAATTGCCATGATAAACCTTCATTTTGTGGGTAGTTTTGTTAACGAAGAGCGTCTTATTGGTGATGGTATCTAGAAACTCAACGTCATGGCTAATAATCATGACGGTGCCATGATAATTACGAAGATAATTTGCCACAAATTGTTTAGTGCTCATATCGAGATGGTTGGTCGGCTCGTCGAGCAGCAGCAATCCAGCATTTTCGAACAAAACGCGCGCAAAAGCGACTTTAGATTTTTGGCCACCCGATAATTGTTTCATCTTGCTGTCGACCAGGTCTTGCAGTCCCATTTTTTCGAGAATTCGCAGGAGCTCATTATCCATATTGGCAACATCATATGAATCAATTAAGTCTTGCAGCTCGGTAATGTGGGCCATAATCTTTTCGCTGGCTGGATATTTGGCGAGTTGCTCGTAGGCTTGATTAAGCTGTTCTTGCGTTTGATCAACTGGTCGAGCGGCGGCAACATATTCCCAAACGGTGACGTTATCGTGCTCGGTCGCAATTTTAATCTCTTGTGGCAAGTAGCCGAGCCGCAGTGATGGAACATCAAAAGTGCCATCATCGAGTTTTTGCTCGCCCAAAATAGCGTGAAACAAAGTTGTTTTGCCGGCGCCGTTGACGCCAACGATGCCGACTTTGTCGCCGGTCTCAAAATGAAAGCCGCAGTCGTCGTAAATGACTTTGGTACCATAGGCTAAAGATAAATGTTGAGCTTTCACAGATTTCTATTATATATCTAAGGTGTTAGGACGTAAAATGCGAATTTTTCCTTTGCTAGTTTTTGTGCTTATGCTATATAATTTATGGTAATTATGGACAAAGATCTGAATGGTGGGAATGTTGGGCATGGTAGTGCGCCGTTGACGCCGCCGGCTTCTAGCATGAGCCAAACTATGAGTGATTTGGATGATTTTGGCAAACCAATTGCTGCCAAAGTGGCGGCGGAGGAAGCAGCTAAAGATATTAATGCTGAAATTGAAGCCATTCATAATAATGGTTTTGACGCCAAAAAGTCCTCAAAGCCTGTATCGCAGATTGATGCGGACCCTTTGAACAAAGTTGATTTAAGTGAAGAATCTGATGCCTCGGACGCTACCGACACAAAGGTTTCTTCTGATTTTGATCCCGAGATAGCCCCGACGAACGAAAAAGTGACAGATGAGCCTTACGATTTTAGTAAAAATAGTAATAACACTACCAGTTTTCATGATTTAGGCCACAATACTCAGTCTGAAGAGGCAAAGCCAACTCAGCCAAGCGAATCTAATAATAAGGCCAGTAATGACTTAGCTAGCAGCTGGAAAGATTTCCGAAAATCTCGCCATG
>CAZAAQ010000022.1:0-5186 GCA_964483505.1 uncultured Candidatus Saccharibacteria bacterium | reverse complement strand
TCTTCCCTGGCGGTGGCGCCGGTTGATGAGCCAAAAAAAGAGACCGAAGAAGACAAAACTTTGCTAGAAAAAGTTGGTTTGGCAGAAAGCAACGAAAAAGACCGACTGAATGTCCTAGCTCTTGTGATTAACTCAATTGGCTATTTGTCCTATCTTATTGTGACGATTTGCTTTGCAGTTTCTTTGATCAATAAGCCATTATTCAACCTTGGCGGAAACTATAATAATCCGACGGTCTTTCTTTGGATTGCGTCGTTTTGTCTGCTTTCTATCTTGAATATGGCTGTGGTAATTTCCGTTCAAAGTGTTAATTTACCGACTAAACTTTCGAATGTACATATTTTGCCCGGAGTCGGCACAATCCTGCTTGGGCTGTTTTCTTGGCAAGCGGCGATGATGACATTAGCTGGCGAAGGCGCGTCTTCGGTGGCGCTATTGTTTATTGGCGTTGCCTTGTCGCTAATCGTGCCAATTTTGATGCTTTTCCTCATGAAGTCATTTAATCGAGTAATTTTGACAATTATACAAGTGTTTAGCTGGTTGCAAATCTTGGCGCCAGTGTGTCTGACCTTTATTGTTTCGATGATTCTGTTTGGTTTGGCTGGGTAGTTTTAATGAATCTGAGCTATCAAATGACTGACAAAAAAAGTCTGTCATAAATTATCTTAAATCCGCGCGCATGATTCCGTTTGTGCTAAAATAATAAGATATGAGTAAACAATTGGGGGTCGAGCTGCATGAGCGCTACGCGATTTTTCGTGTGTGGGCGCCGTTTGCACAAGCCGCGGCGGTCTTGGGGGATTTTTCCAACTGGCAACCAATTGAAATGACAAAAGATGATGTGGATGGGGTTTGGGAAGCCAAAGTTAAAGGTGCAGAGCCGGGTCAAGCCTATCGTTACAAGATTAAAGGGTTTGATGGCAATGACCGTTACAATAACGATCCCCGGGCGTTAGCCGTAACAGACAGCGACGAAGGTAATTCGGTGATTGCCGATAATATTTTTGATTGGGAAGGTTTTGATGAGATTAAACTGGCGCCAAAAGACCAACAAGTGTTGTATGAAGTGCATATTGGCACTTTCATGCGGCCAGATCCGGCTACGCCGGGGACTTTTCAGACTGCCATTGAAAAACTAGATTATTTAAAGAGTCTCGGTGTAACTACGCTGGAATTAATGCCAGTCACTTCGATGGCCATGAGCTATGGTTGGGGCTATGCGCCTAGCTATCTTTACTCGGTTGAAAACAGCTATGGCGGTAGCTATGGCTATAAAAACTTTATCAAAGAGGCACACAAACGCGGGCTCGCCGTGGTAATGGATGTAGTCTATAACCACTTTAGTAATCAAACGGCACCATGGCAATTTGATGGTTGGAGTACTAATAATCGGGGCGGAATTTATTTTTATAATGATGACCGCGGCGATACACCTTGGGGAAGTCGCCCAGATTATGGCCGGCAAGAGGTACGCGATTTTATTCTTGATAATGTCACAATGTGGCTGACTGACTATCATGTGGATGGCTTCCGGCTGGATAGCACAATTTACATGCGCAATACGATGGGCTTGAACAATGACCCGTCGCATGATATTCCAGATGCTTGGCGTTTGATGATGGACATTTCTGACACGGTGCACAAGATTAAGCCGGATGCTTTGGTAATTGCGGAAGATTGTTCTGGCAATAGCCAAATTACGAATGGGACGGCTTATGGTGGGGCTGGTTTTGATTGCCAGTGGGATTTAGGTTTGCCGCACGTGATTCGAGGGGCGCTGCATGTGGGCAATGAGCCGACCGGGCTACAAAATTTGATTTCCGTACAAGCGCATACGTTTAACGGTGACTGGCGCCAACGGGTGGTGTTTTCTGACAGTCATGATACGGCGGCGAACGGCAATGAGCGGTTAGTTTCGACTGTAGTTCCGGACACACATAGCGTGGATGCGCGCCGAATTGCGATCTTGGGCTCAGCAATCGCGCTAACGACGCCTGGCATTCCAATGCTGCTAGCCGGCTCAGAATTTATGCAAGGCGGGACTTTTAACGATTGGAAGGCGCTAGACTGGGAAAACGTTGATAAGTTTGACGGAATCATCGAAGCACATCGACATTTGATTGCCCTGAGAAATAACCAATATGGCGATACAGCTGGGCTAATGTCGGCTGATTACAAAGTCTTGATGCAGGATGAGAATTGCCGGGTACTGATGTATCAACGTGGTCAAGATAATGCGCAGCCCGTGATTGTAGTTGCAAACTTTAGCGGTCGAAAGTGGACGGATTATCGGCTATTGTTGCCGTATGGTGATTGGTCGGTGCGATTTAACTCGTCTTGGCGGGGTTATTCCAATGATTTTGCGGAATTAAAGATGGACGTTTTGAATGCGGGTACGCCTGTAACGTTGCCCGCGCATGTAGTGCTGATTTTAACGAAGAAAAAATAATCTTAAAAAAGGGCCACCCGGAGGTGGCCTTGAATGGATAGGACTATGAATTGCACGCCGAGTCGCACGGCGCGGGCTTTAGGAGAGGGTCAAGAGACGAATGCGTTGACTTTATTCCTTAAGCCAAGCAAATCTGTCTTCTACGACGACGTGGCGGGCGTTAGGTGTCTCCCATGATGGTTCGGTGTCCCAGCCAGACCAGATCAATGCTCCGTCCAGACCGAGCTCGAAGAAGGCGTTATCGCCATCCTTTAGCTCAAGGTGGATGTCGCAATTATCGAGGACTTTGCCGATACCATCTTCGTTGACGAAGACGCCATAGCCGTCGTAGTAGTAGTGATGCATAACTTCGCAAGCAAAGTCAAGCACTCCCCATACTTCTACGCCAGCCTTATAGCCACGTCTCCGCAATACGATCTTGCGGATATCGGACCAATCGGCAGGAACCGGGCTGCGCTTTTCCAGCGCTGCGGTGATTTCGCGGTAGAGGCAATGTGCCTCATGCGTCTCTACCGTAGCACCGTTGCTGCTCAGGCGATTCGACATTAGGCGAACGACGACGAGCTCGAGGTCCCTATAGATAAGGAACAGCGTGGTCGTCTTGTCATTACCCTCAGGAGTCATATCGCCGTAGCCCGAAAGCCCGCCATGCTTTTGGGGGTCGGGGATGAGCCCAATCTTAGCGGCTCGTCTCGCCATATCCTCAGCCTGCTGGTTGAGCGACTTCATGTCGTCGTGGGTACTCTTTACCATGGTGGTTCCTTTCCCGTGCAGTTGAAGTGCTTGGTTTAGGATGACGCTTATTATTGCAACGTGAAGATAAGCATCCACGCAGATTTTTTGTGCAATTTAGTTCTGTTGAAGTGCGAGCTTATTTTTTAAGCTGTTTGGTATTTTACAATTTTTTTATATAAATGTCAACTCAGAGAACTTAGAGCAAAAGAAAAAGGACCACCCGGAGGTGGCCCTTCATAACACTCATCTAGTCCTGCAAGGATGAAACGTCTAGCTTCCGAAGCTGACGGTTGCCCACGAGCACAATATCCGCGCTGGCAATTTTGGGTGGGCGCTTGGCGCTATCGTCGTACACCCAGTCGCCATTTCGATAGGCCGCATAGCTTCGATAAAAATATGAGCCGTCTCGCATATGAATTGCGAGGTCTCTTGCCAAAGAATAGGCATTCTCGCTTTCATATTGGAAGTAAAAGGTATCTATAGCGATGCACTTAAACTGGCGTATAGGAATCTCAAGGTCCCTTGAGCCAATCCAACTGATATCACGCCACAAATAACCATTACTCTTGAGCAGATGGTCAATGACTTCGAACAAGTTCAAAGGAGCGCTGTGATAGCGCCAAGTAAAGTCATGCGGTGAGAACTGCGCAGCGTGACGATCCCAATAGGAACCGTTATCCAAGATGACGACCAAGTCATCTTCGCCCAGAACTTCTGGCGTGTCAAAGCGAGGTGACCCTACATAAACGTAGTGTTCATCGATAGGCAAGTTGTCGTCAAGCCCAGGGTTGAGCGAGTTCAGTATTATGTCCAATGTTGCGTGGTCCATTTTAGCCCTTCCTAGTGGTTGTCGGCTATCTTTAATCTCTGTGTTTAATACATACCCCCTCTAACTAAAGCAGAAAGATGAGTTAAGGTGCACTTGAAAACTACAAGTGCTTAGTATTTAATAATTTTTTGTATAATTTGTCAATGCTAAGAGTGATAAACGCCAAAAGAAAAAGAGGCTACCCGGAGGCAGCCTCATAATATTGCTCGTTGGTTTTAAGACATAACCTTGTCTGCTGGTGAATCCAGCAGTTCTGCCAATCGGCGGCTACCGATAAGCTTGATGTCGCGCTTCAGTACCTTGCTGGGGCGCCTGGTGACTACGTTGTGTTCCCATTCGCCATTCCAGCCTTGGTCAAAACGGCGACGGAAAATGGAACAATCATTCATGTTGATGATGAGATCACGCGGGATTGAATACCGGTCTTCGCCGTGGCGGACATAATAGGTCTGCTGGGCGAGTCGCTTGAAAGTATCAAGCGGAATTTCGACGTCATAGGAACCAACCCAGCGAATATCATCCCAAGTATAATCCCAGTTGGCCAACGCCTTGCTAATCTCGTCGTAGAGATAAGTCGGAGCACAGCGATAGTACCAGCTGATAAAACGAGGACGATACTTATTGATGTTGCCATCAAAGTAGGCGCCATTTGAGAGTACGGCGACAATGTCGTCGGGGCTGATGAGCTCCGGTGTATCATCGCGTGCCTTACCGGCGTAGGTAACGTCTAGGACGCTCTTGTTGCGTCGTTCGAGCTCGTCGTTGAGGGACTTCATAATTTCGTCCATGGCAACTGCAACTACTTCTGACATGTTTGCTTCTTCCTGTGTGTACTGACATGTTAGGTGTGATTGGGCGATGGTATTACATCTGCCTTCCCTTCTGATAAACCAATGAGTAAAAGTACAACTCGCCAGTTCGGTGAGTGTTTTATATTTAACAACCTTTACTCCCCCATGTCAATATTAGGTGAGATTTTTTAAGAATAAATAAAGACCACTTTGCAGTGGTCTTTTGTGGTGCCCTACCTCCTTTTTTTGAAATCGCGGAACCGACTGTGCACGAACTGGGTGAAGAATGGCTCGTCGCCGTGCTTGCCGTCAGTATATTCATAGATGCAGACGAAATCGTTCTTCGCCTTGAAGCTGCTCAACGGTTCAATAAACTGTTCCG
>CAZAAQ010000021.1:0-8091 GCA_964483505.1 uncultured Candidatus Saccharibacteria bacterium | reverse complement strand
CTTATAATCGGTCCAATTTCATCCATAATGCTCATCCTTTATCAATATTCTAGCATTTTTGGAGCAAGATATTGAGCGAAAACTTAAAATAGGTTGGTTATTTCAATTGCCATGCCGCATAAAACGCTAATTGCGTACAGGAGACCAACAATTCGAATATTCTCTCTAGGGCGTCGATTTACTCGGAACAAGACCAATAGCCCCACTCCAGCACTAGAAAGCAATCCCGCTATCACTGAGCCAAACGAAATTACGCCGGTCAGATATAATTCGGTGATTGTGATACTCGCTGCGCAGTTTGGAATTAGACCGACTAGCGCGGCTACGAACGGGCCAAAAATGCTGTTGCGCAAAAATAATCCAGCTACGCGATCTTGACCAATCAAGAAGAATAACCAGTTAATGACAAAAGTGATGATAAGGATATAACAAGTAGTACTCAGCGTGTGTTTTAGTGCGGCCGTAAAAACACTATGATGCTCGCAGTCGCAATGCGCATGTTCACAAAGCTCGTGGCTAACTTTGGTGTCCTTATTTGGTATATGGTGCCAGATGGCATCAATGATTAGGCCAAACAGCATACCGAGGCCAAATTTAAGTGCTAAAATCCCGATAATTGTGCCGGCCGGAGCTTGTTCGGATAGCATGATTGGCAGCATCTCGTCGCTGGTCGAAAGATAGACGGCAATTAGGGTACCGAGCGACACAATCCGCGTGGCGTAGAGATTGGTTGCCATGGCCGAAAAACCACATTGCGGTAAAATACCGAGTAATGCGCCAATCACTGGACCATATTTGCCAGCGCGCGCAATGGCAGTTTGATTTTTTTTGGAAATTTTATGTTCAAGATATTCAATCAACAAAAATGCCACAAACAGAAATGGCAGCAGCTTCGCCGCATCGACCAAGGTATCAATTAAGACGTCTTGCATTGACTATATTTTACAGAAAAACACGGTCAGTTTAAAGGTTAGTCTAGTTGGTTTTTCTTAAAACTTAGTATTTTACAACCCATAAGAGATGTGATAGAATAATAGCAATATGGCAAAGAAAAGTAATACAAAGCGTAAACTAGTTGGTCTAGTTTCTGAAGAATCCGGCATTCGTCTTTATTACACGAAGAAGAATACGATGAATACTCCAGACAAGCTCAGCCTTCGCAAATACGACCCAGTATTGCGCAAGCATGTTGTCTTCACCGAGACAAAAAAGAACCTTGGTCGCAACGAAGTGAAAGAGAAGAAACGCTAAAATTTACGCCCCGCAAATCGCCGGGCGTATTTTTTTTAGAAACCATATTAACGTGTGCGGATAAAAACGCGCAACCATGAATAATTTAGCAAAAAACCGCCCAAAACTGGACGGCTTTTTGTTATCTGGCGGTTAGTTTAACCGTAGATGTTTTCAACGGCGATGCTTGGACCCATCGTAGTAGAGATATAGACAGATTTGACGTATTGACCCTTAATGGAGGCAGGCTTTTGGCTCTTCAAGCTCTCAACAAAGGCGTTAACGTTTTCAAGCAATTTGTCTGTGCCAAAAGAAACTTTGCCAAGACCAACGTGGACGATGGCTTGTTTGTCGACGCGGTATTCAATCTTACCGGCCTTAGCTTCTTTGACGGCTTTTTCGATATCGTTGGTCACGGTGCCAGCTTTTGGATTTGGCATCAAACCTTTTGGACCAAGCAAACGTGCAAACTTACCAAGTTTTGGCATGTATTGTGGAGTGCTGATCAGGATATCAAAATCTAGTTGTTCTTTCTCGAGGCGTTTGGTGAATTCTTCATCTTCGGCGATGTCAGCACCAGCCGCTTTAGCTTGTTTGGTGATGTCAAGTGGTGCAAATACGGCCACACGGACAGTTTTACCAGTACCAGCTGGCAAAGAAACGGTAGCACGAATATTTTGGTCGGCTTGACGTGGGTCGACACCTAGACGGAAGTGCATTTCAACGGTGGCATCAAATTTGGCAGGGTTGGTGGCAATAGCGAGTTCGACAGCATCTTTTAGTGAGTAAACTTTGCCGGCTTCGACTTTTTTAGCCACGGCTTTGTAAGCTTTACCACGGCGCTCTAAGCGAGTGCGAGCGATTGGGCGGGGACCAGCTTTCTTTTCTTCTGGCTGAGCAGCAGCATCGGCTTTGCGAGCTTGGCGCTCTTCTTCAGCTTTAACTTCCTCAGTGTGTTTTTTGGATTTTTTGCCAGCTTTAGCAAAGCTTTCTTCATCTACGGCTGGTTGTGCGGCAACGGCAGTTGGCTCTACGGCTTCAACTGGCTCGGTTGCATCAAGATCTTTTTTGGCTTCTTTGGCCATGATTATCCTTTCGTGGTAATAGCGAGATTGCTCTCTCCCAACTTAATTTTTAATTTCTAAATTATATCACAAGATACGGCCGGGTGCAATCTTGAGATGAAAAATGGACGCCTAAAATACAGGCGCCCATTCTAGATGAGGGTGTTCGCTAAAGGAAAAGTTGCAACAATGCGCAAACTACTACGGCAAAGATAATCGAATCAAAACGGTCCAAATATCCGCCATGTCCGGCCATCGGCCATTCCAGCCATTTGATGCCAGGCAAATGGAGCGTGACGGCGTTAGAGTCATCCAATCCAAGTTCGCGCTTCGTTACCGAACCCAGCAAATCGCCCGTACAAGCGATGAGCCCGCCGAAACAGACGAAGACGGCCTGGGCAAAACTGCGTTCAATCGGTAGGAACATGTAAAGTAACACGCCCGCTGCGATTGAGAATAGTAATGATCCAAGATATCCTTCGATGGTCTTGTGTGGTGAAATCTTCCTAATGCCAGGCACCGTGTTTTTACCGATGAACTTGCCGACCAGGTAACCGCTAGCGTCGCTCGTCATACAAACGAGAAAAATCATTAGCAGATACCATTTGTCGTCAATGAGCCAAACATAAAATACTGGCGTAATGCAACAAAAGATTGCTTCGAGCACAACGAAGATTCCACCGTGCGGAGACGGCATCATCATACCATTATTGCGCTGTTTATAAGCGTCGATAACAGCATCGTCGTAAATGGTCGTAACACCTGAGATAATCTCAAATGCCGCCATTAAGGCGCAGAAAGTCAGAAAAACCGTGAAAACCGTGTCGCCAGGCGTGAACACTGCAAATATCATGACGATGCCGATAAATACTGAACTATACACCCTCTTATTAAAGTCCGCGTATCCCATTATTATCACCCCTTTTCAGTGAGACTCGATACGTGAATAATATTATAGCATAAAAACTACCGTTTTTCAATTTTTGCGTTTCTTACATGCCAGCACCAATGCCGTGGCAGGGTGGGCTACCTTGGTCTTGGGTGATTTAGCAAATTAACTCAGATAGGCGATTTGGTGCACAAAAAGAGCCTAACTTTTGGTTAGACTCTTCATTGATATTTTGGCTGATTATTCAACGACTTCGACGCCCATTGAACGTGCAGTACCAGCAATTACTTTGCAAGCACCAGCTTCGTCAATTGCGTTGAGCTGTTTCATTTTGATTGCAGCAATCTCTTTGATTTGGGCCATGGTGATTTTGCCAACTTTTTCGGTGTTTGGCTTGCCACTACCTTTTTCAATTTTGATGTGCTCACGAATCAAATCGTCAACTGGTTGTCCAAGACAAACCCAATCAAAGGTATGATCTTCGTAAACTTTAATGTGCACAATCACATTCTTGCCTTGATATTCTTTGGTCTTTTCGTTGAACGGGTTGATGAATTCCATCATGTTCAAACCCCACTGACCAAGGGTGCTTCCGACTGGCGGGCCTGCTGTGGCTTTACCACCAGGGATGCGCAATTTCAAATTTCCAATAACTTTCTTTGCCATAATCCCTCTTGTAGATTTTTATTCTTGCGAATGCGTAACGTTTACAATTATAACTTAATGTTGATTAATCGTCAATCTTCTTCACCTGAAGCGCATCGAGTTCGACGGCGGTATCGCGGCCAAACATAGAAATCATCAGTTTGAGCTTGCCGTTTTTGCCATCAATTTCGGAAATCGTACCTTCGAAGCCTTTGAATGGACCGTCAGTGACAGAGACCACTTCGCCGATTTCGTAGTTCACGGTGAACTTTGGATCTTCGACGCCCATACGGCGTTTGATTTTTTCAATCTCTTTTTCGCTAACTGGAGTTGGCTGAGTACCAGTACCGACAAAGCCGGTTACGCCAGGTGTGTTGCGAATAATGTACCAAGTCTCATCTGACAAGCGCATTTCAACCAAGACATAGCCTTGGAAGATTTTCTTGTCGGCAATGCGGCGTTTGCCGTTCTTAATTTCGATTTGTTTTTCCTTTGGCACAATTGCGTCAAAGATTTTATCGGCGAGGTCAACGCTTTTAATACGTTGGTGAATTGAATCACAGACCTTGTCTTCGTAGCCAGCGTAAGTACTAATTGCATACCAAGCGCGGACGTCGTTATAACGGTTAACCGCCATTTTTACATTCCTCCTAGGATTTTATTAGAGATAAAGGTGAGTAGAGCATCGAGCAACATGATAATTCCGCCGATAATCACGACGTAAATTATGACTGAGAAAGTTAATTTCCAGGTTTCTTTGCGATTTGGCCATCGAACCTGACGAACCTCGACGAAGGATTCGTGAATGTAGTGTCCGAGTGCCCGAAATGGCGTCAGTAGCCAATAAAGCGGCTTTAGCACGGTTGGAACCTTGCGGTTCTTACGAGCTTCTTGGCGCGCAAGTTTCTTTTCGGCCTTCAGCTCTTTTTTTGAGCGGGCCTTTTTGGCGGATTCTAGCTTTGTATTGTCGCTATTCTTCGCCTTGACTGAGACTTTGCGGACCACTTCAGCTTCTTCGGCTGGCTGGTCAGACTTTTTCTCGACTTTCTTGGTCGAGTCGTCGTCTCTAGCCTTAATTCTGGTAATTTTTGCCATACTTACTCCCATTAAAAATAGTCCCTTCGGACTCTTGTCAAGAGTATAGCAAATGAATCTAGTAAAATCAAGTGCTATACTCTTAAAAATCGACTTTAAGCGAACAAGTAATTTAAGTAATCGCGCATCATGCGGGAACCGGAAATTACGCTTAGATAAGCCTTTAATTCGCGGTGAATCCAATATTCGAGATCGAAGTCGTTTTGCCAAGCCTTAGCAGCAACTTCCATCTGGCGGTAAAGTTCGGCGACCTCTTCGCCCTCATTTTTGCCGTCGACCGTCAAGTAATTGTCAGATGACATATCAGCCACACCGCCATCGTGCGTAGAGATAAGCAATCCCATATTTGCAATATCTTTCATCCAGCTCGTACCACAGGCCTCTAGACCAACGATTGGCGTGTTAATGGACGAGTTAGCACCAAGCGACAAAGCTAAGCCGAGTTCCTCGTCATAATCTGGCAAATAATGTACGCGGGCCTTCAAAATTGGGTTCGAATCGATTAAATGCAAAAGATTTATTAACTTACCAAACATAGCGGTGTCACCCATATGCACGCGACCAGCTAAGATGTAGTGCGCGTTATTTTCTTCAAGAATCTTAGCAATCTTATCTGGATCGGTGAATGGCAGCCATGGCCGTTTGTAATCGACAAAGCGACGTTTAAAATCGAACAGCAAAGCATCAGCTGGAATGTTGACCGGATTGCCATATTGATCAGTGCGATGAGCTAAAATCTCATTTAATTTAGCTCGACCAATCGATTTCAGATGACGCACGTCAGCGGCGGTAATTTTGTCGACACTGGCATCAAACTCACGTTCCTCCGGCAAGTCAAACTTGTCTAGAATGTCGTGGTCGTGATAATAATCCATAATTTCTGGTAACACCCAGGTCTTCATATGAATACCGTTGGTAACGGATTTGAATTTAATCTTATTGCCATTAATATCGTGGTAATTGGCCACACGAGCGTGCAACTTGCTAACACCGCTGCGCAATTCGGCAATTTCGACAGTTGGCGTGCTGAGACGAATCCAGCCGTCCGTAAAAGTGCCTTCGAGCCAGCGCTTCACCGCCTCAGACTTAATGTTCGGGAATACATACTGCTCAAATTGCTTATACTGGAAAGTTGCTTCTGCGGCTTGCACCAAGGTATGGTTAGTATAGAGCGTGTGTTTACGGGTATAAACTACGGCTTCATAGAAGTCCATGCCAGATGAAGCTAGCTCATCCAACCGAGCAATCGCAGCAAAGAAAGTGGCAACTTCGTTCAGTTGAATCACGGCAGGACGTAAACCAACAAGTTTTAAGGCTTGGTAACCGCCAAAGCCCAAAGCGACCTCCTGGTAGAGACGGTGGTCAGAACCAGATTCGCCAGAATAGAGTTCACCGAAGTTTGGTTCGGTAATGCATAGGAAACGGGAAGTGCCGAGTTTTTTCTCGACCACATCAAGCTCCACCGAAGTGGTAGCAGTTTTGATGCGCACAGTATCAACAAAGTTGAAACCATAGTCATGATAGTTTTTCTCGATATGGTAATCAATTTGCTCGAGATTTTGCATCTTTTGATGTGATTCCCATGGATAAAATGGCGTTACGAGTACGAATGGTACTTGCAGCTGTTCGGCGACTCGGCGCATATCTGCTGCCAGCACCCCGAGTCCGCCACCACCACGGATGCCATTCGATTTATCATAAGTCTCAATGGTCCAGTAGCAATATGGACGGTCTTCGGATAACTTATGGGTCAATTTGCCACGTTGAATCGCAGCGTAGAATTCTTCAACATCCTCGACACTATCAAGTCGATGATATACGTTCTGATTTTCTTGGTTGTTATTTTCCACCCTATTTTCCTTATGCTTTTTACTTTCTTAATCATAACACGGCGATGCTATTGCGACAAGTTTAGCTGGCACGAAAAAGACCGCAGATTGGTGCGGTCTTTAGGTGGTGCGGAGATTGTTGGTCTAAGGTCTTTTTGGGCAGACCAACTCATCGTGTCCCATGTCGCTCAGGGCCATGGCAATGCGGGTCAAGAACAGATGTTCAAACATACGGCCTTTGTTGGCACCATAACGCTTGCGGCAATAGTCGTAAGCAAATTCTGGCGTGAAAAACTGCAATGGCATCAGCTGATATTGTTTGAATAGGTTCAACCCACGACCAAAGTTCTTGGGCGGGACGACGGCAACAGGCATAAAACGGTAATCGTCATCGCCAATCGACTTGTCGCGGCCCAAACAAAAGGCCAGAATTGACATTGCGGGATTAATCGGCGCGATACCGTCCATTTCGGCATGACTCTTGAAGACGGTCGCTTGACGCGTGGCGCTCGGTGCAACTAGTACAATCTGCTTGCGTCCAATAAATTCGCAACACAAATCCATGTAGACGGCACTGAATTTAGTCACAAAACCATCGACTTCCGCCTTATACTCAGGCGCCAGTTTGTTGATTTTGGTAACCGTTGCCGGCGTGATCATTGGGGTAATATAAATGCCCAAATGCTCAAGCTGGTCTGCCACCGGCGCTAAAGCTTCATACCAAGCCAAGTTGACCGGGAACAGGTAGGATTTGTCGGGATAATAATCCAGGCAAATCGCAATCAAACGCAACACTTCACCGAGCGAGGGGTGGTTGAAACCAATCACGAGACCACGGTCGGTAATCGGAATGCCTCTTTCAACTTCATAGGGCGAAGTGAAATTCAGCAATCGAATCAAGGCCGCACGTGCACGCTTATCAGCGCGCACTGAATCTGGACCTTTGCCAAGGTAGGCAAAATACAGAATTGTGCGGCTAATCCACCCAGGTACAATCATCTCTCGGCGCAGCTTGTCGCAAGACAGGCTCTGCAAGAGAGAATACTTACCGGCCCTGAGGTCAGCAATCAGCTGAGTGGTGGGCATCTTACATATATCAGATAATGACATTGGCTGTTTCTTCATGACAACCTCCTTATAAATGTGCATGTAGTCGGCCTACACGAATTGTTATATTATATCACAAAAATGGCAAATAATCAAAAGGGAATTCCTAGTCTGTTCACAAAAAATGACCTGCGTGCTAGAATGTAGACATCGTTGGGGATTCGCCAAGCGGTAAGGCATCGGGTTCTGGTCCCGACATTCGGGGGTTCGAATCCCTCATCCCCAGCCATGA
>CAZAAQ010000020.1:0-11131 GCA_964483505.1 uncultured Candidatus Saccharibacteria bacterium | reverse complement strand
TATCAAACGTTGCCGTCAATAATGAATATTCGCTCTCTACGGATAGTGACAACTACGATATTAAGATTGGCTCTGCGAGCAAGACGGTTACTGGTTTGACTAATTATGTTATCAAATATGACTATCAGGTTGATACCGATAAGAGTAATGAGTACGATGAGTTCTATCACAATATCGTTGAAGACTCGGTCCCAATTGAGAATATTAGTTTCTCAGTGAAGATGCCAAAAGAATTCGATATCAGCAAAATCGGTTTTACTAGTGGCTCTTATGGTTCCAAGAGTAATGACGTCATCTTCTATGTTGACGGCAATACTATCCATGGTTGGCACGTCGGTGGATTAAGCTCTTATGGTGCGGTAACAATCCGAATTGAACTTCCAGATGGTTACTACCAAGGCGCAGGGATTCCTTATGTTTGGAATCAATCATATTTTAATTCCGTCATCGTTGTTTTAGCAGTCTTGTTGGCAATCACCGTTGTCCTCTGGTTTATATTTGGCCGCAATCGCCGGGTAGTTGAGACGGTCGAATTTTATCCTCCAGATGGTGTTAATAGCCTCGATGCAGGTTTTATTTATCGTGGGCATGTCGTTAACCGTGATGTGGTCTCCTTATTGGTCTATCTGGCTGGCAAGGGATATCTCAAGATTGCGGAGACGAGCAAACGACTAAACCGCAGCTTCAAAATTATTAAGCTCAAAGATTATGATGGCGAAGACGAGAACGAAAAAATGTTTATGGACGGAATGTTCAGCGATGGCAAAGCGGAAGTTCTCAAAAGCGATCTCTATGACAGTTTTTATAGCACCGTCAATAAGATTATTGAGAATGAAAATAAAAAGGAAAATCGCCAAACCATTTTTGAAAAGGGCAGAGCTAAAATCAACGTGATTGTTGGCATTTGTGCCGTTGTTTCGCTATTCTTCCCATTTGTGACGGCCTCCTTCGATATGGGATCGACTGATTTTATTGGCCCATTATTTAGTGTAGTTTTCATGCTGCTTTTCTTTACGCCGTTTTTCTATATTATTGGCAAGGGCGGCAGAGAGCAACTGGCATCTAGAATCTTTGCCAGCATAATTGCAATTGGCATGTTTCTCGCCATGATTACTTCTACTATTAAGGTCATTACCAGCATTACTATTGATGTCAATCCGGTTTATATAGTCGGAGCTCTTGCCGGTTTTGTTTGCGCCGTGATTGAAGTCGTATTTATGTTCTTAATGCCAAAACGTACCAAATACGGCGCTGAAATGCTGGGCAAGGTTAAAGGCTTTAGGCATTTTCTTGAGACGGCTGAAAAATCTCGCATTAATACATTAGTAGCCGAAGACCCAGAATATTTTTACAAAGTTCTACCCTACGCTTACGTTCTAGGCGTTTCCGACAAATGGATTAAAAAATTTGAAGATATTGCGATGACGCAACCAGATTGGTATGAATCAGCTGGTACCTTTGCCTTTATTGACTTTAGTAACCATTTTGACGAATCGTTGCATTCCATGGGTAGCGCCATGACTTACGAGTATCACAGCTATAGTTCTGGCAGCTCTGGTGGCAGTGACTTCAGCTCGGGTGACTTCGGCGGCGGCGGTGACAGCGGCGGCGGGGGCGGCGGGGGCGGTAGCTCGTCTTGGTAATCTTTTTCGCAGGGATAGTAATGCATTTGCGCAGCTATCCCTGTAAAGGTATAATCTAGCTATGAAGAAAAAAGCCAAAAAAGTGCCAGCGGCAGTTGTTAACCGCCGAGCGCACTATGATTACAACCTTTCCGACAAGCTTGAAGTCGGGATGGCTTTGACTGGCTTGCAAGTCCGCTCGATTCGCGATCATCACGTCCAACTGAAGGGAACTTATGTGACCATTCGCAATCATGAACTCTGGCTTTTGAACCTAACTTTAGGTACCGACACGGCAGAAAACATCAAATTATTGGCAACCAAAAAACAGATTACGGCCTTGGAACGCCAAAAAGTGGAAGGCTCCACGATTGTCCCGGTGGAACTTTTGCCTGGTAAACGCCACATTAAGCTAATTATTGCTGTCGGCGAAGGCAAAAAATCTTATGATAAACGCCAAACTATTAAATCCCGCGACCTCGACCGCGAAAGTCGTCGCAATGTGTTCTAATTTGTGATTTATAGATAGGCGAGTGCCCTCGAATATGGTATAATTTCACACATGAGAAGCCTAGCAAATACCCTAAACGCAAAATCTGGTAAAGTTGAACTGGCTGGTTGGGTGAATTCCCGCCGCGACCACGGTGGATTAATTTTTATTGATCTTCGCGATCATACTGGCATTATTCAGTTAGTCGTTGACCCAAAAACTGCCGAAGCATTTAAGCTAGCCGAATCTTTAAGAGATGAATTTGTGATTGCCGCTACCGGTACCGTGCGTGAGCGTGGTGCGGGTCTTGAAAACCCAAACATTGAAACTGGCAAAATTGAAGTTGTTGTTGAGGAATTGCGTTTACTTAACCGTTCTGAACCATTGCCGGTGCCAACTCATGACGAGGGCGCACCAGTTAGCGAAGAACTGCGTTTGAAGTATCGTTATCTTGATTTACGCCGTCCATCGGCTCAACATCGCCTTGCACGTCGCGCTAAATATTACAAATTCATGCGCGATTATATGGAAGCCAATGAGTTTATTGAAGTGACCACGCCGATTCTTGCTAACTCTTCACCAGAGGGCGCACGTGATTTTCTCGTACCATCTCGTTTACATCCAGGTCAATTTTACGCATTGCCACAAGCGCCACAGCAATTTAAGCAGTTGTTGATGGTAGGTGGTTTGCCGCGTTATTACCAGATTGCCACCTGTTTCCGTGATGAGGACCCGCGCGCTGACCGACTTTATGGCGACTTCTATCAACTCGACCTTGAAATGTCCTTTGTTGAAGATGGCGAAACTATCCGCAAGACCATGGAGCCATTAATTGTGAAGCTAGCAACCGAATTTGGTGGCAAAAAACTTTTGACTGACCCGAATAACATCCCACGCATTCCATATCAAGAATCCATGGAACGCTTCGGCGTCGATAAGCCAGATTTACGCTATGGCATGGAGATGATTGACTTAACCGAAGAGCTCAAAAACACTGGCTTTTCTGTTTTTGCTAAAGCCGAATGTGTTAAAGCGCTCTGCGTCAAAGGTGGTGCTGATTTAAGCCGCTCGCAGATTGACGGCTTTACCGAAAAAGCGCGCAAGCTTGGTGCTGGCGGGCTTGCTTACCTCACCTACACTAATGAAGGTATCAAATCGCCAATCGCGAAATTCCTTAGTGAAGCCGAGCTGAAAGCCATTACTGATAAGACTGGCGCCAAGGCGGGTGATGCCGTATTCTTTGGCGCTGATCATCGCGATAAAGTTAACAAAGTCTTGGGTCAACTCCGGATTGCCTTTGCTGATCATTTTAATCTTAAAAACCCAGACGAAGTGGCACTGTGTTGGATCGTTGATTTTCCATTTTACGAATGGGATGATGGCGCCAACAAACTAGACTTTGGCCACAACCCATTCTCAATGCCAAAAGGTGGTATGGCCGCCCTTGAAGGCGCAAAAACCGATGCTGATAAGCTCAATATCATCGCTGATCAATATGACATGGTAATGAACGGTTACGAAATTTGTTCCGGCGCCGTGCGTAACCACAACCCAGAAATTATGTATAAAGTCTTTGGCATTCTTGGCTATGATAAGAAGTATGTGGAAGCTCGCTTCGGTGGCATGCTAAATGCCTTCAAATTTGGTGCGCCGCCACATGCTGGTTGCGCCTTTGGCATTGACCGCATTTTTATGATTTTAGAAAATACTGAAAATATCCGCGATATCGTAGCATTTCCAAAGAACGGTTCTGGCATCGATTTAATGATGAACTCACCATCGGCCGTCGATGAATATCAGCTGAAAGATTTAAACATAAAGATTGCTGAACCAGATGCCGAATAGTATGAATCGAAAAAAATCTTCTTTCGTTTCAGCCCTTGTCGTTTGTTCACTTATCTTATCGCCAGTTTCTTGTTTTGCTGCCGATAGCGACGATACTGTCCCGGCTAGCGAAGACCAACTCAGCCTGATTTCGCAAAACTGTTCCAGCATTAAGTTGCAGCTCCAAAACGTTCAAAAAAGCGACGCTAAGGCCCGGGTTGCGTTGGGCGGTCATTATGAGACTATTGTGACCAGCCTCATGCTGAATTTAAATTTGCGTTTAGTCAAAAATAACCTAGCAGTACCAGAACTAACCGAACAACAAACCAGCTTTAGTAGCCTGCGTTCTAGTTTTAAAAATGATTACATCATTTATTCTCAAGAGCTTGAGTCTTTGATTAACCTTGATTGCAAAAATGAACCCGCCAATTACTACAAACAGCTCCAAGTTGTACGCAAAAAACGCGCCGCTGTTTCGCAAGACGTTTGGCGTTTAGGCCAATTAATTTCTACTCACCGCGAAACGGTGCTTGGATTAAAGGACACATTATAATGCCAGAAGAACCTGTAAAAACTCCTGAAAAAGACGTTAAAGTTGAAACAAAAGAGCCAAAGAGCCACGGTGGTCGCAACCTCGTTATCATGGGAATCGGTGCTATTGTTGTCGCGCTAGTTTCGACCGGCATTAGCCTACAAATTTATCGTGCAACTGGCGACATCTATCTTGACCGTTCGCGCCCAGGTTATATTTCGGAAAGCGATAAAGTTGATAGCAAAGATAAGGACGAAACTTTTTCTGATACTGGCGACATGAATGATGCTGCGGTTGATTTGTATATCAAGGAGCTTGATGCTACGAATAACAAAATCAAGGCCCTTTCTGGCGATTTCTCAGAAGAGCCAATCTCCGACGACTCTTTAGGTATTAATCCAAACCCAACTACCACTACTGATAATACTGACGATACCGGTGCTACTGATTAAAAAACAGTTCTAAACCAAGTATCGGCTGGACCAGCCGTCACCAAAACGATTAGCCAATTTTTGGCTCTTAAATCGCGTAGTTTTGTAGCCAATTCGTCATCTAATTTTGCCGACTCAGCATTTTCGCGGTTTTCTAGACCGCTGATTAATTCTTCTGGCGTTAAAATCGCCAAGTTCGGGTCTTCGCGGGTCAAATAAGTTGGCAACCAAAAAATTTTATCCGCACCAATAAACGCATCTTTATAACCAGCGCGAACCATATGTTGACGGACATTCTGGTGTGGCTGATAAACAATTGCTACTCCAGCAAAGCCATCGCGCTCTTTGAGTTCTTTTGCCATCTCGACTGTCGCTTTTATCTCATTTGGATGATGGCCGTAATCGCTAAATACGCCTGTCGTGAGTTGTTCAAAGCGCCGACCGGCGCCAGGGAATTGGTTCAACGCCGCGATAATTTCCTCGTCGCTAAAGGTTAGAGCGGCATCATTTTCGCGCAATGTTTTTAGCGCAGAAAAGGCCAAATTGGCATCTTTTCGTCTTAGTTCGCCGATTAAATTCAATCTTGAATCTAGCACGCCAGCCTCCACCACATATTGGCTATGACTTTTGAACTCTTCAAAAGCGGCCCGGTAATCTTCTGGTGTCTTATAGATATCTGGGTGATCATAATCCACGCAGGTAATAACGGCAAGGTAAGGGGAATAGGCCAAAAAGTTTCGGTCATATTCATCAGCCTCGTAAATGAAATATTGAGAATTTGGATCATAATTACCACCATTGCCCCAAGTTAGCGTAGTGCCAATCAGATAACTAGCAGGGACTTTGAGCTGTTGCATTGCCCAAATTAGCATTGCTGTCGTGGTGGTCTTGCCGTGAGTTCCGGCTACCGCTACCATCTTGAGTTGCTTTTGGCGCACTAATTCAGCTAAAAACTCGTCACGCTTACTAACCTTCAAACCTAATTTTTTTGCCAAAACTAATTCGGCATGATCTACCGGCAGGGCTGAGGTGTAAACAAACCAATCGATTCCACCTTCGTCAACTTTTTGTTGCAAAAAGCTGCCATCTTGGTTACCGTAGCTGACTGCTACTCCGCGTCGATCAATTTCATCGGCAATGGCGCCTCTTTGTAAATCTGAACCACAAATCTCACAACCAGCGTCTTGCGCGAGTTCCGCCAGAGGACCGATGCCAGTTCCACTTATTCCAGAAAAGTATACCTTCATATCTATAGTTTATCGCAAAACGGTCTCCAGCGGAACCGCAACGCTGTCATCTCTACGTATGCCGTTGCCATATGCCATCGCTATCGTGCGTAGCCATTGCATCTAGCCGTGCGCTTATGCTTGGCTTTTGATTAAAAGTGGTAAATCTACTATAATTCAACTAAGATGGGTGGAGTGTTTAAACACAAAGATAAGGCTAAAAAGCCTAAAAAATCTTTTTTCCATATGAGCACCTGGAAACTGGTTCTGATTTTTGTGATTCTAGGTTTTTTGGCTGCGACCTTGCTGCGTTTTGATCACATTAAGATGACGGAATTGCGCACAGCGGTGTTAACGGCCGATAAGGCCAACGACGACACCAAAATAGCCGAAAGTCTTAATAGCTTGAAGAGTTTTGTCTCTAAGCACATCATCTTCAACCTAGTAGATGACAACGGCGCTCAGTATGTTACCTTTGGCACTGGTCCATTCTATCTTGAAAATCTTTATACCCGCAAAGTGACTGAAGAAATTGCCAAAGCTCAGGAAGCGGCTAAAAAAGACACTTCCAACCCGAATGGCAACATTTACGCCAAAGTTGCGGCGGTTTGCGATGCGCAGGGAGCCAAAAACGGTTGGCGTTACCCAGACAAGCCATATATTGAATGTTGGCAAAATGAGTTAGCTAAATACCCGGCCGATAGCTCTATGAGCACTACCGAACAGGCTAATCTCCCATCACCAGAATTGTACCGTTATGAATACTCGTCGCCGATTTGGTATCCATGCTTATCTGGCATCGTAATTCTCATTTGCGCGATTTTAGCCATTATATTGGTAGTCCGCCTGATTATTGCCATTTTTGTCGGAATCGCGCTCTTGGTCACGAAAAATAGTTAAAAATCTCCCAAAAATAGCCATAATCTCTATTAAACCCCTTGACATCGGTTAATAGGGGTCATAAGATTAAAGTACAAACTAACGGAGGAAAGCTAAAAATGGCTTACAAATACACTAATTCAAAGGGCGTGACTTACTATCTTCACAAGTCAGAAGTTACCCTTCGTGGTGGCAAACCTCAGACAATTTACTTCTTCACCAAGACTGAGAAGAATGCCAAAGGTACTCCATGCGATCTACCAGAAGGCCGCGAAGTTAACGAAAACCCACGCAACGGCTTCTTGACTGTTGCTCGCAAAAAATAATAGCTAGTCTATTAGGAAACATTGACCCTATCTGTCAAGATGGGGCCAATTTTTTGTGCTAGAATGGAGACATGAGAAAGACCCCGACCAAAAAACAGGCTGCGATTCTAAAATACATTGAAACTTTTTCAGACGAGCATAATATCTCGCCATCTTATCGTGAGATTCAGCGCGCCCTCAAACTTAGATCGGTTTCGGCGGTAGCAGAGCATATCGACCATTGCGTGGCGGCGGGTTTCTTGCAAAAAGTCCCACACGAAGCGCGCTCTTTACGCGTGATTCCACAAGAAAATTACCATGAAACTGTGAAATTATTCCAGCAGAAAATTGCTGAACTTAAGGGGCAGTTAGCTGCTGCTCCGGCTGCGGAAACGCCAGACGCCGCCATCGATGCCAATACGGTGGCCATCTCGCCTGAAGCCGCGCAGCACATTCATAAGGAAATTGTGACGCTAAAGGCTGCCGCCAAAATCTTAGAAATCGACCTTTAGGTTTGGTTGCACCTCTTTAAAGGGGATTGCATTTATGTTATTATATGACTAATGAAAAAAGAGCCGGGTTTCTTCTACCGTATATTTCTGTTTATTGGGGATGCTTTTGCGATTGTACTATCTTTCACCTTTGCTTATTATTTTCGCGTTCATATTGATTCGCGCCCATATTTCTTTACTTCTGAGCTTTCGGATTTCATCCTATCGACATTACTTTTGCTCCCAATCTGGTGGATTATTCTATCTAGCCTGGGGCTTTACTCCAAAAAGGTCATTAGCCACCGCGGTACTGAATACTGGCGGCTCTTTTTAGCTTCTATCCTAGGTATCATGGCTATCATTACTTATGACTTCTTTGCTACGGTCACTGTCGCCAGTAATTCGCTGTTCCCAGTCCGGATTATCGCCGTTTATGCAGCGGTGTTTTGTTTCATCTTATTAGTGCTGTTTCGCACCATTATCTCTTCGGTGCGCCGGTATTTCTTAATGCGCAACTTTGGCCTTATTCGCACGGTGATTATCGGCAATAGCGACAATACTACACAACTCTTGGCGGGAATTACGCCAGATACTGGTTTTAAAGTCGTTGGGGTTGTCGCGCGGAATGAGTTTATCCCTGAAGATTGGCGCAAGAAAAAATATTCCAGCATCGCCACGGCGATGGAACGGTTGCATCCTGATGCCATTATCCATACTGACGCCGAAGACATTGAGGGCATTAATAAGATTGCCGTAGAACATCATGCTTTGTATTACTATTCGCCATCCGAAAACTCGATTATCACACTCAGCGGCAATGTGGAATTTATCGCCGCTACGCCGATTATCTTTGTTCGTACCACGCCGTTAAGTGGTGGGGCGCGGATTTATAAACAAATTACGGATATTATCATGAGTCTCTTGCTACTGATTTTAGCTTCGCCATTTATGGTAGTGATTTATATCATTCAAAAAATTCTCGATCCATTTGCGCCGGCCATCTATCGTGATCGTCGTTTGACCAAGTTCAACCGAGAATTCTCGCTACTAAAGTTCCGAAGCATCAAGCCGGCTTACAGTGGGCTAACGCCAGAGGAGGCTTTTACTAAAATGGGGAAGCCGCAATTAGCTGAGAAATATCGTTCTCATGGTGATTATCTTAAAAATGACCCGCGCTACACCAAATTTGGTCGCTTTTTGCGCCGTACTTCTTTGGATGAATTGCCACAGCTCATTAACGTGCTAAAAGGAGACATTTCTTTAATTGGCCCTCGTGCTTTGCAACCAATCGAGCTGAAAGACTATGGCGATCGTGGACTATTATTGTCGGTTAAATCTGGTCTAACTGGTCTTGCCCAAGTTTCTGGCCGTCGCAATATTTCCTTTAATGAACGCCGCGCGCTGGACATTTATTATGTCCAAAACTGGACGCCAGTATTAGACATCCAGATTTTCTTCCGCACTATCGCTTGTGTATTGCGCCATGATGGCGCCAAATAACGGCATAATTTGCCAATAGAAAAGGAGACGAATGAGCATTTACGACTTAGACACCAAAGGTATTCGCAAAACTATCTATAAATTTTCTCGCACAACTTACGGCAAAACGATTTTTATTTTAGCGTTCTTTTTGCCCATGATTTTAGCCGTGATTAATCTTTGTATCTTAATTTCGGCTATGTTTAATGGCGCGCTGTATCAAAGTTATGGTTGGTTACTACCAAGTCTGTTGATGCTTTTTGTGACATTGTTTATCTTAGGCAATTGTTTTTATTATCGCGAATTAAGAATTTTTGTTGAACATCAAGATCACAAAAAATAGCCTTCTGGCTATTTCTTATTTTGTGAATACTACTTTGTAGCCAAGGTAGTTGCTGACCATTCCGCAAATTGAACCGACCGCTTTAGCGATTAAGTTCTGAATATTACCTTTACCGATAATTGCGAGTACGCCCGTAATTGCGATATTTTGAATTACCCAAGCGCTAAACAGGGAGACAATCAAGAAACCAGGCGCCGTTTCACGTTTGCTCTTGGTTGATTTCCAAACAAACTTATAGTTCAAGATGAAACTAACCGTAATGCAAATAGAGGTAGAGATAATATTGGCTGGGACTTGGGGAATCTTAACGATATTTGCCAGTAGTCCGTAAATACAGAAATCCAGTACGGTATTAAAGCCGCCCGTTAGCACAAATTTAATTTGCGAAGCATATTTCTGGTAAAACTGATTTTGGCTAATCTTTTCGATCAGTTTTTTCATCTAAATTCCTCGATTTTTTACGATCAATAATATACAGTGGTCGACCTTGAGCTTCGGCGTGAATATGTGAGATATATAGTGCTGTAATGGCTTGTGAAATTAGTACCAATCCGATTAAGAAAGTGATAAAAATGCTCACGCAGGTCGTACCGGTCCATTTTAGTCCGATTGGATCACGCATAATAAATTCTTCAATCAGAACAAATAGACCAAGAATGCCGGAGGCTAAGGTGATAAACGTGCCAATCCAGCCGAAGATTACCAGCGGTGTAGAACTAAGCGACACAAAACTATCAATCGCCAACCCGAACAGTTTTTTGAAGTTATAGCTTGGCTTACCGGCTAGGCGGTTGCCGTAAATGTAATCAATGTAAACGCGGTCGTAACCCATCCAGTCCATTAATCCACGCGTAATGCGGCCATGCTCGGTCAGTTTATTGTATTCATCCGCCACGGCGCGACTAATCAGACGGAAGTCAGTGCTGCCAGGCACGGTGTCTTTGACACCCATCGCTCCGAGTAATTTGTAAAACAATTTCGAGCCTAATTTTGCCACCAGACCATGTTTCTCATATTTTCCGCGCACGCCAACTACGATATCGGCACCATTTTCCCATTTTTCAATAAATTCTGGAATTAATTTCGGCGGTTGTTGGCCATCGGCATCAATTGTCATGATTGCATCGCCTTGTGCTTCGCGGATGCCAGCTGTCAGTGCGACTTCTTTGCCGAAATTACGTGAAAAACTAACTACTTTGACATGTTTGTCTTCTTCGGCTAACGCTTGAATAATCTCTAGACTGTGGTCCTTGCTGCCATCATCAACTAAAATCAGTTCATAATCGTACTTGAGTTTTTTTAGCTCCGGCAACAAAAGGGAATCATAAAACTTCATGAATCCTTTTTCTTCATTACACACCGGTACCACAAAGGATATCTTCTTCATGCCCTTATTATAACATTAAAATAGGCGCAACCTTTTGAGCGGCGCCTATTCTTGATTTTTAATAGCCTAGTCTAGCCTTTGGCTGCAACTTTTAGTTATCTTTAGCCTTGTCTTCGACTGTG
>CAZAAQ010000019.1:0-11632 GCA_964483505.1 uncultured Candidatus Saccharibacteria bacterium | reverse complement strand
CTGTATTTTGTGATAATATAAGATAAGAAAATAAGAGGTATCATGAATTTTAAGACGATTTTTAAATCTTTGAAAAACAAAGATATGTGCAAGCGCCTCCTGATTGTCGTAGGCATCATCGTAGCTTACCGCTTTTTGGCGTATGTACCAGTTCCACTTGGCAATACAACCACTTTCAAACAAGCCGTTGACACTCTAGTTAACAGCACCGATCTTGGTGGTTTCATCAACTTAATTTCCGGCGGTGGCTTGACTAACCTCTCCATTATTCTCGTCGGTTTGTCCCCATTTATTACAGCTTCTATCGTAATGCAACTATTAGCTAAGGCTTTGCCGCATCTAGAAGAAATCAGCAAAGATGGCGAAACTGGCCGCCGCAAAATTAACCAATGGACGCGTATTATTACCGTGCCATTAGCCATTTTCCAATCTATTGCCTACGTTTACATTCTTTCACAGCAAGTCTTAGCCGCAAACACCGGCGCAATCATCTCAATGACCACCAACCAATGGCTCTTGGCCGTAACAGCCATGACCGCTGGATCGGTTCTCTTGATGTGGCTAGGCGAGTTAATCACCGAGCAGGGTATTGGCAACGGTATCTCTATGATTATCTTTTGTAGCATTATCTCTTCCTTCCCAAAGACTGTCGCAAAACTGGGCTCACAATTATTCGACACCAGCAATGGCTCGCTCAGTCTCTTTGGTTGGCTCAACTTACCAGTCAACCCAACCGTATTTTGGATTATGCTCGGCATGGGCGTCGGTTTAATCGTTGTATTATATCTACTCGTCAAACTCAACGAAGCGCAACGCATTATCACAATTAATTATGCTAAACGCGTCCACGGCAATAGCGCTTACGGCGGCATCAAATCCATCATGCCAATTAAGCTCATCGCCGCCGGTGTTGTGCCAGTGATTTTTGCCGTCGCTTTTCTATCGGTACCAGCCTTTATCGGGCAACTAATCCAACTCGCTGACCCGACCAGCGTCATCGCCAAAAACATGGTCGATTGGTTCTCCGCGCCTAGCAGCACCTCACTAAGTGAGCTAACGGGCAGCGATTTCGTCTATCCAATTTTGTATTTCATTCTCGTAGTTGTCTTCACTTATTTCTATACCAGCATTATCTTTAATGCTGAAGAAATTGCCGAAAACTTGCAAAAACAAGGCGGCTTTATTGAAGGCGTCCGTCCAGGCAAGCGAACCGAAGAGTACTTTAAATACACCGTCAATCGATTGAATTTCTTCGGCGCACTCGCACTAGGGCTCATCGCCATGCTGCCTTACATCGTTGACTATATCTTCTTGTGCACACTCGGTTATACTGTCGGTCTGTCCATTTCTGGTACTGGGCTACTTATCGTTGTCACTGTCGCCCTTGAAAACCTCCGCCAGCTCAATTCCCGCGCGTTAATGGTAACCTACGACGATTATCAATAATGGCACTCCGCATCAATAAGAATGTCCGATTAATTCCAAAAATTATCGGGTGGGCAATCATCATTATTATTGTTGGTATCCTAGCAAAAATTTACATCTGGGAAAGCCATTATTATGCCTCCAAAACTACCCAAGTTCGCGCTACGGCCACGCCAGTTATCACGAAATTAGCTGGTGCCGTCAATCCATCAACCACGCCACTTAGCCAGACCGACATTGACAATTACCAAGTCGAAGCCACGCAACCACGCTATCTCACGATTGAACGGCTCAAAATTCACGCTCGCGTCCAAATCGGCAAGGTTAATAGCAATACTTTACCAGTGCCAGACAACATTTTTGATGTATCTTGGTTTTCTGGATCGTCCAAGCCAGGTGAGGACGGCTGTATCTTAATCAGCGGCTTATCTTTTGGTCAAAACGCCCAAGGCGTTTTCTACAATTTAGGCAGCCTTGAAGTTGGCAACAAAATCGGTATTGAAACCGGTAGTGGCGACAAATACACTTACGAGGTAAAAGAAGTCAGCATCATTACGAGTGCTGATGCCAGCAAAGAATTACCGAAGATGCAATCCCGCCTTAATGGCACCGAAACACTCTCGCTGGTTACTACCATCGATTCCGCCGCCAGTAGCGATTACAGTTCGATTGCCATGGTCAGAGCAACCAAAGTTGACAATTAATCTAATCTTTACATTTCGTGAAAAATTTGCTACACTTATCTAGTAATTTATGGCTAGTCAAATGAGAACTGCGAGAGGCGCCAAGCAGAAGGCCGCAAAGGCTTCCTCTGACGTTAAAAATCGCAAGGAAGTAATTAAGCTCACCGGTAAAGTGATTGAAGCTTTGCCAGGGACTAAATTCCGCGTCGAACTTGAGAACGGTCATATTATTGTTGCCCACATGTCTGGTAAGATGCGCAAAAACTACATCCGCCTCACACCTGGCGACAAGGTGGACGTTGAGCTCACACCCTACGATCTCACGAAGGGCCGGATCAGCTACCGCCAAAAAGATTAAATTTAACGAAAGCAAGATTTGTTTTTTGACTACGGTCAAAGAAGTCTAGCCTTTCAGGAAGGACATTTTTCAATACATGAAAGTTCGTGCTAGTGTAAAGAAAATCAGCCCTGACGATATCATCGTACGCCGCAAAGGTGTGCTACGTATCATCAACAAGAAGAAACCTAAGAATAAACAAAGGCAGGGTTAAGCATGGCAAGAATCGCCGGTGTCACAATCCCGAACGAAAAAGAAGTGTGGATTGCACTTACTTACGTTTTTGGTATTGGTCGCACCACAAGCAAAGCCATCCTTGCGGCGGCTAAAATAGAGCCGACCACTCGGGTGAAAGATCTCACCGAGGCTGATGAGCAAAAGCTCAACGATATTATTTCAAGCAAATATTCCGTTGAAGGAGACTTGAAGCGCCTCGTGAACAATAATATTAAACGCATCAAGGATATTAATTCCTACAAGGGCCTTCGCCACAAAGCCGGCCTACCAGTCAACGGACAGCGCACACGCACGAATGCGCGCACACGCAAAGGTAGAGCCATCGCAGTTGGCGGAACTCAGCCTAAAGCAGCGAGCAAAACTTAAGGAGTTATAACATGTCAGAAGATACATCTACAGTCAAAACTGCTCCTGAAGTGGAGCAAAAAGCGCCTAAAGCCAATAAGGGCAAAAAAGGCAAACGCATCGTCCAAGCTGGCGAAGCGTTCATTCAAGCTACTTTCAACAATACCATCATTAGCGTCACTGATAAGAAAGGCGAAGTTATCGCTGCCTCATCAGCTGGTGCAAATGGTTTCCGTGGCTCCAAAAAAGGTACGGCCTATGCTGCACAAATCGCAGCTGAGAAAGTTGCTGAAATCGCCAAGCGTGATCATGGCATGAACAGCATTGATATCACGGTCAAAGGCGTTGGCCTCGGACGTGATAGCGCCATTCGTGCATTTGGCACTCAAGGCATTAGTATTAATAGCATTACAGACAACACCCCAATTCCACACGGTGGCGTTCGTCCTAAGGGAGAGAGGAAACCATAATGGCACGCGACATTTCACCAATTGGTAAGCAATCTCGCCGTGAAGGCTACGCTCTTGCACCAAAAGCGCAAAAAATCATGGCGAAAAAGACCGGCATTCCTGGTCAACATGCTGATATGCGCGTCCGTGGCGGTAATCTTTACCTCACCCAACTTCGCGAAAAACAGAAAGTTCGCCGCATCTACGGTCTACTCGAAAAACAATTCGCTAAGTTGATGCGTGAAGCAAGCCGCGCCGAAGGTATGACGGGCGAGAATCTATTAAATTATCTCGAACGCCGCGCCGACAACGTAGTATACCGTGCTGGTTTTGCTACAACGCGCCGCGCAGCACGACAATTAGTTTCACATGGTCATTTTACTTTGAATGGTCGTCGAATCGACATTCCATCCATTCGTTTAAACCCAGGTGACGTTCTTGAAGTTCGTCCAAAATCAAAGAAAAACAGTTACTTTAGCAATCTAGCCAACATCGCTGGTGCCGCTAGCCAAACTCCACTTTCTTGGATGAAGGGTGACGTTAAGAATATGAAGATCGAAATTACCGGCACACCAAAACGCGAAGAAGCTGAGGTGGGTATCAACGAACAATTAATCGTCGAGTATTACTCGCGCTAAGGAGAACTATGACAAAAGTAATTCACGAAGCAGAACTAGCAGAAATCAAGGACCTTGGTGAGAACAGTTCCAGCTTTGTTATCAAGCCACTTTATTATGGCTACGGTAACACTCTTGGCAATTCACTCCGTCGTGTTCTTCTTTCAAGCATCAAAGGTGCTGCTATCACTGCCTTCCGCATTGAAGGCACCACTCATGAGTTTTCAGCCGTCCCAGGTATCGTAGAAGATACTGTCGACATTATGTTGAACCTCAAAAATATTCATCTCAAATCACATTCCGACACTCCAGTTGAAATTCATCTTGAGAAAAAGGGGACCGGCACAGTTTATGCTGGCGATATCAAACTTCCAGCCGAAGTTGAAATCGCAAATCCACAACAGATTATCTGCAATATTGATGATCCAAAGTTCACTCTAAAAATGGACATGGTCGTTGATACTGGCCGTGGTTATCTCAGCATGGAACAATCCGGTGCCGACCGCATTCATGGCGATATGATCGCTCTAGATGCCGTCTTTACACCAGTACTACGTGTTCGCTACAACGCAGAGAACACCCGTGTTGGCCAAGATACCAATTTACAACAATTGACTCTTACTATTGACACCGATGGCACTATCACGCCACGTGAGGCCTTCGAAGAAGCCGCCGCTATCCTCGTCAATCAGTACAAAGCTCTTGCCGGCAGCACGACGGTTGAATCCGCCCCAGCCCCAAGTGCTACTAAGAATGAAGACGAATCCGGTTTGATGACCCCAATCGAAGAATTAGGTTTATCAGCCCGTACCGCCAATGCGTTACTCAATAACGAAATTCGCACTGTACGTGATCTCGTCGTATTATCAGAAAGCGACCTCAAAGAGCTCAAAGGCTTTGGTGCCAAAGCGCTCGACGAAGTCCGCGAAAAATTAACGGAGTTAAAAGTTTAAATGCATCGCCATGGATATAAAGGGCGCAAGTTCGGTCGCGAAACCGACCAACGCACTGCACTAACACGCGGTCTGATGCGCTCCCTGTTTAAATATAAATCAATTAACACTACTCTAGCTAAGGCTAAAGAAATTCGCCGCCCAGCCGAAAAGTTGATTACGACCGCCAAAAAAGGAGACCTCGCTGCACGTCGTCTCGTGATTGCGCGTCTTAACGACCAATTACTTGGCAACGATTTAGTCGACAATATCGCCCCACAAATCAAGCGCAACAGCGGTTTCCTCCGCATTGAACACGCTGGTTATCGCCGTGGCGACAACGCCGAAATGGCCATTATTTCCTTCGTCGACGAGATTAAGGAAAAAGTTGCACCAAAAGCAGCCGAGAAAGCCGAAAAAGCTGTCAAAGCTCCAGCCAAAGCTAAGAAGGAGGAGAAATAAGTATGAAAACTTATAGCCAAAAAACCTCCGAAATTAGCCGCGAATGGTGGATCATCGACGCTTCAACTATGCCTTTAGGCAAGCTAGCTGTCGTTATCGCAGACAAATTAATCGGTAAATCTAAATTAGGCTACACCACCCACATCGATAACGGTGATTATGTTGTAGTCACTAACGCGAAGAACCTAGTGGTCACGGGCAATAAAATGACCGACAAACACTACTACCGTCACTCTGGATTCCCAGGTGGCTTGACTGACCTTACGCTCAGCCAAGTTGTCGAGAAGCACCCAGATGAGGCAATTCGCCACGCCGTTGCTGGTATGTTACCAAAGAATAAATTGCAAGCCGACCGTATCGCTCGTCTCCGCATTTTTCCTGGTGCCGAACATGCTCACACGGCTCAAATGCCAAAGGAGATTAAGTAATGGTTACCGCTAAGAACGAGAAATACACTTACGGCAATGGTAGCCGCAAAGCTGCCACCGCTACTGCTCGCTTGTACAAAGGCAAAGGTGAAATCACAATTAATGACAAGCCAGCCCTTGAATACTTAAGCGGCAACAAGACCTTAATGGCCGAAATTACCGACCCACTAGCAATTACTCAAAAACAGAAAGAGTATAACATCACCGTCCGTATTCAAGGCGGTGGACTAGCCGGTCAAGTCGACGCCATCAAACTAGCCATCTCGAGAGCACTTGTAGAAGAATTCCCAGAATTCCGCCCAGTGCTTAAGAAAGCTGGTCTCATGAAGCGTGACCCACGTGAAAAGGAACGCAAGCACTACGGTCTTCGCAGCGCTCGCCGTCGCGAACAGTTCAGCAAACGTTAATTCGTTTTCAGAGCCAAGAAACCACTCCGCAAGGGGTGGTTTTTGTGGCCACACTAGCAAAAAGTCCGTTAATGTGGTATAATATACAAATTGCATCTTAGCACGCACCTTAGCAGCTTGCGCACACCAAAAGGAGGGGATTTTTATGGTTGTGAAAAAAATCGTAGTAACAGGAGGTCCTTGTTCGGGCAAAACTACCGCACTGGCAGATTTATCGGATTATTTCGAGACAATCGGCTGGAAAGTCGTCATTGTCGGCAACGTAGTCGCAGAAGCGGCCGCCGACGGCATTCAGCGTGATGACTTTGGCGGCACACTCGCCTACGAAGACTACTTGTTTACTCGCCAAATCAATAAAGAGGACACAACTGACGAATTTTGCAAAAGCCTAGGCTACCAAAAAGTTCTAGTTGTCTGTAATTGCGGTCTGCTCGACGTTCGCGCTTGTATTGGCGAAAAACCATTCGACGATTTACTGGCAAAACATCATCTGGCCTACGAGGAGATCTTGCAACGCTATGATGGCGTTTTTCACCTCGAGACCATGGTGCAACAAATTGGCGTAAACTTCGAAAAGAAGGTATTGAACGGTCGATCCGCTCAAGAAGCTTTCTTCATTGATTTTTACACCCAATACGCCTGGGAAAAGCATCAACACTTTTACTTAATAGAGGCTAGTACCTCTTATAAGCATAAAGTAGAGCATCTCTTGTCTGAAGTAGCTGGCACGCTTAGCGAACCATTTACTTATCGGTTGAGACATTTCTTAATCGATTGTCCAGACACGTCCAATTTTGATGCCGCCCACGGCGTCCGTAAATCCAACATCAGCCGACTCAGCTACGTTTCAAAATGCGGCGAAGACACCTGCATTCAGCATGAAAGTCGTGGCAATGGCTATTTTTCCGTCTTTACCAAGGCAACCAAACGTCACGAACCGGGAGCAAACTCATTCTTTATTACCGAAAATCGGATTAGCCCCGAAGACTACTTCTGTATCCTACAAGGCTTACCGGAATCTCGGCTCTCGAGCGAAACTCGCTACACCATACCGCGTTGCAACAACCAGTTATTGTTGGATATTTCCATCGATGATACGGCTGAAGACAACAGCGCGATACTGACTGTGCGAATGGCACCCGCCATGACCGATGCCGACTTTTCCAGTCTCGTTCACATTCGCAAAGAGATGGAAGACGACCCCAGCCATGGGTTTTCCTTCATCAAAGTACCACATTGATTCACAAGCTTCATCCAGAATGCCGTCCGCAAGGGCGGCATTTTTCTACCCAATTGTGGCACAATTAATCGTGCTTATCGTTTTTAAAAACACAGAAATATGTTATAACTTATGGTTGAGGTGGGTGATTTTTAACATGCAAAATTATTTTATGACCAGACAACCAATAGAAAGGACGTGATCTGTTTGTCAATAGAACTCAGCAGAGAAGAGTTAAAGCATTACAGAATTGTGGCACCGCAAATGGCGCCGTTACAATTTAAGTTTATCGAAGCAGTATTGCAAGAAGCTGGCTATCAAGTCGAAATTGTGCCAGCGGTCACCAAAGAAATGGTGGATTGGGCTTTGCGTTATGTCAACAACGACATGTGCTACCCAGCCCATCTAGCCATTGGGCAAGTGTGCTACACGGCTATCAGAGCCGCCGAAGCACATCCCAACGAGAAAGTCGCCATCATTATTACACAGACCGGCGGTGGATGCCGAGCCTCGCAATATTATGGCGCCATCATCAAGGCGATGCGAGATTGTGGTTACGGGGACGTACCCGTTATTCCATTGTCTTTCGTCCCGATTAAAGGCGAGAAGTTCAATGTTTTAGGCATCAAACTGAGCCAAGTTGTCCAAGCAGCTTACGGTTGCATTTTGGGAGACCTGCTGATGGTTCTGGGCGACCATTATCGCCCCTATGAACGTCAGCCGGGCAGTGTCGATACGCTAATTGACCAAAAAGTCACAGAGCTACGCACCGCCAAGTTTTCCAACATGGACAAAAAGGTGTTCATGCAGCGCATTGATGAGATTTTGGATGATTTTAGCCAGTTGCCACTAGCCACACCACTTGGTTCTAAACCAAGAATCGGCGTAGTCGGCGAAATCTTGCTGAAGTATCATCCGGACGGGAATAACCATCTCGTCAAGTTTATCGAAGAGAATGATTGCGAGGCAGTCGTCTCTCCGCTCGTCGATTTCTTCCTGTATTGCATGACTGGACCGGTATTCCAAAGTAAACGTTTGGGCAGGTCCAAGCTCAAAGCTGCCGGCACAAGATTAATGATTAGCTTTCTTGAAAAATACAAGCAAATCGTTAATCAAAAGCTGATTCAGCACGGGTTATCTGATTTAATTTGGCCAAGCATCTGGGAACTAAGTGCGAAGATTGATGATATCATCCCACCCGAAAGTTCCATGGGCGAAGGTTGGTTATTGCCAGCTGAAGCTGTTGATGCTATCCAGCATGGAACAAGACATATCGTCATCGCGCAGCCATTCGCTTGCTTGCCGAACCATCAAATTGGCGCCGGTACCGCTAAGACCATCCAGGACAAATATCCTGGAGCCGAAGTACTGTCTGTCGACTATGACGCCAGTGCCTCCACGACCAATCAACAAAACCGTATCAAACTTTTGATTACGGCCGCCAAAGAAGATTTTGCAGCCCAAAAATCCAGCACATTAACAGAAGGGGGGAGATAAATTGACTTATCCCGCATACCGAGTCGGTATTGATATCGGCTCAACTACTATTAAACTTGTCATGTTGGATCGCAACGACGAGCTTGTCTACGATATTTATGAACGCCATGGTTCCGATGTGCGCACAACTATGCTTGCCGTATTGCAAGCTGCGCAGTCCAAACTCGGCGACATTACTTTTAATATCGCACTGACTGGTTCTGGGGCCCTAGACCTCGCCAGCAAACTCGAAATTCCGCATATCCAAGAAGTCAAAGCCGCCGAAATCGCCATCCGTCATCTGTTTCCAGATGCTACGGCTGCCATCGATTTGGGCGGCGAAGACGCCAAAGTCATCGTGTTCAAAAACGGTGTTACCAGTTACCACATGAATGATGCGTGTGCTGGTGGCACTGGGGCATTCCTAGACCAAATGGCCTCGCTGCTGAACGTGTCAATTGAAGACATGAATGAATTAGCAGCCAAAGCCACAAAGCCTTGCCAAATTCCGTCCCGCTGTGGCGTATTCGCCAAAACTGAAATCCAAACACTCATCAACGCCAACGAACCGATTGAGAACATTGCGGCCGGCATCTATGCCGCCATCGCTAATCAATCCATCGGTCAATTGGCTAAAGGTGAACTGCGCGGCAAACAACGCATCATCTTCTTAGGTGGTCCGCTTAGCTACAGTAGCGAATTGCGCCAAGCCTTCCGCACACACGCCTGGCTGGCAGATTCAAGTTTCGTATTACCAAAAACCGCAAAGTATTGTGTGGCCATCGGCGCCGCAATGGGGTCAGCAGAAAACGCTAAAACCGAGAGTTTTTCCAGCTTGCTTGGAGCAATTCAACGAGTTGATGACATCTCAGCCGGCATCACTTTCCGCGCTCCGTTGTTTGACGACGACCATGCTTACCAGCAGTTTTTGGCCGATAACCCAATCATCACGCATATCGATTTACCAGTCGAACCAGGCGCCAAAGTCTACTTAGGCATTGATGCTGGCAGCACCACGCGTAAAGTCGTCGCCATTGACGACGATGGAAAGATTGTTTGGTCAGACTACGATTATAATCGTGGCTCACTCAAAGATTTTTCCGCGCGCATCCGCAATGAGATCATCAAACGTAAGCTTGAGGTCATGCATGCAACTGCGATTGGTTACGGCGAAAAGTTTCTGATTAGTGATGGCTTAGCCACTAGTGGCGAAGTCGAAACCATCGCACATCTAGAAGCGGCTCGTAAAAAGTATCAGGATATCGATTTTGTCATTGATATCGGCGGCCAAGACGTCAAGATTTTCCATTTTGAAGGTTCCGAGCTCCGCGATGTCCAATTGAACGAGGCCTGCAGCTCCGGCTGTGGCTCGTTTATTAAGACTTACGCCGAGACTTTAGGACTTTCACCAGAAGAATTTGACCAAAAGGCCTGTTCGGCCCAAAAACCAGTCGACTTAGGCTCAAGATGCACTGTTTTCATGAACAGTAACGTCAAGAGCGCTCAGAGACACGGCGCTAGTATTGCAGACATCGCAGCGGGCATTTCTTATTCCGTTATCGCCAACGTCCTTTATAAGGTTACGAAGACGAAATTATACGGTACGGTAATTGCTCAAGGCGGTACGCTTTGGAACAATAGCGTGCTTCGTGCGCTCGAGCTAGAGACTGACGCCAAAGTCATCCGACCAGATATCGCTGGCTTAATGGGAGCGTATGGAGCGGCCTTACTGGCCCAAAAGCGCGCTCATGGCGAGCATTGGTTCCAAAACACTCCAACCGACATCAACATGCAACGCACGAAGTTAGATTTACTCGTTAACCGCAAGGCCGAAGACTACCGCTCCACAAACACCTCATTTCAAAATGAGCGTGTCGGTATTCCGTTGGCATTGGGGATGTTCGAAGATTACCCATTTTGGCACGCTTTCTTTAGCAATTTGGGCTACGAAGTAGTCCCGTCTAATCTCAGCAACGCCAAGACCTATGAAAGGGGAATCGGCAGCATCTTTAGTGGCACCGTTTGCTATCCAGCCAAGTTATTACACGGGCACGTCATCGACCTCGTCGAACGCAATATCAAGTTTATCTGGATGCCATTTATCAAATGGGAATTATCCGAAAATCGCAACGCCAGCAATCATTACAACTGTCCGGTCGTAATGGGATATCCTTATGCCGTAAAACAAAATATGGCTGGATACCTCGCCGACCATCAGGTCACAATGTTTGCCGACCCATTGCCACTCGATAATCTCCAGAAATTGCAAAAAGAACTTCACAAGGTGGATTTCTTGGCGCACATCCCAGCAAGACGACTGCACGAAGCATTGATTGTTGCTAACGGCGCTCGCACCGCTTTTCATGCACAAATTAGCTTGGCCACTGACCTAGCCATTGCACAAGCAAAACAAGAAGAGCGTCGCATCATCATTCTGGCCGGCCACCCGTATCATATCGATCCGGAAGTCAGCCACGATTATGCTAGTTTAATCAACGAACTGGGCGTGGCGGTTATCACCGAAGACGGCGTGGCCAATAAGCAGACCTTCGACCACCCACGCGTTCTAGACCAATGGGTCTATCACTCTAGGCTCTATCGCGCCGCCGTTTATG
>CAZAAQ010000018.1:5450-11650 GCA_964483505.1 uncultured Candidatus Saccharibacteria bacterium | reverse complement strand
TTTTACTTCATTTGTTCCAGATAAATCATCTTCAGGCGAAATAAGAGAATTTTGCAAGAACCATTCTTTTAGATGTTTTAAGGTAGGATTTCCTTTCAGTTGACCATTCATAAAACAATCATTAAATATTTTTTGTTTTATTTTCACATCTGAGATTCGTCTACCATTAATTTTTAAATTATTGAGCTCGTTCAGAACCATATATCTTTGATATAAGAATGAGGATTTTGGTAGGACATCCTCCCCGAGAAGATATGTGCATTCATTTGTCATTCTCCGGATAAAGTTGTTAGCGCGACGATTGATATCAACGAATTTTTCGAAATTCCATGGATAGACTAACTCATTTATTTCTTCATCACCCCAAGAGAATTCGCTCTTTCTATTTGAGACAATTGGACCACAATAGTACGGAATACGAAAATCATGGATACGTTCTATTTTTAATGACTTCGTATTGAAGGAGGCATCTTCATTGACATTAGCTTCGCCAAAACTTGGAAAATCTTTAATTAATTTGCTAAGGATTATCCTAAGCTCATTGTGGTGAAGCTGTTGAGGAATAGTTCCTTTGGCCTGACCTTTTTGCTTAGGCAACAGTTCTAGCATGTTAGCTTTGGCCAGCAATTTGCCGGCTACACCAGGTGTTTTTTCAGTTACCCCATTCTTTAACAGAATCTTTGATATCTCTTTGTTTATTTTTTCTTGACTGCAAGAAACACTTTTTTTACGCCCACTTGCGTCTTGAGTGTATGCTTTGCCAACGTATGCTAGATAGTTCACGGCTTTCTTATCTGCCAATAAGGCCGCAGAAAAGAATTTTCGATAGTCGTTTGGCCACGCCTTGAAAACACTTTTTAACTCCTTGAGATCTTCTTTATGCTGGTCATACTTCTTGACCATGGCTTCCGATATGTTTTTACTATTCTCAAGAAGATTACTCAACACGCTAAAATCATATAATTTCTTCGCCGCAATCACTAAGTCCATATGGCTAGTACCTATTGATTGTTCTATTTCGGGCCGTTTTTCATCAAAGTTATCACTCGAAAAGGATAGTTTCATAGCATCGTCTTCCGAATCGGAGAAAATTTTTTGTGGAATTACAGTTGACCCAGCTATCAATCCAGCCAATTCAATTTCCTTTTTAAGATCCTCTGGGTCAGTATCGTCATTATTAGTAAATAGTAGTTCGCATAATTGTTGGCGAAGTTTCCGCAATGGAATTTTCTTTTGTTTTAATGTCCTCTCTACGGCAATATCATTAGACTGCTCAATATCGAAGCCATCAGAAGAAGCTGCTTCAGCAAATTCATTGAAAATGTCAGAAAATATATTATTTCCCTCAAACCCGCCTTCGTTCAGAAAATGTCCGCGATTTTTTACGATGTGCGCAATGGCTAAATAATACAGCCTAATATCAAAATGTTTGGAACTGTTTTCCGCAGAGTCTATTATATCTTTGCGCAAATGCCAAATTGTTGGATAACATTGGTGATAGTCTTTATCCGTATATTCTGGGTCATTGAAAATAGTGTTCTTTGAATTAGAAGCTATTCCTTCTCTATCTTCTTCTAGGAGCGCACTCTGGCGCAGACGAATATAGAAATCCGGGTCTACTTTCAAAATCTCTGATGAGAAAATTTCTTGCAACAAACGGATTCTCTGTTTTGCACGACTAGCGCGTCGTCTTGCAGAACGGTGTTGCCTCCTTTCGGCAGCAGTATTTGCTTTATCAAAAAGACGCGAGCCCCAAAGATTTTTTCCTTTCGCTCGCATAATTTTATAATTAGTGTCGGTAACGGCCCAGCCAACTGAGTTTGTCCCACAATCCAGACCGATGTAATAATCGCCATTAGTACCCATACATACTCCTTAGTTAATATTAATTATAGATGATTTCTAAAAAAATACAGTCTTGCAATAGATTTATGAGAGCTGTATTATATGTTTGTAAGTTATACGATGATGCTTACACGACAAGTTCAAATAAAGTATTAACTAAATTATGCCATTGAGGCAAGCCCATTGTGGGCTTTTTTGATGAGAGCTTAACCGACCTAGTCCTCAAAACAGGTATGTTTGACAGTCCATTTCTTCATCTTAATGTGAACCCAAAAGCCATAAATACCTAGCGTTATCACCGTCAAAAGTAGCCACTTAATCCAGTTACCAAAAAGTTGCATTGCAGTACCGTTAAACGCTAGCCGATGGCCATTGATAACAGTGTGCTTAGTTTCCCAATTTAGCACCATACAACAAGCCCACGGATAACAAATGCCGAGTGTCAATGTCGTAACGAGAGCCCCCAGTAGCTGCCAGCCAATCAACTGGAGCAGACCTCCATCAAAATAAGATTTGCTATTTACCAATTCCTTGTCTGCCATAGAACTTCCCTTTCTTTAATTTGATTATATCAAGATAACCAAAATAATTATTAGTTGTTATGCAAATGAGCGTAATAATTTGCGCAATTGCCACTCTTAGGTGTAAGCTATAATCATTATTTTATAAACATAAACATCGAGCAAAATGGATTTTACACAAGCAAGAACTAACTTTACCAACTATGTCGCGACTTTCGGCGACAGTAATCATCGCTACAAATTAAAATACGATCATTCCCTGCGCACCGAAACGGCTGCGCGCCAGATTTGCGCTTCCGAAAATGATAATCCGCAGACTTGTGATTTGGCTGAAATGATTGGCCTATTACACGATATCGGGCGGTTTGAGCAATTACGCCGATTTGACTCTTTTAGCGACGCCAAAACGATTGACCATGCCGCGCTCGGCAATGAGATTTTGCAAAAAGATGATTTCATCAAAAGTTTTTGTGCGGATGAAAAACTTTACCCAATCATTTATACGGCAATTTTCAACCACAATAAATACCAAATCGAGCCAGGATTAGATGACGTAACCTTGTTCCATGCCAAAGTAATTCGCGATGCGGATAAATACGACATTTTAAACTTTATGGGCTTCGAAAGTTTCGATGATCTCAGTCGACGCGATTCGATTGCGGATGACGAGATTTCGGACGAATTCGTAGCGGGATTTGAAAAAGGCAAGATGTTGCTGCGCGATGACTGTAAAACCAGTCTAGAATCTTACTTGTTTGCACTTGGTTACGTTTTCGATATTAATTTCAAACAGACTTTCGTCATGCTAAAAGCATCTGGCTACTTAGAAAAATTGGTAGCCCGGGTGGATTCGCCGAAAAACCATGAAAAAATGGAGAAAATGTTGGCGAACGCTTTAGCTTACGTCGACCGACAAATTTCTCCAAATTCTCAACAATAATTTACATGCCAACGTGGCGGATTGGCGTATAAGTAGCGACCGTGTCGCTAGTAGTGGTTAGTTGCGCCATGTCAAAATCCCGCAATGCCGATAAGCCGCAAGCACGTGCATAAGCACACAATTCTTCAAGCGTTGCCGCATAGAAATTGGCAAGTTTTTGTGAATTGTCCAGTTCTACTGGTGCCGCGATAGCCGTGAGCACCGCCGTAGCAAGCGCTACAACATCTGCGCCAAGCGCAAGACATTTGACGATATCTGCCGAAGTACGCAAACCTCCCGTGACAATGAGTTGCTGCGGCATCTGGTTTTCATCAAGATAGCGACGAGCCCGAACCAAAGCATATAGCGTCGGTACACCAGCCGTTTCTTTCCATAATTTTGGAGCAGCACCAGTACCACCGCCGCGACCGTCTAACGTAATAAAATCTGGGTTGGCAATTTTAATCCAAGCCAAATCTTCTTCAATATTATTGGCCGCAATTTTGATGCCAATTGGTCGTCCTGCACTACGTGCGCGCAAATCATCCACTAATTTCTTTAAGTCATCCGCGGAATTAATTTCAGGAAAAGCTGGTGGCGAGATAATATCTTCGCCCTCTGGAAAACCGCGCATTTTAGCAATTTCTGGCGTTACTTTACTGCCAGGCAAATGCCCGCCGATGCCCGGCTTAGCACTTTGACCAATTTTAATTTCGATGGCGCCAACGCGACGCAAATTTTCGTCCGTCACACTATATTTGTTTGGGACATATTCAAAGATATAGTTCGCCGCTGCTGCAAATTCAGGCTCATAGAGACCGCCTTCGCCGCTGCCTACAGCCGCACCAATTTGGCTGGCGCCCTTTGCGAGCGTAACTTTAGTCTCACCAGTTAATGCACCATAACTCATGTGTGAAGACATGAGCGGTACTTTTAGTTTTAGTGGTTGTTTGGCAGTTTTGCCGAGAATCACTTCAGTATCAATTGCGACATCACTTGCGAGTGGCTTATGTGCAAGTTGACCGGCCATAATGAGCACATCTTGCCATGGGCTAAGTTCAGTGGTAGCACCGGCTGATTCGATTACCATTTTGCCAGTAGCGGCGATTTGCTGAATGTAGCTAACGGCGGCGCTTGCAACTGGCTCAGCGGCAGGAGTTTTTTCAACTTCTGGTTGCGCTGGGGCTTCTTCAACTTTTTCAAATAACGATTTTGGGGCGCCACAGACTGGGCAAGTCCAATCGCCTGGCAGATCCTCAAATTTTACTTTTTCTTTTGCGTCATCATAAATATATCCGCACATCTTGCAGCGATATTTCATATAGACCTCCCTTTTTAATAGTTTTCAGCTTTAACTTCAAAGAATGATTGCTTTGCGCCACAGACTGGGCAAATGGCTGGCGCAGAATTGCCAACGTGCAAATGTCCACATTTTTCACATTTCCAAACTACGACGCCGTCTTTTTCGAATACCTTGCCAGTTTTGATGTTGCTGAGCAATTTAGCATAGCGTTCCTCGTGGGACTTTTCGATTTTGGCTACAGATTCGAATTGGAAAGCAAGTTTATCAAAACCTTCTTCTTTAGCAGTCTTTGCAAAGTCAGTATACATGCTAGTCCATTCATAATTTTCGCCATTTTTGGCATCTTCAAGATCTTCTTCAATTGCTGGAACCTCATCATTATGCAAAGCTTTAAACCAAAGTTTGCTGTGTTCACATTCGTTTTTTGCAGTTTCTTCAAAGAAATTTGCAATTTGTTCAAATCCCGCTTCGCGCGCTTTTTCGGCATAGAATGTGTACTTACCGCGAGCTTGTGACTCACCGGCAAATGCAGTCTTTAAATTCTCTTCCGTTTTGCTTCCTTTTAATTCTGTCATTTTTATCTCCTTTTATTTACATGATTCACATTTACCAATACCAACCAATTGCAAATCTTCTAGTTCAAACTTATATTTTGACTCAAGTTTTTTAATACTATGCTTGGTCTGAGAAACATCCAAATCAATCATTTTGCCACAATTCACACAATAAAAATGCGAGTGTGGGAAAGTTTGCCAATCAAAATGATCCGGTCCGCCCGGAATAGTGATCCGGCGAATCTCGCCCAAGTCGACAAACTGGTTTAAATTGCGATACACAGTGCCGAGACTAATATTTTTGTCGATTTCGTGCACGGTCGCATAAACCATCGCGGCGGTTGGGTGGTCGTATCGGTTTGATACGGCAGCTTTAATGATTTGCTTTTGTCTTGAATTTCTCATATTTAGTTATTTCTCATAGTTGATAATGATAACTATTACTAGTTTATATAGTTTATGGCACCGCGTCAAGTACTTTTGTGCTAAACTTTGAGTAGTGGTGGAGGAGATAAAATGCAGACAATATTAGAATCCACAAAACTTAGTGTCAAAAGTAGCCAAAAAGAACTGCTGCATCATATTGATATTGAACTCCCCGCCGGTGAGACGGTGGTACTACTGGGCCCAAACGGTGCGGGAAAATCAACTTTAGTTAAAAGCATTGCGGGAATTAGCGAGCTAAAAACTACTGGAAAGATCCTGTTTGGTGGCCAAAATATTGCTAGACTGCCAGCCGAGGCACGTGCCAAGCTTGGCATCTTTTTGTCATATCAGGAACCAGTAGAAATCGCTGGTGTGACCTACTCTGAAATGTTGCGTACGGCGCTAGAAGAACGTGGAAAGAAAATTAGTTTGCGCGATTTTAAATTACAGCTTGCGAGCAACTTGGAACGTCTGGGTTTGGAGCCGTTTGCTTGTGAACGTGATTTAAATGTCGGATTTTCTGGTGGCGAGAAGAAAAAGATGGAAGTCTTGCAAATGTTAGTGCTTGAACCAAAATTGGCGATGTTTGACGAAATTGACTCCGGTCTGGATGTTGATGCGCTCAAAAAAAT
>CAZAAQ010000018.1:0-5350 GCA_964483505.1 uncultured Candidatus Saccharibacteria bacterium | reverse complement strand
GCTAGCTACGTACGCAGTACCGGCGAGATGGTTGATGATTGGCAAAAAGTCCCGACGGATATCAGACAAACTTTCGAAGATTTAGGCATCCCGGAGGCTGAACGCGCTGGGCTCGCAGGCGTGGGGGCTCAATACGATTCGGAACTGGTTTATCATAATGTCAAAAAGGCTGTGGCTAAAAGCGGCGTAGTCTATATGGGGATTGAAGAAGCGTTGCGCAGTAAAAAATATGGCAAAATGGTGCAAGATTATTTTATGAAATTAGTGCCGCCAAGTGACCATAAGTTTGCCGCATTGCATGGTGCGGTCTGGTCTGGCGGGTCTTTTGTCTACATCCCGAAAAATGTGAGCGTTGAGTTTCCGTTACAATCTTATTTTCGATTTAATGCGCCAGGGGCAGGACAATTTGAGCATACGTTAATTATTGCGGATGAGGGGTCAAGTTTACATTTCATCGAAGGCTGTTCAGCGCCAAAATATAATGTCGCTAATTTACATGCCGGCTGTGTAGAAATTTTCGTAAAGAAACATGCCAGCGTCAAATATTCGACCGTCGAAAACTGGTCAAAGAACATGTATAACTTAAACACGAAACGTGCCATGGTTGAAACTGGCGGAAAAATCGAATGGATTACGGGATCTTTTGGCTCGCACGTTTCAATGCTCTACCCGATGGGCATTCTGAACGGCGTGGGTGCCACCATGGAATACACTGGTGTTAGTTTTGCGGCCGCCGATCAAGATTTAGATACTGGCGTCAAAGTCGTACATAACGCCGCAAAAACGCATTCATATATTTTGGCAAAATCACTCGCAAAAAACGGTGGCAAGAACACATTTAGAAGTTTAATTGTAGCCACAAAAAAGGCCACCAAAAGTCGCTCATTTATGAATTGCCAAACTTTAATGTTGGACGGAAAGTCCGAATCGGCCACCATCCCAACTTTTAATATCGACGCAGCCGATGCAGACATTGCGCACGAAGCAAGCGTAGGTAAAATCAATGAGCACGCCATCGATTTTCTAACTTCGCGCGGTATTTCGCGCGAACATGCCAGAGGGTTAATCGTACGCGGTTTCACGACCGACGTTTCAAAACAATTGCCGATGGAATACGCCGTGGAAATGAATAATTTGATTCAACTTGAAATGAGAAAGGCGATAGCATGAAATATTTCATTGAAAAACGAAATGGCGATTATACCGTCAAAGAAAATGATGCCGATTTTTCCCTGTTATTGGATACCAATGCCGTGCTACGCTTAATCGTCATCGATGAAGCGGCAAGCGATGAAATGCAGCAAACTTTTCGTCTAAAATTAGCGCCGGATTCACGGCTCGAAATCATCCAATTTATTTTCGGAAAACGTGCCACGAAAATTGAAGTAAACGCTGATTTGGACCAAGCCGCACAGTTAAGTCTGCGAACGACAACTGGCTTTTCAGAAGACGGCAAATTAAATTATTCATACCATGCTTTGCACTCGGCGAAAAGTTCTAAAAGTGATTTTCAAATGAAGAGTTTCTTAGTCGACAATGCAACAAAAAATGCCAAAATGCAGACCACTTTTGAGGCATCAGCTCATAGCGCTGTGGGCGCGGAATTTGATAACACTTTGCTGCTATCGGAAAACGCCAAAAATACCGTTTCGCCAATCATCGTTTGCAAAACTGATGACGTCGATGGAAAACATGGGATGAGCTCTGGCCATATCGACGAAAATGCAATGCAATACCTGCTAGCAAGAGGCTTAAGTCCAGCGCAAATTAAACAGATTTATGCACACTCGTTTATTTCGGCCGCCCTGCGGAATATCAACGATTCTGAAGCGTTAGAATATATTAATAAGGTTGCAAGAAAATATGAAAATTTTATTAGATGAGAGCATTGATCAAGTTCGAGCGGATTTTCCGCAGCTCACACCGAATTTGGCTTATTTGGATAACGCCGCGACGACTTTTAAGCCGCAGAGCGTCATTGATGCAGAGAGCAATTTTTATCGCACCGATAACGCTAACCCAAGGCGGGGATTTTACAATTTAAGTTTGCAAGCGACAACAGACTATGAGAACGCGCGAACCTGCGTGGCGAATTTTATTAACGCAAAACACAGCGATGAAATTGTCTTTACAAAAAATGCCACCGAATCGCTAAACCTAATTGCGCTAAGCTTAGCTGACAGCTTATTAAAATCGGACGATCATATACTCGTTAGTATATTTGAGCACCACAGTAACCTATTACCATGGCAAATGGCGGCCAAACGGCACCAAGCAAAAATCGACTATTTATACTGCGACAAAACCGGTAAAGTCGACCTAGAATCGGCAGAAAAGCAACTCGCCGTGAGGCCAAAAATTCTCGCCATTTCGGCTTTTTCAAACGTAATTGGTCGAATTGATAATTTAGCGGAAATTATAAAAATTGCACATAAATACGGCGTAATCGTGGTGGTTGATGCCGCTCAGGCAATTGCGCATGAAGTAATTGACGTGCAAAAACTGGATGCCGACTTTTTAGTATTTTCGGGGCACAAAATCTACGGCCCTATGGGAATTGGCGTACTTTATGGCAAACATAATTTGTTAGAAAATATGGCGCCGGTATTTTATGGTGGCGAAATGGTTGAGAATGTCGAATTAAAAAACGTGACTTTGGCCGATATCCCCTATCGCTTTGAAGCTGGCACAATGAACGTAGCTGGTGCAGTAGGCCTCGCCGCGGCCATTGAATATTTGACTAGTCTTGGGCTAGATAAACTTTGGCAACGCGAGCAAGAACTTAATGCTTATGCTTTTAACAAAATGTCTGCCGTGCCAAACTTGGAAATAGTCGGGTCGCCAACCGCAGTGGCACACGACGGAATTGTTAGCTTCACAATAAAAGGTGCGCATCCGCATGACGTCGCGGAAGTGCTGAATGTCGCGCATGTGGCAGTACGTGCCGGCTATCACTGTGCGCAACCTTTGTTGGATTTTCTAATTGACCAACCAGCAGTAAGAGTAAGTTTGAGCTTTTATAATACTACTGCCGAAATTGATCAATTAGCCAAAGCATTGTTAACAGTTCGAAAGAAATTGAGCTATGAGTGAATTACTATATAACGAAGTGCTACTAGACCATAATGTTCATCCGCAGCACAAAGGTCAGCTCAAGCAAAAAAACCGCGAATGCACGATTACGAATGCTAGCTGCGGTGATAAGTTGACCATCGAGTTGCAAATCAAAAATGGCGTCATCCAAAATGCGGCATTTGATGGGGTTGGCTGTGCTATCTCGCAGGCATCAGCCGACATCATGATTGATTTGCTGATTGGTAAAACGATTACAGAAGCACAAAAAATCTATGAAGCGTTTAATCAAATGATTACTAACGGAACTAGTGATGGAAAAGTCCTTGGTGAAGCCATGGCGCTAAAAGATATTTCGACCATGCCAGCCCGGGTAAAATGCGCTGAACTGGCTTGGCGCGTGATAAAAACGCTTTGATTTATCAATCGCTAATGTCACTATCGAGTGCAATATCGATGATGTAATCTGGAAATGCGTCTTGGACTTCATTTCGGATCTTGCGGTAATAGCCCTGACGATCTTTCAAGGCAAAGTCCACTACAATATCGAAACTAATTTCTTTGGTAGCTTGATGCACATGTAGCCCATGCATTTGAATTACATGTTCATGTTTACTAATAATTTCCCTGACCTGATTCTGGATGCTATCAGTGCCCTCGCCTTTGGCATTAACTGGATAAATCCCAACTGAGCTAATATGAACATGGCATTTGCGATAAACTCGACGACCGATGCGCCTGGAGATATCGTCAATTTGCAAAGCGGTAAGGTCATCGGGTATTTCGACATTGACGGAAGCCATAATAGTATCGGGTCCATAATCATGAACAATTAGGTCGTATGCTCCCTTCACTTGTTTGACATTCAAAATTTCCGTTTTGATGCGTTTGGCTAAATCTGGATCAACCCGTTCGCCCAAAATGGTGCTAAAAGCTTCGCGCAGCATCTTAAAACCAGCGCGGATGATAATGACCGAGATACCGGTGGCTAAATACGGCTCAATGCTAACACCTGAAGTCATATAGATAATGGCCGCAATTAAAGTGGTAAAAGAAATTACGGCATCAAACATTGCGTCAATGCCCGAACCAATCAGTGAATCGGATTTGACCTTGGTCCCAACTTTTTTAACATAAATGCTGAGTGCAACTTTAATAATTGTAGCGACCGAGACGACTAAAATTGTGATAAACGAGTAATCAACTTTGGCTGGGTGAAAAATCTTTTGAACTGACTCGACCAATGCAGTAAAGCCAATATACATAATAATGACCGCGATAACCGCCGTGCTAAGGTACTCAGATCGACCGTGGCCCATAGGGTGTTCACGATCCGGCGCACGGTTCGCTAAACGTACCCCAATGATTGTGACGAGCGAAGACAAAATATCGCTAAAGTTATTAACCGCATCAAGGACAATAGCGATAGAATTCGCCATAAGACCAACCATGGCCTTGAAAACGACTAGCAAAAAGTTAGCGGCAACGCCGACTAAACTCGCACGCACAATACGGCGATTACGATCGCTTGACTGATTATGTTGTTCCATCATGATGTTAACCTGTTATTCTACTTCAATTCTTCTAGTTTAGCCAGTATCGCCGCGTAATCTTCCATGGCCACCGGTGGCAGACTTTTCTCTTTTAGAACATCGTAGACCGCTTCATAAAACCAGATTTCTTTGGCCCGATCCGCATAAAACGAGTCCCAAATTTGAACACCGCGCTCACCGTGTTCGCGAATCATTTCAGACATATTATGGATTTTGTCTGATGTAGAAACAATCAACGGGCGAATATCGGCTACAGTCGCTAAATGATCAATGTAGGCATCTTTGCGGGCTTGCCAAACGTCTTTCATGCCAATCAGTTTCGGCTCTGACACATCATCGACAATTGACAAAATGTCGGCACCAAAATCTTTAGCCATGTCATCGCGGGAATAGACTTTCGTGGGGACGTCTTCTAAAACATCGTGCAAGAGACAAGCAATGAACACTTTTTCGTCTTCATAATACTTCTGAGAAATAAGCGCCACGGCATAAGGATGGAAAATATACGGGATAGCGGAACCCTTACGATACTGCCCTTCATGGGCGCAAGCAGCAACTCGAATTGCCTGATTGATTTTGTCAGAGAATAACATTAATGCTTTTATTTTACACTATTTGATGGCATAAAATAAGCCCTCCTACGCCGCATGTGCCGTCCATTGACATATTCTTAGAGTTTATATATAATGCGCTTAAGGTCAAATAAAACAAACAGAGAAAAAATA
>CAZAAQ010000017.1:0-13366 GCA_964483505.1 uncultured Candidatus Saccharibacteria bacterium | reverse complement strand
TCCTTACCATGGATGCGCTCTACCAACTGAGCTATCGCGGCAACTGGTAAGATTATAACATAATATAAAAAAATAGACGACCTAGTTTTCCCGGTCGTCTATTTGATTGATTTTTGCCTATTTTGAAGTGGTGTTATCGCTGTAATCCAGTGTCACGTTGGTTGGTTGAATGTTGGCTATTTTGAAGAGCGCTAAGTGACCAGTGACCACGTCGGAGCTCTCGTCCACTGAACCAACTAGCGTCAAAGTCAAATCGTAGTTGCTATCGCGCACTATTCCGTCGGTCGCCAATGCGGACAAACCTTTCGCTTCGTAGTCAATTGCCAAGATGGAGCCAGAAACAAAGAAGCTGTCATCCGTATCAATTGAATCAAGAGAGCCAGAAGTGATATTCTCGCTCTTTAAAGCTTGGACTAGGTCGTCTAGCTCATCTCGACTTTTAATTACCGCGTAATTTTCCTTACCACAGCCAGCATTTTGGAACAAGCCAGATTTAAAATCGCCAGTGGCAAGTTGCGTGGCGGCTGGAGCGTAGGTATAGGTGCTGACGGTGGTCGTGACCGGGATTACCGAAATCACTGTACCAGTTGTAGCGGCCTTTTGATCAGCGGCTTCGCCCAAGATGTCCACCTTAGCCATTTGCATACCGAAGTAGATTAAAATCAAAACAAAAATAGCACCAAATAAAATACCAGCAATCACGAATAGTAATGTCTTTTGATTTATGCCCTCAAAAGTACTGCCTTTGGCTGCGGCTTCTTGTTTTTCAGTTTTTTGTGCACCACCCTGTTTTTTCATATCTCCCACTTCCCTTTAGATTTTCATTATTTCTGCTTCTTTGTCGGCAAAAATCTTGTCAACTTCAGCACCATATTCTTTTATCATATCATCAATTGTCTTTTCGGCGCGTTTTTTAGCGTCTTCAGCGAGTTCGGCGGCCTTGAGCTCTTTACGAGCCTCATCGCGAACTTTGCGCATAGAGATTTTAGCGTCTTCAACTTTCGTGCTGGCGCTTTTAACAATCTCCTTGCGGCGGTCTTCGGTCAATGGCGGCACTGGCACGCGAATCACACGACCATCATCGGCTGGGTTAAGTCCCAAAGATTGGTCGGCCCGGATGGCGGCTGAAATCTTAGAAATATTCGCAGTATCATAAGGTGTAATCATTAACATTGAAGCGCCAGAAATAGTAATGTTGGCAATCTGGTTTAGCGGCGAAAATTGGCCGTAAACTTCGACTTTCACATTGGCGAGCATATCTGGATGAGCACGGCCCGTGCGGACTTTCTTCATCTCCTCTTTAAAATGCTCAACAGTGGCGGACATTTTGTCTTTTACGCTGTTAGTATTGAACATAGTCTTTCGAACTCCTTTTCGTTGTTGAATTTAATTACGATATCGCCCGAACCGCGTGCGCTAGTTCGAACTTTCACCTGTAAACCTAATTTATCGCTTAAGCTGGCCGATTGGACAGCGCTAGAATCGTCTGGCTGGTCAACAATGTGCTTGGCTTGCGCTTTGACCTTCGCTTTTTGCTCCACCATGTACTGCTCAACTTTACGGGCGCTCCAATTTTCATTAATAATGCGTGGCAGCACAGATTGAATTTGTTCCGGCGAGGCAGTAATCAGTGGACGCATTTGCCCTTCAGACAGATTGTGCTCAATCATGGTATGTTTGGCAAAATCTGGCAAACCGAGCAAGCGCATCGTGTTGATGATGGCAGATTCGCTCTTACCGACCCGTTTAGCGACATCCGCTGAGGTCATATTAAATTGATCCTTGAGCTTAACGTAGGCCGTAGCGGTCTCAATTGCATTAAGATCTTCCCGCTGTACGTTTTCAATTAAAGACAACTCTAGGCGATTTTGGGCATCTAGGGTGCGGATAATAGCTGGAATTTTATCAATCCCGGCGAGTTTGGAAGCCCGCCAACGACGTTCTCCAGCAACAATCTTATATTTATTGCCTTCCTTAGTGACGACGATTGGCTGCAAAACACCATGTTCCTTGATAGAATCTGCTAGAGCCGCTAACTGCTCGGGGCGGAAATTGCGACGCGGCTGTTCTTCGTCCGGCACGATGTCGTCTAGCGACAATTCGTAGAGTTTACTACTTTTTTGGTCTTCTTGAGCAGTAGGGTCAAATTGCGTATCAATGATATCGGTAGGAATCAAGTCCGCGAAGCCCCTGCCTAATCCGTGCGCAGTGCTCATGCTGTGCGCTCCATTACTTCTTCGGCAAGTGCCTTATAGGCCTTGGCGCCTTTGCTGAAGCGGTCATATTGGCCAATAGCAACCCCATGGCTTGGAGCCTCAGCCAACCGCACATTACGCGGAATGGTCGTATCAAACACCTTATCCTTGAAATAGCGTTTCACTTCGGCTAGCACCTGTGAACTTAAAGCCGTGCGACGGTCATACATGGTGGCAAGCACGCCTAGTAGTTTAAGATCTGGGTTCATGGCTTTCTTGACCAGCTTCATACTCTCCAGGAGTTGGGCCACGCCCTCAAGTGCGAAGAATTCGGTCTGGACTGGCAATAAAAGATAATCGGCAGCAATCATGCCATTAACGGTCAAAAGCGACAAGCTTGGCGGACTGTCGATGATAATGTAATCGTATTTCTTCGAAACTTTATCAATCGCCTTCTTTAGCAACAAAAACTTACCTTCCATGGTAGACATTTCGACTTCAACGTTAGCAAGCTCTGGCACGGTCGGAGCCACCCAGAGATTTTTGTTCTTATTTTTGATGCTAATCTCATCCAAATCGGCTTCGCCCAACATCACGTCGCACATAGTCTTTTTAAGCTCTTTTTTCTCAACGCCAAGGCCAGAAGTGGCATTACCCTGCGGGTCATAATCAATTATTAAGGTCTTTTTGCCGGCCTTAGCTAAATAGAAAGCAAGATTAATAGAGGTAGTTGTTTTACCTACTCCCCCCTTCTGATTGGTAATCGTAATCACCTTCGCCATATGTATATATCTTACAATAAAACTTGGCTTTCTAAAAGACTTACTCCCAAATATATGATTCAATAATACTCGGCAACGGGATTTCAAGCAGAACGATGCCGCCCTGTTCAAACCGACTGCCTAAGTAATTAATTAAATCTAATTCGTCATCAAAATAATGAATCTTGCCGTCTTCCTTGCCGGTTTTGTTTGAGCCTAAAACTAAAATCTCGGACATAAGGTTACGGTCAAAATTCTTTGCCTTGTCGGCATCATTTGTGACAAGAATGCGCGATGGCGCCTCAAGTGCATAAATTGCCTTTAGGCCATATTCAACTGAGACAATGGAATCGTCGGCGCTGTCGTCAATGATGACGGAGCCCTTCAACCCTTTGCCAGGCGACATCCGGCCATGCAATGGTCGAACCGATTCGATGCCTTTGACAATGTCTTCACGCGGGACCTGAAACATCTTAGCAACCGCAGCGGCCATTACTAATGGACGCAGATTGTGTTCGCCGAGCAACTTGACACTGACTGGGATGTGTTCGCGATCCGGGTTCACGATGTCCCCTTTTTGCCCGCTCAAAGTAAAATCATGGTTTTCAAAATAATAATCAGCTGGCAATTCATCGCCATAGGTGGTGACTTCTGGGTTCATCAGATATTTCGAGTATTTTTGCGGTACATCATTGAAGTTAATAATAACGTGCTGGGATTTGTTAGCCAAAGCGAAGAAGCTTTTGGCTTCGGCGTCCGTCAAACAACTTGTAATAACCATGACGTCTGGCTTGACATCCGGAAACTCGCCAGAAGAAACGTAATCCATAATGACGATATCTGGATGGATTTTGCTGTTTACGCCCATGGTAACCGTAAACGTTTGATCAAGAACTAGACCCAAAGCGCGGTTCGCCGATTTGCGGCCATAAGAGCCAGCAATAACAATCAATTTGACGTCTGGGTTTTTCTTGAAGTAACGTTCCAGATGGCGTTTGGGACTGAAAAACATAATTTATTTTTTCCCTTTCTTTTTGCTTGGGAGTTCTTTTTTGGCAGCTTTTTCGGCATGGAGTTCGGCCATTTCTTCCCGAGAATGGGCGCCAAAGTACATATCGGTTAGGCCTTTAACTAAGAGATAAATACCAAAGATTTTGATGTGAGTAGTAACGTCTATGCCATTGAACATTGCAAAGGCCAGCACGCAGCCGATCATGCCATCAATCACCCACATGGCGCGATCGGTGGTATTTTGGAAACCAGAGAATGCTAGCATAATTGCGATGACTGAGGCAACCAACGTGTAAGCTGACAAGACAGAGACTCGTAACGCAATGGTGTCGCTAGCACTAGCATTCGGTTTAACCGTGAATAGCAAGAAGATAGCAACCACGAGTTCGATTAAGCTGATAGCGAATGAAGCACCCCAAGTGTGCTGGCGGCGTTTGCGGTGCAGCATGTTGAATAATTCCACTAATGCTAAGCCCAACATTGTGCAACCAACTATAGCAGTCAGGTACTCCGTGTTTTCTTTGGTCGTAAGAGTCAAGCATAGTCCAGCCAAAGCCGCGATTGCGCCTTTGATGCCAAAAACTAGCCAATGGCTCTCAATATATTTCCGTTTTGTACTCACTTCAAAAAGCTCCTTTTCTTTAATTAAAGAATACATTAAGAATAAGCGTTTTGCAAGGTAGCCAGCCCGCTGATTTAGACGTGACGGTGCTTAGCGCGTAGCTTTTCGATAAGATAAGAAACCCGATATTTAGCCGGATTAATAATCATGTCGTGCGCATGCAGATAGATTAACTCATCGACGCCAAAACCGCGCTTAAATTGGCTCACACCATAGAAGCGGTGCTTGACATCATCGACGGCCGTAATGCCCCAAAAATTATATCGCTCAATGCCACGAGCGCGCGCATCACGCATCGCCTGCATATGCAGAAGTGGTGCGCTGGAATACTTCGTGCCGAGTTCGGTTGAGACGCCGTAGTGATAAGCTGCCTCATTGCCGTAAAAAATCATGAAGTTTTGCGCCAAAATCTGGCCGTCAAGTTTAGCAGTATAAAGTTTCACGGCATCATATTTGGCAAAAGCGGCAAACTGTTTTTCGAGAAAATCTTCCGAGAACGATACAAAACTATGGCGTTTGGCGGTCTCAAGTTCAATCCGATAGAACTCTTTAATGTCTTGCGGGTTAGTGCTAGTTTCGATTGTAATATTGTTCTTAGCAGCCTTGCGCAAAGCGCGACGCAGGCGTTGAGTAGCGCCCGCTAGAATCTCCTCTTCAGACTTGCGCAAATCCAATACACCAGCATATTCGACCGAAAGGTACATTGGTGCCGGTTTAAGCCCGAGTTGTTTAAACATAGCTCGATTTTCTGGTGTTTCGGTAATTTGCGGACGAACTCTGACAAAGACACAATGATTTTTCTTGCCCTCCTCACGAATATCAGCAAAAACTGCTTCACGTAATGCTCGATTGCGCCAATCAAAAATTGGGCCACCAGCAATAGCGATATAAGTGCCACGTTTGGCAGTTTCGACTTCGCCCACGTAAGCGCCGATGATGTTTGCTTGGTCATCAATTACCGCGCGGCGTACCACGGTTTTGCCGCGGGATAGATGAAATTCGCCCCAAGCCCAAGATTGCAAAAAGTTCGCATCCTTATGGCTCGTGATAAATTCATCCCATTTGGCTTGATCGGTAGCGTCAATAATCTTCATGCTTATAAGTTTAACATCTTTATCTATAAATGTCGGCGTTTCTTGCGAATCTCTTCCAGAATATGCACGAAACGATAATGCAACGGTTTAATAACCAAATCCTGCGCCGGTAGGTAGGCCACTTGCTCGCCGCCAAAACCGGTTTTGAAGGTAGTGACGCCAGCGTAGCGGTGATGCGGTGAGTTTGGCGGCGCAATACCAAACAAATTGTACCTAGTGAGGCCCATAGCCTTAGCATCACGCATGACGCGCCATTGCAACGCGTAGGCGCCTGGATATTTGCGGCCATCTGGCGAGGAAGCGGCTTCGTGATAAATTGCTTCTGGCTTTTGTAACAAGATTAGACCTTGGGCTAAAATTTCATCACCGAGTTTTGCAGTATAGATGCGGGCTTTGTCACCAAAGACAACGTGCTGAGATAGCACAAAATGGCGTGAAGATTGAATGAAGTTCTGACGTTTGGCCGTCTGCGTCTGCAGATCGTAAAAGTCCTCAAACGCTTGCTCGGTATCTTCATAAGTCACTACGATGCCAAGTTTATCTGCACGGCGCACTTCGTAACGGGTTTGCCGGCGCATATTCTTCAGCAAATCTTCTTCACTCTGCGTTAAATCCAGCATGACGGTATGCTCGGCATGTAAATGCATCGGTGATGGCACTAGGCCTAAACTTTGCGCTAATGCGCGGTGTGCTGGCGTATCAGCAATATTCGGTCGCATTCGGACAAACACACAATCTTCTTTAGCGGCAAGTGTTTTAATCTCACGCATAAAAGTTTCAAGCGCGGAACGCTTACCTTGCCAATCTAAAATTGGACCGCCTGGAATTTCTAAATACCGGCCACGTTTGGCTAGTTTTAAGATGACAATAGCTGAACCAATAAGCTTATCTTGATCTTTTAACCCAAGATAAAAAACGCGCTCGCCATCTCGTGTATAGACTTTACCCCAGCTAGAAGTCTGTAAAAAGTTGGCTTCCGGATGTTTGCTCAAGACGAATTCGTCTAATTCTGCGGGCGAGATTTCATCTAATTTTAGTGCCACTTGTTTCTCCTATTTAGACTTTAATTGCGCATACTGGTCAGCGATTTCATCGGCAAGTTCTTGAGTTGAGACGAGGTAATGTGAATGACGCCAGCCATCTTTAATGGTTAATTTGGAATTTTTTAATAAATCATGCATCTTGCGGCCTTGGCGAAGTGGCGTAGTCTGGTCATCACGCCCCCAAATAATCTGAGTCGGCGTCGTAATCTGACCGAGATTGAGCTTTTTATCTGAAACCAACATATTTTCAAGAGTGTGCTTCATATTTTCTGGAGCGGCATCGTAATCGTGTGCGCCTAAAATTTTATGAACGACTTTGCGCATCAGACGGCTTTTCTTAAGTGGGGCAAACAACTTGGAAAGTTTCTTTGCGACATTACGCTTGGCAGACTCCTCATAAATGCCTGCGGAATCCAGCAAAATTAGACCACTTAAGTAGTCTGAGCCTTTTTGGCTCAACAAATTCAATAGAATGCGGCCGCCGTTACTATGGCCAAGTGCTACGCTGCCTTTAGGGATTTCTCTTGTGGCCCATTCAACATAATCATCAATGGTCCAAACTTTTTCCGATGGCGTCGCTAAACCTGGCACGCGCAACAGCTTGGCTTTGATGCCCTGTTTGGCCAACAACTCAATCACTTCTTCCCATGGTTCTGGGCGATAGGTCCAACCGTGAATGATATACAAATCGATCATTAATTTAGCCCCCAACTAGCCCGACGACGGCGATGCGCCTCATCTTGACGCGCTAATTTTTCAACGTCCTCTGGGTTAGATAATAATTTTTCGACTACCCATTCCAGATACTGGCTGCCCTTAAAGACGACCGTTTCTTTGCCGGTGAGATTTTTCTCAAGATATTTTAAGGCTTCTTGTGGCTTGTCGAAAGAAACTACGTCGACTTGGCCTTTTAATAACGGATAAGTATATTTCTTGGTCCGACGGCCAACCATCACAATTTTTTCTGGCTTTACATCAAGCAACAATTTAGCGAGTTTTTCGTGCTCTTCGCCCTCAAGCTGACCTTGGTCGATAATATCGCCAATGACTAGCCATTTATGCGGCGCATGCAAAACTTTTACCATATCGAGTACAGACGTCATGCTGATAATATGGGCGTTATAACTGCTGTCGATGATTTTAATACCACGTTTGCCATCAAGATAATTGCTACGGGCTGGCGGCATTTCGAAGTTTTTTAGCTCGTAGCTAACTGGAATTTTAAGATATTCCATGAGTTTGCCAAGCATAAGCAATTGAATTGTCACATCACGCGGCATTGGCTCATTAAAGATGAATTTGCCATCTTTAAAATCAAATTCAGCTCGATTTGGATAAACATCATAGCCTTTTAGCTCATTCTTGCTGCAAGCAATGACTTTAGCATGAATATCGCTGGTCTGCGCCACCATCGTGGCGTTGTCTTGGTCAATCAATACTAACTTGCGCGTGTAATGCGGCAAAGTTGCAAATTCATGCGCAATAGCATCATCAATATTGGCAAAATGGCCCGCTTTGACTTCTTGCTCATAAAAGACCGCATGTGAGCGACCCAGACTGACCCAGACCGTGACTTCTGGACGTAGCCATTTGGCAATATATTCCGCTTCGTGCGGACGTTCACCATCAACCTCAACAACATAAAAAGTCTCATGATGACGGAAGTTAAAGGCCCGCATTGGCGCACTGAAAATTAATGAGGCCCAGTGCCATTTTGAGCCTGTAATCCCGCGCATCCCCAAAATATCAAAAGCGACGCCAAAGGCCGAGTTGGCGTCGTGCGAATAATGCGCTTTGGCACCGAGTTGGCTTTCGATGAGATTGAGCATCGTGGTCTTGCCAGCCGAGCCAGTCACCGCAATAATCCGCGGGTGCCAGCGTTTTAAAGAGATATTAGCGAAAAAACGAAAGTAGTTAGCAGCAACAAAGTAAAACCGCTTTTTGAGTTTAAATATTCTGGTCATTACTTTTGATTATATCACGCCGCTTAAGTTCTAATAGCACAGTCGGGACGGCTGGCGGCGGCGTAAAGTAATCTGGTCGCATAGGCAAGCGAATACGTGGTGCATAATCTCGATAAAGCTGCAGCCCTAGTTGAGAAGTGTAGTGCCGATCGTTGTTGAGCAGTTTTAACGCGAATTGTTTTTGTAAAATTAAGTAGATTGCCTCTGGTGGATTGGCGGCTTCGTCAAGCTTATGCAGAATCTGCGAGCTAAGATGGAATGGTGGGTTGGCAAATACTTTATAAGAGCCAGTCGGCAAATCCATGTCAAGAAAATTCTGTTCCAGCACTTGCACATTTGGACAATTTTTAACATTTTTGCGCAACAACTCGGCGGTAGCGTGATCTGGCTCAACTGCAATCACGGTCTTGCAACGGCGACTGAGCGCAGCCGAAATCACACCAGAACCAGCGCCGATATCAATCACGGTGTCGCGTTTCTTGATATTGCTATGCCCAATCAAAAATAGCGCCAGTTTAGGACTACGCAAAAAATGTTGAGATAATTCCGGTTTACGCATGTGGTTCGAAATATCCTAAGCGACGCACGTATTCATACATGGCAACTGCCGAGGCGCAGCCAACGTTAATCGAGCGCGTGGAACCGAGTTGCTCAATATAAAAAATCTGGTCAACGGCGTCTAGCAATTCATCGGTCATGCCATCTGACTCAGAGCCGAAGATTAAGATGGAATTTGGTTTAGCCTCAACCTGCTGCAATGGTTGGCTAGCTGGACGATTGTTTTCAATCGCCACTAAGGTTTTTTGACGAGCCCGTGCGTCCGCGACAAATTCTGCCACGGTCGCAAAATAATCGATATGTAAATATTTGTCAGTAACCATCGCACCGCGACGATTGTACTTGTGCTTGCCAATAATGTGGACTTTCGCGATATTGAAGGCGTTGGCATTGCGGACAATAGTGCCAATATTAAAATCGTGGCTGACATTTTCAATCGCCACTTCCAAAGTGATGCGGGTTTTATCGAGGTCGGCAATAATGTCTTCGTTAGGAAGGCCTTTATACTTGTCGATTAAATTCCGCGTATCTGTACTAGCGTCCATAAGACCAGTCTAGCAGTTATTTTTTGGATTTGGTGGTAGATTTAGCTTTTTTAGCAGCGCTAGCGACGGTTTTGGATTTTTTGGAAGCTTTTTTAGCACGCTTTTTGGTATCGGCTTTAACAGGTTCGGTTTTCGCCACGTCTGTTTTTTCGGTCGCTGCGACAATAACAGCATTTTCGGTAGCTTTAGCGGCAGCGGCATCAGCGGCAGCCAACGCAGCAGCTTTTTTAGCGATTTCGCGGCGCGAAATAATGCCATCTAGCAGATAGCGAATCAAAGCCCAAGCTGTGACATTGACGCAGAGCGCAATGATTGCGACAAATGGGACGATTAATACGCTGAGACCAAATGCTTGATTAAAAAGCGCAAAAATCCCCGCCAAAACGACAAATACCACCGTAATGGCTAGATAAGCCCAGGTTAAAAGGGCCAATTGGCTTTTTTCTTTGTATAGCTTAATGAAGTAGTCAACAATATTCATGTCTATATTATACAACACTTTTGCTTATTATGCAACATCATATTATATGCTAGAATAAAACCATGCTAAACGAGCTAGTAGCCCGGCTGCAAGCCGAAATTGACCCAGATCACGCCGAGCAAGTGGCGAAGTATTTTGGGGTCTTCCCTGGCGGCTATGGCGATGGCGACATCATCTTAGGCATCCCGGTGCCAACCGTACGCAAAATTTGTCAGGACTACAAACAATTGCCCGTCAAAGATGCTTTAACTCTGCTCGAATCCGACTGCCACGACTTTCGTTTTGCGGCATTGGTGATTTTGAGCGCAAAAGCGACAAAACAACCGCATCAGATTTATCAGCTCATCTTGAATGATATCAAACACGTCAACAACTGGGATCTCGTCGATGTATTTATGCCAAAGATTATCGGACAGCACTGTCTTGAAAATCACGATGAAAGTATTTTGCATCATTTTAACCGCACAGACGATCTGTGGCTGCAGCGCATTTCGGTTGTTAGTTATCTAGCCTTTTATCGCAAGGGCGTGATGGGCGATGGGCTCGAGATGGTAAATAATTTAATTGAGACGCCGCAGCCGTTAATCCAGAAGGCAAATGGCTGGATGTTACGCGAAATTTATTCTAAAGTAGATAAGCGCGTCGTCGAATCATATTTGATTGATAATTATCGCCGCATTCCGCGCACGAGTTTGCGTTATGCGATTGAACATATGCCGGCGGCCGAGCATGAACGCTATCTGAAAGGTGAATTTTAATGAAAAGTTTAAAAAATATGCCATACGAGCCCGAAAAATGCTGGGTAAACGAAAAGGCTAAAGTATGTTACCCCGACGAAGATACGGCCGAAATGACCGCAAGACTGTTAGAAGCCGAGCATCAATTACCGAAGAATTTTTTGCATGCTTACCATTGTCAATATGGCAATCATTGGCATCTTGCCGGCAGCAAACCAAAATCGCGCCGCTAGGTTTGGCGACGCGATTTATTTTTTGGGCCTATTTAGCTTTTTGGCGGTTTTAGCTTTTTGGCTTATTTGGACTTTTTGGTGGTCTTAGTCTTTGCGGCCTTGTCGGTTTTGTCTGATTTAGCGGCTTTAGTGGCTTTTTCCTCAGACTTATCAGCTTTAGCTTTTTCAGTCTTGGCTGGGCGGTTGAGCTTGGCTAATTCTTCCATCGTACGGTCAATGCGCATGCGGTTGCGAATGCTGGCTTGAACTTGTGGATCATCGAGTTGTTCCATAGCGGATTTGTCTTTTTGATAGACTTCGCGCATTTCGGCAACTTGCTTCTCAGCTTCAGCGTCAGAGATTTCAATGCCAAGAACATCAGAAAGTTTTTGAGCGACTAGGCTGCTGATAACACGATGCTTGGCAGCTGCGCGGACTTCGTTTTCCCAATCTTCAACTTTTTGCTTGTTGCGTTCAAGGTATTGTTCAATGGTCATACCATGTGATTGCAAATTGCGAAGCATATCGTCTTTGATGTGCTGGAATTGCTCGTCGACAAGTGAAAGTGGAGCTTCGGTCTTGGAGTTGTTGACTAATTCGGTCAATAAATCATCTTTGTACTTGCTGTCAGCTTCTTGGTTGGCACGGGCCTCAAGGTTGGTGCGGATATCGGCTTTGAGCTCGCTTAGCGTGGCAAAAGCACCAGTTTTCTTGGCGAGTTCATCGTCAACGGCAGGTTTTATGACTTCGTTGACTTGCTTAACTAGAACCTCGAATACAACTGGTTTGCCAGCAAGGTCGGCAACACCATAATTCTTTGGGAATGAAAGGTTAATGTCGAATTTATCGCCGGAAGCGTGGCCAACGATGCCCTCTTCAAAACCTGGGATAAACTTGCCAGAGCCAAGTTCAAGATGGTAATCTTTAGCAGATCCGCCTTCAAACTCTTTACCGTCCTTTTTGCCAACGAAATCGATAATTACTTCGTCGCCTTTAGCGGCAGCGCGTTTGACTACCTTGGTCTCAGCATAGCTTTCGGCAATGCGGCCCAAGACGTCTTCGACATCTTTGTCAGCAATGGCTGGTGCCACAAATTTGGCTTTGAGTTTTTTGTAATCGCCAAGCGTAACTTCTGGCATAATGTCAGCGACAATGGTAATTTCGGCCATTTCACCTGGAACGTATTTTTTAACGTCCACGTGCGGCACTGAAACTGGCATTAATTTAGCCTTATCAAATAAGGTCGGAATGGTTCTACGAACTAATACATCCAAAGTTTGCGTAGCAAGGTCGTTAGGATCGACGTGTTGCTCAACCACATTGGCTGGAGCTTTGCCATTACGGAAACCTGGAACTTTGATATTGCGAGCTAAACGCTCAAGAGCCGTTAGACGTGCTGGCTCCAAATCGTCTTTGTTAAATTCAACAGTGAATTCTACAGACGTGCTCAATATTTTGCTAGATGTCTTCATGCTCAAAATTATAACATAAAGAGATGTGCTTAAAAAGCATCAGCGAAATGTCAATCGTTTGGCAAAATGCCAATATTGTAGTCAATCCGGAATTGGCGCAGGACAGCGCGGGCGTCAACTTCTTGTTTAATACCAGGGTTCAAGACATCGAGTGGGTCAAAAATGTGTTTGATATCGCCATAAAGTCGCAAAACATCAGTGCTTTGGCTCTGGCGCGTAAACATCGCCAAGAATCGGCCTTCAGCGGCTTCCCCACAAGCATAACCTTGGCAATTTTTGACTAATTCAAGATAACGGCGCAAGAATCCAATCAGGGCTTTGCGACCATCGGAAGTGCTAGTAGTGAAGCTAGGACGAACCGTAAAAGTGTCAAATTCCGGCAAGCCATAGACAGCCAATTTAAGCTTGAGATCGGCGGCCAACTTCGTGACGCCATCAAGATAATCCACTTGCTGGGCGGGTGGGATATAGACGCCATCAACCACTGGAAAATGGTAACCAGGACCAGAATCATTAAGATAAGCTGAGAGATTTTCTTCTAAATTAGTGAAGTTTTCGAGGTTATCTTTATCGGCAATAATTAAACGGGTGCTTTTAGCCAAGACCTTGCCCAATTTGCGTAGCTTACGCTTGCGAAGTCGGCGCGAATCATCTTTAGCGGTAGCAATAAT
>CAZAAQ010000016.1:15292-17885 GCA_964483505.1 uncultured Candidatus Saccharibacteria bacterium | reverse complement strand
ACTAGCCCAAACGCTAACAACTATTCACTTGGTGGCCGTTCCCCGTTCATGACTAACACTAAGGTCGAGAAACGTCCGCTTGGCCACAATGTTCCAGAAACCAACGTCAGTACCTTGCACAGTACTAAAAATATTTACAGTCAAAAGAGCCCTTCCAAACTTAACCGTCACGCTAAACACACCGTTACCGAAGCACCAAAGAAACATTCTGGTTGGCTTTGGACGCTGATTGTTTTGCTAGTCATTGCCGCCGGTGGTGGTCTTGGTTACTTAGCCTACCTTCTCGTCTTTACGAATCAGTTCTAAATTTGATATAATACAGGCACGTGGTGAGCGTAGCTCAGTTTGGTTAGAGCATCTGATTGTGGTCCAGAGGGTCGGAGGTTCAAGTCCTCTCGCTCACCCCATAGTACCTGCGAGTTTCATATAACGGTTATTATGTGAGTTTTCCAAACTCATCATGAGAGTTCGACTCTCTCAACTCGCACCACACACCAAGCAAAAAATAGCTAACTAGTAATAGTTAGTTTTTTGTTTCTCATCTATAATTAGATTATGAACAGCCCAAAGATCCACGGTATCTATCGACATTTTAAGGGAGATTTATATATTGTAGAAGATATCGCCATCCATAGTGACACTTTAGAAAAATACGTCGTTTATCGTGCTCTTTATGGCGACAATACGCTTTTTATTCGACCATATCAAGATTTCATTAGTAAGGTTGACCGACAAAAATATCCTGAAATTTCTCAGGAATATCGTTTTGAGTTCCAAAATATCCAAAGTAACCGAAAATAGGCACTAGGCCAAGTCGCTCGCAACGCGGTCGACTTCTTCCATCGTCGTAATACCGGATAGAGCCTTCAAAGCACCGTCCTGACGCATCGTCACGGTCCCCTTCATCTTAGCCACGCGCATAATGTCGCCAGATGTTGCATGCGCCACAATCAACTTCTGAATATCATCATCCACCGAGATCGTTTCATAAATACCAGCACGCCCCGAGTAACCGCCTGGTGCTTCATCCGTATCAACACCCTTCACCATTGTGAAACTTGGCGAATTGGCTAATGGTAGACTCGGATAGCCCAAATCTTCACTTACTTTTGCGACCTCAGCTGAAGTTTGTGGCAATATATTTCCCACAATCTGTTTCACTTCCGTCGTCGCGAGATCAGTAGTTTGATAAGCCTCGCGCCTTTCGGCCACCCGACGCACCAAACGCTGGCCAATTACCGTATTGAGCGTTGAAGCAATCAAGAATGGCTCAATGCCCATATCAATCAAACGTGGCAAAATACCAGCTGCAGAGTTCGTGTGGAGTGTCGAGAACACCAAATGACCCGTTAAAGCCGCCTGCACGGCCAAGTTCGCCGTTTCGGCATCACGAATTTCACCTACCATTACCACATCCGGATCCTGACGCAAAATTGACCGAAGTCCTGACGCAAACGTCAAACCTGCATCCGTATTTACCTGAATCTGATTAACGCCATCCATCTTATACTCGACTGGGTCCTCCAGCGTCACGATGTTAATTGACTCATTTTTAATTCGCTTAATCAAAGCATACAAAGTTGTAGATTTACCAGAACCCGTTGGACCAGAAGTCAGAATCATACCGTTTGGTCGCGAGATACCTTCCGTTACATCACGCAATGCTCGACCCGTCATACCCATTTTCTCAATATCCATCGACGTGCCACTTTTATCCAACAAACGAATCACCACCTGCTCACCCCAAACCACTGGTGAAATTGCGATACGCAAATCAATCGTATTGTTGTTCACAATCACTGAGAACTGACCATCTTGCGGAATACGGTGTTCATCAATTTTTAGACGCGACATAATCTTAATCCGGCTAACTAGTGCTGGTTCAATCGACTTCGGCAATTCCATTGTCTTCCGCAACACACCATCAATGCGGCATCGAATCACCAGAGATTTCTCTAGTGGCTCAATATGAATATCACTGGCTTTAGACTTCGCAGCATAATCCAAAATCGAAGTCAGCGCTTTTGAAATCGGCGAATCCTGCGTGATTACCTGCGCATTACTATGAGCCTCTTGAGTATCTTCCTCTTGCTGCGCAACCTTATCGACATCCTTTAAATCCGCCACATACTGCATCAAAGCATTTTGAATGCCCGCTTCTGACGTCATTAAAGTCCGCACCGGCATCTTTACTAGAGTTGAAATATAGTCAATCTTCTGGATATTCGTAACATCTAGAACCGCCACCGAAATTTGGCCATTCATCACCTGCAACGGAATCACTTTTGAGCGTTTTGCCACCTCTTGCGGAATGTTCAAAAGCAGCTCACGGTCAAATCGGATATTTCGCAAGTCAATGTATTGCGTGTTTGTAGCGACTGCCGTTGCATGCTGCACACAGTCGTCGCTTACAATTCCTTTGCTCTTTAGCACTGCCAAAATTGGCTGACCAGTCTTGCTGACTTCGTTGTAGGCCTTCTTGACCAGCACGACATCAACAAGCCCGTCTTCAACCAAAAGATTGACGATTTTATCTTGTAGCTCCTTACTCAGAAGCATTTAATCATTCTCCAGTTTTATTCTGATTGGTACT
>CAZAAQ010000016.1:12103-15192 GCA_964483505.1 uncultured Candidatus Saccharibacteria bacterium | reverse complement strand
TAGCTCCTTACTCAGAAGCATTTAATCATTCTCCAGTTTTATTCTGATTGGTACTTGTCCCACTATTGTTTTGGGTATTATTAGTACTATCAGTGTTATCGGTCGTATTGGTTTTAGTGTTGTCCGTTGTATCAGTCTTGGTATCATCCGTGGTCGTGTCGTCACTGCCATCTTTACTCACACATTTCAACTTACCAGTATCCCAAACTTGTCCGACTTGACAGTTACCGACATAAACTTCCACTGTCGGGTTCTTTGCCTTCACGTTAAACGTTTCAACATCCGGCGATTCAATCGAATCGCTAATTTTATTCATATAGTACACTTCGGTCGTCTTGTTGCTAGGATCACCAAGAATTAAATTACCAATCCAATATGAGCCAAGTACCGACACAATTCCAACCACAATCACCAATGCGATATCTGTTGCTTTCATTTTTATTTACTCCCACTTGTACTTGTAGTCGTACCAGTACATTTAGCGTTTTTATCATCCGCACATACCAATTTATGCTTTTTCGTAATTGAAACTGGATCAGAATAATATGCATTATATGTGGCGTTAAGTTCGATACTCTGAACGGTAGTTCCCTCGTGTTTTACCCAGGTAATTGCCGCCGAACTAATATCGTAGTTTCGAATTGAGCTCTCAATTTGGGCCAAGGTCCCCTTAATTTTATCAGCTGAATCCGATAGCACCATACTTGCCGCAATGATATGCGCCGTAGAACTCTCAGAATCAATCGAAGAGTAATCGCTGCTGTTTGTCACGGCCGAAGAAGACAGTGACTCCATATTTGTTCCACTCCAAGCAATCAGTTGGTTCAAACTTGCTAAAGTCGAAGCCGAGTTGTTAGTCGAAGGCAAAGTATCTGAAATCACCCGCAATGCAGAGCAAGTGCGCGCCAACTCAATCTCCGAAGCTTTATACCCTTCACTCAACGCCCAAGTCTTAGCATCCGTGCCGCTACAGTTTTGCGTACTACGTTGGCGACCAACCGACTCAAGGTTCTCGTTCGAAGACAAATCAATTACATCTTGGTTGATACTGTCCAAACTCTTTTGAATACTGGTATAGTCACTTATTACCGTATCTTTCACGGAAATCACTTTGGCATTAAACTGAATCACCTTTATCAGATAAACTGCGCCTACTACCGTAATACCCAACACCATCGAGGCTAGGCAAACGGCAATCAAAATCCCTTTTTGCGCACTATCAATCTTAGCGCGTTTTGCAAATGCTACGCCTTTTTCATTGTTGCCCGAACCGTTTTTTCTAATATCTACCATCTCTTCCCCTCCTATTCACTTGCTGGTTTCTCAGTAAACATATCGCGTACATCAATATAACTGTCTGTAACGTTTTGCCTTGATGGGCCAATCACTCGCATGTTGCGGTTGCTTGACAAGAAAATATTTGCATTTAATGGCACACTTGCCGAAAACGTCAGCACCATAGAGCCATCTTCACCTTTACCATAAGAAGAATCACCAATCAGCATCGAACTATCAACCGGAATTACGCTACAAGCTGCAATCGTCGATGTCTCATCAAAGGAACCATCATCCGATTTATATTTCAAACAAGAACTTTCGAAATAATATCCTTTTACTTTTTCAGCACCATCAACTGCCATTGTGTCATCGCCGTTCTTATATTTTTCACGATCATCGCTATTTTTATAAGTTCGACGAATCTTGATATCCTTCTTTTCTACGGTCGTAGTCGATGTGCTGGTACTGCTTGTCCCATCAGTAGTAGTTGAGCTAGTATCAGACACCATTGGTGCTTCACAGCCAGGATTCCCTTTATGATACACGCCGTATACAATTCCACTCTCAATGGTTTCATCAATACAGAAAGAAGGAATTGCTACATATGAGCTAGTGCTGTCGTCATAACGCATATAATCACCGTAATCAAAGTAAGACCTAGCCGCATTCTTCTGGAAGGCATCCAAAGCAGCGTGCCCAATACCGGTTGTTGACGTAGCCGTAGCATCGAAGTAAATCGACATCGTGTCGAAACTAGCAGTTAACTCTGAAATCTTCACAGTATAATTAGTGTTCGTGTCCGAATTAGCAACCGGCAATAAGACATCTAGCAAACCAAATATCCTAGAAAACTTAATTTTTTGTTTGTTCAAAATCGAGATATTCTTCATCTGATCCTGAATGGTCAATAGTTCACTTAAATTCGAGAACTGCAATACACCAGTGCCAGTATCTTTTGTGTTGCATGATTTACCACTCTTTGAAACGCCATCAGATCGACAACTAATCTCATTATCTTGCGCAACCAATCTAATCCCTTGCCCACCAGTAATGCTGAACAGAGTCAATAACATTACGCCACAGCCAATTGCCACGCCAACACAAATTAACACAATCAAATTGCGCAGCTTCTGTTTCTGCAACATTACGGCTTTAATATCTGGTACAAGACTAATCTCAAACATATTACCTATCGTTAGTCCTTTCCGCTAGTCCAATCACTACGGCGAACTCTGCGGCCACTTGCGCCAAAGCTTGTTGTTGTTGAGGCGTTACCCTCACCATCTGCCAAGGGTTGCCTTGAACAGATTTTGCACCAGTCTTAGCCTCGATATATTCAGCCATAAATGGAATCACGCCAGCATAGCCAGTCAATACAATTTCACTGACTTTCGTATTCGGATATTTTGTCTCAAAGAAACGAATAGATTTTGTTAGTTCGGAAGCGAAAGTCTCCAAGGTTTGGTCTAGAGATTTAAATACGGCACCATCCAACTTATCTTGCGCGAGACCGTATTTCAAGATAAACTGACGCGCTTGACTTTCTTTCACATTCAACGAGTTAGCCACTGTGCGTACTAACACCGCTAAGCCACCTGGCAACAACCGAATCAACCTTGGTGCCCCATAGACAACCGACAAATCGGTTGCTTCCTCGCCAAAATCAATAATCAACTTGGAATCTGTCTGCCCTGGTGGGGTTAAAGCTCGCGACATTGCAATCGGATCCGGCTCAAGCGCGACCAAATTAAAGCCGTATGCTTCCACGCTTTCCATCCGATCCTCAGCATAATCAATTGCCGTAGAAGATA
>CAZAAQ010000016.1:1543-12003 GCA_964483505.1 uncultured Candidatus Saccharibacteria bacterium | reverse complement strand
CCAAGTGCAATATTTTTAGTCTTAATGCCAGCCTGCTCAGCAGCACTCACAATCGTCTCACCGAGACGACGTTTTCCAGCTTCACTGCTATCTTGTAAGATTGAACGGCTTACTGGCACATAGGCAAAACGCTGCAATACCCAACCACGTTGAGCATTTCCAGACAGCTGAACCATCCTTAGCGCATCTGTCCCGATATCCAGGGCGAAGAAGTCGCCCACTCCATAACCTAAACTCATACAATTATATTAGCATAAGCACGAAGTTTTTTACAACATTAAACATCAAACATTAAATTTAAATTCGACCACATCGCCATCTTGCATGACGTAGTCTTTACCCTCAGTTCGCATCAAACCAGCTTCTCGCACCGCTTTTTCGCTGCCTAACCTCACTAAATCGTCATATTTACAAATCGTAGCCGCAATAAAACCTCTCTGAAAATCCGTGTGAATCGTCCCGGCTGCTTCCGGCGCCGTTGCACCCTTTTTTATCGTCCAAGCTCGGGTTTCTTTCTTCCCTGCCGTCAAAAAACTTTGTAAACCAAGCGTATCGTATGCCACTCGCACCAACTGGCTTAGGCCATCTTCTGCAATTCCATAGCTATCCAAAAATTCTTTCTTTTCATCCTGCGACATGCTAGCCATTTCGGCTTCCAACTTTGCGTTCACAAATACCGCCTCTTGCGGCGCAACCAGCGCACCGAGTTCTGCTCGCTTAGCCGCATCGGCTAGTTCCGCCTCATCCAAATTAAACATATAAAAAACCGGCTTCGCTGATAATAAATCTAGACCTTCCACATTTTCCACATGCGTCTTACCAGATTTCAGCTCTGCCAGTACTTTTTCGGCAATTTCCACTCGCGCTTTAGCGTCTTTATCGCCACTTTTAGCGTCTCTTTGCATTTTTGTCAATGCACGTTCCAATACCTCAATATCAGATAACGCCAACTCCGTTTCTACAATTTCGATGTCGCGTTTTGGGTCCACCGAATTTGCCACATGCAGCACATCACTATCTGCAAAAACGCGCACTACATGGCAAATTACTTTACATTCTCGAATGTTCGCCAAAAACTTATTACCGAGTCCTTCCCCTTTTGAAGCACCCGCAATCAATCCCGCAATATCCACAAATTCCACAGTTGCCGGTACAATCTTGTCTGAATCATACATTTTGCCAAGCACTTGCAACCGCTTATCTGGCACACCGACAATACCAGTATTAGGCTCAATGGTCGCAAATGGATAATTCGCCGCCAACGCTCCAGCATCAGTCAGCGCATTAAATAATGTACTCTTTCCTACATTGGCTAAACCAACAATCCCTATCTGTAAACTCATAATTGTTCTAATTTTATCACAGATAGGGATATATGCTAGTTTATCGAATCTTTTAACTCAATTTACCGCGACGCAAATGCAAAATCTCGTCTGCATGTTCCGCCACCTTTTTACTATGTGTCACGATAATCACAATCTTATGCTCTTCTCGCGCCAAAGTCCTAAACAAATCAATAATCTTCTCCTCCGTATCCTCATCAAGATTTCCGGTCGGTTCATCTGCCACGATTACGGGTGAATTGGAAGCAATCGCCCGCGCGATTGCCACTCGTTGTTGTTGCCCGCCAGACAATTTACCAATCAAGCGACCAGATTCCTCGGCACTGAGTCCCACTTTTGCCAAAAAACAATCTGGGTCCGATTTCCGATTGTCGAAGTCAATCGCAATTTGCACATTTTCCCGTGCCGTCATGTATTTAATCAAGTTATATTGTTGAAAGACAATGTTCACATATTTTAATCGAAAAGCCGCACTACCAATTGTTCGAATCGATTTCTCATTATAAGTAATATCTCCGTCCTGCAACTTGTCTAAGGCCGCAATCAAAGACAACAGCGTAGTTTTGCCAGAACCGCTCTCGCCCACAATTGCATACATTTTCCCAGCTACAAATTCTGCATTCACCCCATCTAGAACTTTCGTCGTGCCAGAAGCATTTTTATAGCTGTAAGACACATCGCTCACCTTTAGGCAATTCTTCCCAGTTGTTGCTTCTTTAATCTGCTCAGTTTTCATATTTTTCTTCATAGTTCTACTCCTTTCCCGACAAAATTTCTTTTGGTTGATATCGCAATACACCAATTGAAGGGACAATTAGAGCCACAATAATTACCAAATAGCCAATCGCAAATAACAATAGGAAGTCCACCGGCGTTGCATTGATGTCTAACTTAACATTAGTGGCTACCGTATTATTCTTCATGTTTTTTACTATGTCATTTGGCGCACTGTTGGAGTTACTGTCGCTCGACGAGCTACTGCTACTTGACGAGCTACTGCTTGACGACGAACCGCTACCGCCAACTTGTGTACCAGGACGCCCAAAGTTATTTTGCGATTGTTGCTGCGAAGAAGTCGCCTGCGCACTAATAATGCTACTGCTCATCGTTTTTGCTAAGAAGGTCCCAGAAATTGAGGCCAATGCAAAGCCAATCGTACCGACGATTGCTAATTCCGTCGCAATTTGCCCAATGATATTCTTTTTGGTTGCGCCAAGTGACAGCAATACGCCCATTTCATAACGTCGATCTTTCACATTAATTGTCACAATCAACGTAATAATAATCACAGCCGCTACAATTACGATAACCAAAATCGTTGTTGCAAAGCTCCCCACACTTTCGATTGAGCTAGACATCGAATCATATTCGCTCGTATCGACTGCGATCTTCAAATTATTATCAGCTAATTCAGAGAAGTCGGAGTTAATTTTGCTGACAAACTCATCGGCCTTGTCAGAATTCTTCATGTAGTAAGTGACATTTTCTACATCATAGTTTCCACTGTTATAATCGTCCGTACTCAAGAATTTAGCGGCTGTTGCCGTATTCATATAAATCGTATTTGCATTAGCATTCCCTTCTGACGTGTCGTAAATGCCAATCACTTTAATCTCAATCTCGGCTTCAGTGTAGATATTTTTGATCTTAATCGTGTCACCAACGCTTAGACTGTTTAGCTGTGCGAACTCGTATGACACAATCGCTTGGTCATCAGTGCTCTCATCAAAGTAAGTGCCATCTTTAATTTCCATTGATTCATTTTGCACTGCATCAATATAGGCATAGGAATTAATGCCAGAAATTGTTAAATTGCCAGTCAAAGTTGCGGTGGTGCTGCTAGATGAACTCTCGCCACCAGGACCTTTGCCCATGTCGCCACCCATACCAGTGTTTTCAACTACGCTCAAATCACTGGCGTTTGCAGAAGTGCTAACTTCATAAGAATAATCTTTTACATAATCGGAATAGTCTGCAATTTTATTAGCCGTTTCCACACTAACTTGTGGACGCGACATTTTGCCGAACATTTCCTTCGGATCGCTGCCACTTGCAATCTGTGACTGTTGTGATTCACGGATTGCATCCATATCGGCCTGAATAGTTACCGTGCCACCTAGCGTAGACTTCGCGTAGTCCATTTGCGCCGCTACGGCAGATTTAATAATTACCGCCGCTAATACCAAATTCGCCATCATAAAGAAAATGAGCGTAAGTACAATAGTGCGGCCGAGTTTTCGTCTAATCGACAAAAAAACTCCTCTTTAGCATGTTTCTAAACATTCTATCCTTTCAATGTTATATTAATTTTACTTTAGCGTCTAAGCTTAAAAATTAACTGAAAAACTGGTCCATTTTTGGTCAGATGTTGCCACTAACTTCCAATTGTTTTGGTCTGCAACAGCTTTAGCAATTGACAGTCCGAGCCCAGACCCTTCGGCAGTTTTATCAACTTGGTAAAATCGATCAAAAATTCTGGCGATTTTTTCTGGCGGAATCACCTTCCCATCATTGCGAACAATCAAAGTCTTGTCCTTTAAAATTACCTCGATCTTGCTCTTTGAATACTTCACTGCGTTATCTAGCAAAATGTCCAAAATTTGTCTTAAGTCAGCCTCTGCCAACGTCATAACATCCTCTTTTGGCACATCGAGCGTCAACTTTTTCTTACCTAATCTCGCCTCAATTAATTTTGCGCGCTCCTTTACAAATTGCGACAAGTCAAAACTCTTCTTTGATGCAATACTAGTTCGGCCATCAGACCTAGCCAAAGTCAGCAAATCCCCGACCAACTTATTCGCCCGAGTCAGTTCAGTCTCAATATTTTCCGTCCAAGGTTGCTCATCTGGTCCCAGAGCCTCAAAATTAGCCTGAATTGTGGCCAGCGGCGTCTTTAGTTCATGCGAAGCATTCGCAATAAATTCGCGCTGTTTTTCATAAGCTTCTCGCACTGGCTTAATCGACTGTTCTGCAACATAGTAACTTACAATATAAACCGAAAACTCCGTCAAAACCCCCACTAGCACCAGCGTCACGGCTAAACTTGCCAAGTGATTGCTGCGCTCCTGTGCCATTTCATCCTCAAAAACTTGTTCCATTTCAGTCGAAATCATGTCATTCGGCGCAGTCGTCCGCTGCTGTTGTTTAATCACTGTCGCAATAAAAATCGCCGAAAAGGCCACCACCAAAATAGCCGTCGTTGTCAACATGCTAGTTAAAATAAATTTATTGCGGAGTTTTCGAAACATTAATTACGCCTCTACCATCTTGTAGCCTAAGCCGCGGACGGTCGTTATTTTTACATGACATTTTAGACCACGCAAAACTTTTCGTAAACGCGACATATAAACTTCAATATAGTTGTCTTCACCGTATGATTCCCCGCCCCAAACTTTGTTCAACAAATATTCCTTTTTCACGATGCGTTCAGGTGTTTTCATCAATTCATGCACAATTTCAGACTCTTTTGAAGTTAAGCTCACGCCATTTAATTGTTTTTCGGTCACATTAAAATCCAAATCTAAGAATTTCAAAACTTGATCCTGCATTTCGGCTGGACGTCGCACTACGGCCATAATCCTTGCGACCAACTCGGCTGTTTTGAATGGTTTTGCCAAATAATCATCCGCACCACAGTTCAATCCGCGTACTTTATCTTCTACTTCCGACAAAGCCGATAACATAATAACTGGCGTAGTGATTTTTTTCTCACGCAAACGTTCTAGAATCTCGATGCCAGACATCTTTGGCAACATCACATCGAGCACAATGCAATCGTAAATTGAATCAACGGCCTTTTTTAATCCATCCTCACCATCAAAGGCCAAATCCACATCAATATCTTGTTTTTCAAGATTATGCTTGACAGCCTCTGCTAAAAACTTTTCATCTTCTACATATAGTACCCGCATTTTGTTTTCTCCTATTCTTATAATACCCAATTTACCAACTTTAGCTAAACTGAACCTTAAAAAGCTTTAAATATTTTGCCAAACGATTGCACGCCGCTGCAATTGCTATCAGAGATAAAAAATTATATAATATCTAAATGTTATTATCAGATTACTCTTACGATTTGCCAGAAGCAAACATTGCCAAATATCCGCCAAAAGTCCGCGGCACTAGCCGTCTGCTCGTGCTCAACCGCACTACTGGCGAAGTCCAAGATTCTTATTATCGGAATTTAGATGACTTGCTCCAACCTGGCGACCTTTTAATTTTAAATGACACTCGCGTAATGCGCTCTCGTGTCTTTACCGAATTGCCAGATGGCCGTCCCCGCGAGCTTGTTGTACTCGAAAAACATGACGAAGTTGAAAACCACGTGATGTATCGTGGCAAATTGCACGTCGGCGATCGACTCACTGTCAAAAATATCCATACCGACCAAGCTACAGACGATATTATCACTGTTAAAGAAATCCTCGGCAACGGCATTGCATCTGTTGACACTACTCGTCCAATTCAAAACATTGTATTAGACTACGGCAATGTGCCATTACCGCCATATTTGCACCGCGATGCCGACAATAACGATATCGAACGCTATCAAACCGTCTGGGCCAAGCAACTCGGTAGCGCTGCCGCTCCTACTGCCAGTCTAAACATGACTGACGATTTGCTAAAACGACTCCAAGCTAAAGGCATTCAAATCAAATATTTGACTTTACATGTCGGTCTTGGCACTTTCTTGCCAATTCGCAGCGATAACGTTGAAGACCACCACATGCATTCTGAATGGTTCAATATTCCCGCCGAAACGATATCTGCTATCAAAGAAACCAAAGCCAACCATCATCGCGTTATCGCACTCGGTACCACAGTCACCCGCACGCTCGAATTTTGGGGTCAAACTGGCAAAACTTGCGGCGAAGACAATATCTTTATCTACCCCGGCTTTCAGTTCCAAGTCATTGATGCTCTGCTTACTAATTTTCACGCACCAAAATCTACCGTATTGATGCTCGCATCTGCCTTTGCCGGTTGGGACCATCTAAAAAATGCCTACGCCCATGCCGTTGATGAAGGCTACTACTTCCTCAGTTACGGAGATTCAATGTTCATATGCTAAACTTCGACATCGAAAAGCAAACTAACTTAATGCGCGTTGGCGTCATCCACACTCCACACGGCGATATTAAAACGCCAGCTTTTGTAGGTGCCGCTACGCGCGCTTCCGTCAAAGCCCTCACTTTCGCCGAAATGCGCGCACTTGGCTCACAAGCCATTCTTGCAAACACTTACCATCTAATTCTTGCCCCTGGCGCCGAGCTGATTCGCGACGCTGGCGGTCTCGCTCAATTTTCCGCTTGGCATGGCCCAACTTTTACTGATTCCGGTGGTTTTCAAATGCTTTCATTACCTAGTGCCAAAATCGATCACGATGGCGTCACCTTTAAATCACACATTAACGGCGACAAAATTCGCATGACGCCAGAAGTATCTATGCAAGCTCAGTGGCAAATTGGTGCCGATATCCACATGGCTTTCGATCAGGCCGCGGATTCACGCGATCATTCCATCATGACCACCGCCATGCAACATACCCACGATTGGTTGCCTCGCAATATTGCCGAACATCAACGTTTATCCGCCTTGGCTCAAGCCAACCATCAACCTGAACAATATCTTTATGCCGTCGTCCAAGGTGGTCTATTCCCAGATTTACGTACCGCTTCAGCTCATTTTATGGCTAACCAACCAGTTGATGGCTTTGGCATTGGCAGTCTTTATACCACCGAAGAAAATGCCCCAGAAATTATTAAATTAACCAACGAAATTTTGCCGCCATCAAAACCACGTCACCTGCTTGGTATGGGTAGCGAACCGCGCGATCTCTTTATTGGCGCCCAATACGGTTGCGACACCTTTGACTGCGTTGGGCCAACTCGCATGGCCAGAAACGGTGCACTCTATACCCCGCACGGTCGCATCAATATTAAAAACGCCAAGTATCGCAATGACTTTTCTCCCATCGACTCCACTTGCGACTGTGAGCTCTGTCAAAATTACACTGCCGCCTATTTGCATCATCTTTTTAAAGTTGATGAAATTACTGCAAAAGTACTCGCCAGCATTCACAACGAGCATTTTGTCGTCAAAGTTGTCGACAATATCCGTGTCGCCATTTTAGATGACTCTTTTGATGATTATATGCAATCATTCATGCATAATTATTACGCTTAAACTCTACCTATCAATCAGTTTATGTTTTATGTGTTAGAATAGACTCATAACAAGTTAAGAGAGAAAAACTTTAAATATATGAGTACCGTCAGCAAAATTCAAGTTGATACCAAAACCTTTATTCGTTTTTGGCTAGTAATTATTGGCTTTATTATTGCTGGCTTTATTTTTCTCAAAGCCGCCTCTGGCTTACTCGTAGTTGGAGCTGCATTATTCCTCGCCATTGCAATTTCCCCACTTGTCAAAAAAATGGCTGATATTATTCCGGGCAAAGGTCGCACTTTGCCAATTGCCGTATCTTACGTCATCGTCGTCGGTTTTCTTGTAGCTTTTATCGCTATTGTAGTGCCGACCATCGTCAATGAATCCGTCCGTTTCGTCGGCAATTTACCAAGTGTCGTCGATAGCACAACTGGTAATATCAAAGGCATCAACGAACTCGGTGCCGCCATCGGCATTTCAAATTTGCAAGATCAAGTTCACCAAGCCGTCGAGACTTTCTCTACTGATTTTATTAAAAACTTTGGTACCAACATCACAACTTCACTTGGCGCTCTCGGTAACGCCACTTCAGCTCTCATTTTAATTCTCGTCCTAGCATTCTTTATGCTAACTGAAGGGCCAGATTTACTGCACCGTTTTTGGCGCAATTTTCACAATAATCCACGTGCCGACCGCATCCATCGCGTGTTTGACCGCATGGCACACGTGATTACTAAATATGTTTCCAACGCTATCACTGTCTCGCTTATTAATGCCTGCGCTACCGCTACTGCCGTGTTTATCTTATCGCTCATCTTCGGCTTTTCGGCCGGTCTCGCTCTGCCATTTGGCTTAATCACTGGCGTCTTCAGCCTCATTCCAATGTTTGGTTCCTTCATTGGCGGTTGTCTTGTAGCCTTACTCCTCGCCTTCAATTCCTGGGGTGCCGGTCTTGCTTTCTTTATTTACACCATTATCTATCTACAAATTGAATCTAATGTCATCTCACCAAAAATCCAAAGCAAGGGCCTCGAACTCCCTGCTCTCGTCGTTCTAGCTTCCGTCACCATCGGCGTCTACACGTTTGGTTTAATTGGCGCCATTATCGCTATTCCAATTGCCGGCTGCATTAAAGTTTTGGTTGAAGAATTTGATGATGACATTACCCCAAACACAACTGACAAAACGCCAGACATCGAATTGGCCACTAGCAAAGTCGCCGACAAAGATTAATCTTTATATTGCCAATTAGCACCATTTACTTTATCGAGCAATATAATTCCGTTGTCGAGTAATTCCCCGCGCAGGCGGTCCGCTTCAGTATAATTCTTGGCATTTTTCGCCGCATCGCGCTCAGCAATTTTTTGCTTCGTTTCAGCGGGAATATCAGGGGTAGAATCCACCAATTGCAGGCCAAAACAATCATCCAAGAATTGAATAAATTTTTTACTCGGAATTGTGTTCGCCGTCACTTGGTCTAGTTCCGCCAAGGCTTCCGCCGAATTTAAATTGTTGTTTAAACTCTCCAATATCAATTGCTGCGTATCTCCCAAATCGTCTCCCTCGCCCTGCCAACGCAATGCCGCAAAATTACGGTACCGCACTAAGCGTTGGTGCGCCGCATTCAAACTATCAAAAGAAAAATTTCTTTCTGACTGGAAATGACCCTGTAATACCCACATCTTGTAATCGAGATGCGAATAGCCATTTTCCTTCAAATCCGCAAAAGTATAAACATTTCCCAAAGATTTTGAAATCTTTTTACCGTCCACTGTAATGAAATTATTGTGCAACCAGAACCTAGACATCTGTTTGCCATAGGCGCCTTCTAATTCGGCAATTTCGTTTGTATGGTGCACTGGTATATGGTCAATCCCACCACAGTGGATATCAATCGGCTCGCCCAAGCATTCATGAATAATTGTCGCGCATTCAATATGCCAACCAGGATAACCCGCCCTACCACGGTAATCCCATCGCATCGCATGATTTTCACCTTCATGGATCCATTTCCATAAAGCAAAATCTGACACATTGCGTTTTTCCGTATTAAAATCAACCCGCGCCCCAGCCTTTAAGTGGTCTAAATCCAATCGAGCAAAATTCGCATAAGTTGGAAACTTCGCAGTATCATAATATAGCCCATCGCTAGTTTCATATACAAAACCCTTAGCATCTAGCTGATCAATTAATGCAATGTCCTCTTTGATGTAGTCCGTTGCCCGGCAAATTTGCGTTGGCTCAATCAAGCCCAGCTCACGAAAATGCGAAAGATAATCGTTCATGTATAACTCGGCGATTTCCCAAACCGTCTTGCCTTCACGCTTTGCGCCTTTTTCGATTTTATCTTCGCCATCATCCGCGTCTGAAGCCAAATGGCCAACATCCGTAATATTTAATACGCGGTCCTCTTTCCAACCGTTCAGCCTCAAAGTACGAATCAATAAGTCCCAATAGATATATGCCGTAAAATTCCCTACATGCGCAAAACTATAAACCGTTGGACCACAGGTATAAATCTTCACCCGATTAGGATCTTGCGGCTTAAACTCTTCGACCTTGCGAGTTAAGGTATTATATAGCTTCATACTAACAGTATAACATCTGTTAGACAGACAACCCAGTGTTCTCGTCTTCTACATTAGTCGAATTAAAATCTTTGATTTCGGCACAAGTAGCATAGACATCATACTTTCCAGTAGTATCGCTTTGCGCGTCATCGCCACTAACAACTATTTCCGCCACGTTGCAATAAGTATGCTCGGACGTATTCTCATAAATCCAGACCATCTTTGTATCATCATCGTTAGCTAGCACCACATCACTCTTTGAAAACTGGTGAGTTGTAAAAATTTGCCCAAGCGCCACTGCTTCCTGTGTCGAAAAATTCATATTCTTATGGCCATTAGCATCTAGCGTCGCTTTTTCTTTAGCGTACAGCGTAATCCC
>CAZAAQ010000016.1:0-1443 GCA_964483505.1 uncultured Candidatus Saccharibacteria bacterium | reverse complement strand
CCTAAGAAATTAGCCATCTTTTCGCCCATCATTGAAGCACCGTTTTTAGCCAACGCGCCCTTTAATTGGTTATCGTTTTCATCCATAATTCGCGAATTCGACAATCGTTTGCGGCTCGCTTTCATCTCGTCGGTCTTTTGTAAATTTTCTACAGTCGCTTTAGTCTCAGCTTCATGTTTGTGCCGAGCATTTAGATTACGATACTTATTCTTCTTCACCCAATAGAAGATAAATCCCGGCGTCAGCCCCACCAGGCCATAAAAAGCTGGATTGTCATCAGAATCCGTATCTTGCGTAATCCAATATTTAAACCAAGCTATACCGAGAAAAATCCCCAAAATTTCAATCAACGCCGCCACCAATTTCAGTTTTGCCTCAAAAATTGGCACACTGCCCATCGTCTCGCCCGTGCGGGCATTCACCGCCACATAATGCAACATTTTCTTGTCGCCTTCTTGTTGCAAATAACTGTACAGCCAAACTGGCAAATAAGCGGCTTCCCACTTTGTCCCCTTTACTTTCAAATCTTCGCTGTCCCATTTAGCCCCACGATCGTAAAAAGTCATACTATCATGCGCCTTGTAACGCGCAATATCGCCAACCTGTAGCTCAACTTGCGACTCCAGCGCATCAACGTTCGTGTCGCGTTTTTCACTTGCAAAACCCCGCAAATATCGTGCATCCCACGCCACTGCGTTTTCGGTATCAAACGGCATAACAGCATCAATCACGTTATTAGTATTGACTAGTGCATCCTGTTTCAATTTGTCGCTGGAAGCTTCAATCGTCAAATCGTCTACCAGCAAATCAAACTCACGCGATACGTTATAAGCATCGGCATCATAATAAGTTCGCTGGTCATCCCCGCTACCAACTGTATATTTTCTAACCAAATGTTCTGCTTCGCCGACTAATTTGCTATGCGCATTAGCATCCACCACCATGTAAGGCAAATACACACCCATCACATTCTCGGATGAAAATTCTTTTTTAAACTTTGGATGCGCGAAAAACTGGCGTTTCTTCACAAAAGCATCAATTGAGGCTTCAGCTACTTTTTTATCTAGTTTAAATGGCAAAACTAAATCCGGGACCGCCCCATTTGGCATTTTCTCGTTCACCGATAGCACATGACGGCACCAGTGACAACGCGCCGAAGTCACTTCGTCAGTATCAATCACCACTTCTGCCCCACAAGCTGGACATTTCAAGGTCAAAATTGTCTTCTCGTCAGGAATAATGTCCGTTGCACCACCGCCAACCGAACGACCGACTAATTTATCTACCCCGCCATTTTCGTTCGCACTCACGGCATCAAATAAAGATCGACAAAAATTACATTTTAGCTTACCGCTCTTTAAATCTAATGACACGTCAGTCGATCCGCAATGCGGACAACGATTTGCGCCATTTTTCTTTGCTTCTGCCATTTATTACCCCTTA
>CAZAAQ010000015.1:10148-18887 GCA_964483505.1 uncultured Candidatus Saccharibacteria bacterium | reverse complement strand
TAATCATTACTTCAATTCCGAAATATGAACTCGAGATGGATTTTTCGCATGCAGTCTTTATTGATGACAATCCACGAGATTTAAGGGGTCTACTTGATAAGGGAGCGGGCCGAATTATTCGTTTGCGCCGTCTTGGCAATAAATATTCCGTAGAAAATATCGATAATGCAAAAATTGAAGAATATGCTTCGCTTGACGATGTCAAGATTGAGGCGGCACAGGAGTAAAAAAATGGAAAAAAAGAAAATTGTAATTTTAGGCGGCGGGACTGGAACTTCGAGCGTTTTGCGTGGACTGAAATATTTTCCAGTTGACATTACGGCTGTGATTACGGTGTCGGATAACGGCCGCAGCACAGGACGATTGCGTAAAGAATTTTACACGCCGGCCGTTGGCGACATTCGCCATGTGCTGAGCAGCTTGTCGACTTTGCCAGATGAAGTAAAGGACGTGATGGAATACCGGATGTCAACTTACAGCGACTTGAATGGTCATTCGATGGGTAATTTGATTTTGACTTCCCTGTATAAAGAAACCGGTAACTTAAAGACCAGCATTGAATACATGAGTGAGTTGTTGCAGGTTAAGCACACGGTGCTGCCGTTGTCGGAAGATTACCTAACACTGATGGGCGAAACGGACAATGGCGAAATCGTGGAGGGCGAGGAGCAAATTACCAGCGCCAATGCGCACTATGAGCGGATTTTTTATAAGGAAGAACCGCATGTATTACCAGAGGTATTTACGGCCATTAAAAACGCTGACTTGATAATTTTGAGCATGGGCAGTTTATATACGAGCATTTTACCGCATCTGATTTGTCCAGATGTCGCGGCGGCAATTAAAGATGCCCCAGCAAAGAAAATGTATATTTGCAATGTAATGACACAACCGGGTGAAACGGATGGTTTTGGCGTGAGTGACCACGTAAATGTGTTGGAAAAATATATCGGCAAAGACACAATTGACGCGGTGATCGCTAGCAACACGGAGGTTGCGCCAGAGATTTTGGCTAAATATGCAACTGAGGAGCAAAAGGATCGCGTGCAGATTGATTACGACAAGATGAAAGATGCCAAGTATAAACTGATTGAGTCTGACTTATTGACGACGGCGGATGGTACCATTAAACACGATAGCTTGAAGTTGAGCTCGGTGATCTTCTCTTATTTGATGGAATAATTGTCTAAATGGACAAATTACATAAAGTGTGCTATAATTAGCTTTAGCAAGTGGATTATACTTCTCTTCTTTTGTTGTCTAGCATCAACAGATAAGTAGCAATATGAACGCAAGCTACAATAATTAAGTAAAAGGATAAATTGACCAAAATGGCAACAAAACTATACGTAGGCGGATTAGCTTACGCTACAACTGAAGATAAGCTTAAAGAGGTTTTCTCTACTTACGGTAACGTAGTAAGCGCTTCTGTAATTAAAGATAAATTCTCTGGCAAGTCCAAAGGATTCGGCTTTGTCGAATTAGACACTGCTGAGGCCGCACAAGCTGCTATTGATGCACAAAACGGCAAAGAACTTGATGGTCGCACGGTTACCGTGAGCATTGCTCGCGAAAAAACCGAAGGCGAACGCCGCAATGGCGGTTTCCATTCTAACAATGGTGGCTACCACTCCAACGGTCCACGCCGCGACAATAACGGCGGTTCATTCCGTTTTCGTTAAAGAATAAATAAAAAGAGCCCGTGGCTAGACGGGCTCTTTTTTTGTGGTCGTAAAAATTATTCGATATGCTTGGTGTCTTTATATTGATATAGAGCACCGATAGCGAGAAAAGCGATAAGGATTATGTAGTAAATTGGGCTAGTTTTGGCAATCCAGCTAAAAGATACCGCAGCCATGGCTAACGCGCTGGCGCCGCCGTAAGCGGTAACTAGGATGACCATTGGCTTCATAAAGGCTACCGCAATGGCGCCAAAAATCGCGCCAACGCCAAGTCCTACCCACAGATAGGTGCCCCCACCATAGTGGGTAGTGATGGCGAAGGTGATGACGGCCATAGTGGTGAAGAAGACGCAGAGTTTCTCGATGGTCATGCTGAACATGGAACAAAGTAGCCCGCAAGCAATCGGCAAAATTACTGGCCAAACACCGTCAAGACCTAATTTTGGAACTAAGTACATCTGTGAGACATAATAGCCGACGATGAACCAGATGATTGCGAAGGCAATCTTTTTTAGGCGATAGCCAAAGAAGCAGAGGACTAGCGCGCAAAGGATGGTAATAATTGTTTCAATTGTAGTATTCATAATTAAGTTATACCATGTTGCGACAAATGATATAAAACTTAGAATTGCAGCATTACGATGCCGACGATGGCTAGAGTGGTAGCAATGAGATGCGCAAGTACGATGCGCCGGCTGAGTTTTTCGCGGCCGAATTTTGGCCAAATAATCGACAGAATAATACCCATAACAAAGGTCAAAATGAGCTCGAGCGAGTTGGAGGTAACGGAGACAAGTGCGGCGCTGCCAATAATTAAAGCGTAACGCATGGCGGCCTCTGCAACGATGCACATTAGCTGATTTGCTGTGCAGATGCCAAGGAGCTTTACTGGGTGTTTATGCAGCACCGAATCGAAGCGGTCGCGCCAGCTTTTGTTTAGACAGCATAGAGCGGTATCAGAAATGCCGCGGCCAAGCAAGAAATAGATAAAGATGGTGACGAAGTCGTTGCCCTCACCTACGCGGGTAGTAATAATGCCGGAGATGGTGACGAGTACGATGTAAATTAAGAATTGCATGGCAGCTTTAATTTCGCCACGGCGACTTTGAGCACGTTTGCGTGAAAAGATGATAATGATTGGCGCTAGAAAAATAATGACAAAGGCGATAATCTGCTGAGTAGTAATGACGCGGCCAAAAATAAAGAAATCAGCTAGTAGATAGATAATTGGCGAAACTTGGTAAAAAATGGCGGCGCCAGTGGCCTCTTCTGAGCGTAGCCCTAGATAATATGGCACAGACGCAATGGACGTGAGTATGCCGGCCAGCATAATCAGTCCGATACTAGGTAAATCAAGGCTCTTAATCCCGAAAAAAGTAGTTAGTAGCACGGCGATAAGTAAGTACGCGATGCCGTTAAAAACTTTGATGGATTGTGGCTTGCGCTTTTGGAAAACTTCGTCGGTCAGATAGTTATCAAAAAAAGCATTTAAAGAGTAACAGAAGGCCGTAATGGCACATAAAATTAGCCAAAGCATTAGCATTATTATACACTACGTGTGCTACAATATTCTTATGTTAATAAGGATGACTCGGTGAGCTTTTTCGGTGAACTTTTTAAAAAGCCTAAGACGGACGCCGTCTATGAGGTGAAATCCCCGAACGGTCGGGTGGTAGCAACATTTATCTTGGATCATGGGCAAATTGCTTATTTTGTGCAAAAAGACGAGAAAGTTATTTTGCGAAAATCCAAATTGGGGTTGGCGCTAAAAGATACTTCCCCGCTAGCTGACGGTTTAGAAATTGTGCGAGCTTATTCACGCACGGTTGACGAAACTTGGAAGGCATATTGGGGCGAACAGCATATTATTCGGAACAATTACAATGAGACGGCAATTTATCTTGAGGAATCAGAGGCGCCGAATCGCTTGTTGACAATGCGGTTCCGAGTTTACGACGACGGGGTGGCGTTCCGTTATGAAGTGCCAGCGCAGCCCGAAATGAAGACAATGGTGGTGTCGGATGAGATGACGGAATTTGCCGTGGATGCCAACAGTCGATCCTGGAGTATTCCAGCTTATCAGCCAGACCGTTATGAATATGATTACGTTGAGCATCCAGTTTATAGTTTGACTGATTCGGTGCATACGCCGCTCACGATTGCTACGACGAGTGGCCATTACATCTCGATTCACGAGGCGGCTTTGTACAACTATGGTGGTATGACTTTAAAGTTGAATGGCTCAAGTTTGAAATCGGACATTACGCCGCTGTCGGACGGCATGAAGGCTTATGTCGAGCTGCCTTTTTCGACGCCATGGCGCACAATTATCATCGGACACGATGCGTTGGATTTGACGACTAGCCGCATGACTTTGAACTTGAATGACCCACCGCGAGAAGACTTTTCTTGGGTTGAACCGACTAAGTTTTTGGGTATTTGGTGGGCAATGTATGTGGGTGAATGGACCTGGGCGCCAGGTGAACGCCACGGTGCCACGACTGAGCATGCGATGCAGTATATCGATTCTTGCCGTAATTTAGGCATTCCTGCCCTACTAGTGGAAGGTTGGAATAACGGTTGGGAGGGCGATTGGCTAGAAAATGGCGCTAACAGCATTTTTACCGAAGCTACGCCAGATTTTGACATGCAGATTGTATCGGACTACGCGCGCGCCAATGGCGTTGAGCTAGTTGGTCATCATGAAACCGTAGGTTTCGTTGATAACTACGAGAGTCAGATGGAAGAAGCCTATAAATATCTGAAACGGTATGGCATTCGCTATATCAAATCTGGCTATGCCGGATCGAAGATGGTGATTAACGGCCATCGCGAGTTCCACCATTCGCAGCTGGGCGTATTGCACTACCAGCGTGCTTTGGAGTTAGCAGCAAAATACCAGATTATGCTTGATGTGCATGAGCCAATTAAAGGTACTGGCATCGAACGGACTTGGCCGAATTTGATGACCAAGGAAGGTGCGCGTGGCCAGGAATATGAAGGTGGTGCGTTGACGCCATCGCACGCTTGCTATCTGCCGTTTACGAGGTTGTTGGCGGGTGGCATGGATTATACGAGCGGTATTTTGGATGTGGGCAACTTTGCCAAACGCATTGCATCGACTATTACACGTCAGCTAGCTTATTATGTGACGATTTATTCTTCCATGCAGATGGCGGCAGACCGTCCACAGTTTTATGAGAATAATTACCCTGACCTATTTGAATTCATCCGTGATGTACCGCTAAAGTGGGAACGCACGATCCCGTTATTTGGTGAAATTGGTAAGTGCTATGTAGTCGCACGACAAGCTTGGGAATCATCGGATTGGTATATTGGCGGTGTGACTAATGAAGAAGCACGCCGGGTAGACTTATATATTGATTTCTTGGAACCACAGGTGAACTATATTGCCAAGATTTATCGCGACGCTGACGATGCGCACTATCGAGACCACCAATTGGGCTACGTAATCGAAGAAAAGATCCTACGCCAAGGTGATCACTTAGAGATGTATTTAGCACCAGGTGGCGGTTTTGCTATGAAAATTCATAAACAATAATATCGAGAAAAGACATCTTTGCAGGTGTTTTTTGTGGTGATTATAAAGTCATGCTAATGATAGTGTCGTAGCCAAAACGGTTGCGGACTTCGTAGCCTTTGTCTTGGAGTTCGGCTTTGACGGTATCTGGGAGAGATTTGCCCGAATTCTTGACGCTAACGCGAGAGAGGTTGGAACCAGCAACGGATTTTTCGGAAATCGTAATTTGATCACCTTTGCTGCAACTTTTAATGGCGCGCGCTAATTCGTTTTTAAGGAAATCTTTGAGTTTTGTTTCATTAAATACCTTAAGCGCTGGGTTCTCGATATCAAGATTCAGCGAGATGTGCCGTTTGCTACAAATAATCAGGACGTTTTGATAAAAAGGCCCAATTAGATTTCCAATTGTGTTCATGCTTTAATTATACGCCTGGTGAATATTTTTTGAGAAGGTCGCGATGTCGCTTGTAACTCGGGTCGTGTTCTCCGACTTCGTGCCAAAAGGCAGCTGAATGATCCATGTGGTTAATATGGGCCAATTCGTGGATGATGACATAATCACGCAATGGTTCTGGCACTTTCATTAAGCCAATATTAAGCGAGATGGTGCCAGAGCTAGAGCGACTGCCCCAACGAGTATTGGCGTGCGATAGACGAACGCCGCTATAGCTGTAGCCAAATTTTTGGGCCCAAAAATCTAATCGATACGGTAAATATTGGTGGGCTTTTTTGGTTAAGATTTTAATTTGGGTATCGCGGGCACGTTGGGTGGCAGGGTTTTTGATTGGCAGTTTTTCGCGGATTAATTCACGGCTAGCGTTGAGCCAGCGTTTAACAATAAACAGGCTAGTGCTTTCGGGCACTGAAATAGAAAGCCTGCCAGAGGTAGAAACGGAAAATTTGGGGCGAACGGACCAAGCGCTGCGGCGAACGATGATCTCGCCGAATTCAGCATCATTGATGATCATTTGCGGCGGTGCGCTCGGAGATGCCAGTTAATACATTTTTGCACTGTGTTTGGAAAGTGTGCTTGCCAGAAATCACTAAAGCGTTTTCAACTTCGGTTGGAGCTTCAATATGCTTGTAGCCAGCGTCGAAAGCGGTCTTTGCAGCGGCAAGGGTATGATATTTGTGGTGCATACGATGTTTGATAGTCGTAACATCGGTTTGGACCCAAACTAGGATTGATGAATAACCATTCTTTTGCAAAATGCGGCGCATTTCTTCGCGTTGTTTTTCGGTATTCAGCCCGCCCTCGATAATAAGCGTTTGATGGCATTTGGAAAATTCAGCAATTAAGACACGGGCTGCTTCGCGTGGGATATGAAACTTTTCGTGCAGCTCGCTGAGATTAAGAAATGGCGTGCTAAAGCGGTTGCTGAATTGTTCGGCAAAAGTAGTTTTGCCGCTCATTGGCGCACCGAAGACTAAGATGGCGTAAGGTTTTGACTTCCCGTTCATGTTCTTAAGTTTACTCTATGGCAGATTTTTTTGCAATTTTTCGAGTCGGTGGCGTATCTGAGCCATTAGCAATTAACACTTGCGATGGATAATAGAAGACCCAAACCAAAAAGCTAACGAGTGGCAAAATAGCGACTGGCAGTAAACCATCAAGCGTGAGGTAACGGGCGGCTACGCAGGTGTCGCAAGCAATAAAGGCAATGAACCCATACATATTACAACGCGCCGTGTAGTCGCTGCGATTCTTGCGGTAGCGGCCAATAGATAACACGACGTTACAGACTAGCTCAAGGGCGTAGATGGTTGAAATGGCGTAAAGTGGTTTAATGCCCTGCATAATGGCGAAGTTGAAGAATAAAATGACGGTAATGGCATAAAGACCGATAATCTGCGGTTTGGCTTTGGTTTGACGAATCATATGCACAAATTGCGCAAAACAGAAACAGAAGACGCCGATGAGTTCCCAGTCGGTCCAAACTAGAATGGTGTCTGACAAAAAGGTGAGAAAAAGGGCAAGAAAAAGTGTCGTGTCTTTGCGATATTTCTGATAAGCATAAATCGTGCAAAGAAAGATACCGGTGTATTTCAATACGGATGATCCCCAAAATCCTGGGAAATACATATCGAGTACGATAAAGTCGACGTAAATTAACAGCCAAACTGCCAACCAGCGAGTATCGATGGCCGGAATATGTTTAATGTCTTTCCACCACTGTTTAAGCATTATTACCTTAATTCTAGCACACTTTTAAGGCGTTACTTACGGTAATAAAAGACTACTTTTGAGCAAGTTTGGGTTGTTTGGTTTTCAGATTGATTTCGCGAATAAAACTAATGTAAACAATGAGATAAGCAAATGAGAAAATGAAGCCAGCAATCACGTCACTAACGTAATGTACGCCAAGATAGATGCGGCTGAGACCGATCGATAAAATCAGAAGTGCCAATATAATAGACGAAGCCCACTTGAGCTTGATGTTTTTGACGTGCGTAAAGATTAGATAGATGAGAAAACCATAAAAGGCCATGCTGCACATGGAGTGGCCGGATGGAAAACTATAACCCGACTCATCAATGAGACGAAAAACTTCTGGGCGGGGGCGCTGAACGATAAATTTAAAGATTTGGTTGAGAATAACCGTGATAACAAGATTGACTGTGATGGCTAAGCCGATTTTTTTATTCTTTATCAGGAAGAAGAGTAAGATCGTGAGCGAAATTAACACAACTGGCCCACCAAGCTGGGTGATTACCTTAAAGATTGCCGTTAGCGGTGCGCTGTACAGGCAGTTGTGCACAAAATTTTGTCCCGCCACATCCATGCGCATGATTTCTTGGTGAAAAGCATCTTCGGCAATGGCGAGAAAAATGCCAATACAGACAAAAACAATAATCCATTTAATATTTTGCCGAATTAATGACCGAGCTTTTTGCATAACGATAGATTAGATTATAGCATAAGGACGTTGTCATGGACGATTCGCTGGCTTGTTTTAAGGTTTTGTTATGCTAAACTAAGTATTAGCAGTATCTAAAAGAGGTCATCTATGAGAAAAAATGTGCTCAGAAAATTTGTTCCAGGGCTATTTGCAGCCATAATATTATGTCTATCGCCGCTAAATATGGCCTTTGCAGATTATCAACCAGAACGTACGGATATTGCCACGGCTGATTCTGGTGAAAAATTTAGCAATATTTTTGTACTGAGTGATTATAGTTATTTTATTACTTCCGTGCCCGTCTCGTCAGGTGATAGCTATTTGGCACATTATGATGCTCACGGCAACAAAATATGGAAGAAAAAAGTTGCCTTTAATCCTGATTGCATGAATAAATGTTTTGCGCTATCTCGCTATGACGACATTGTGATTATGCTGGATAACAACAACGACGAAAATGATGGCACTTTAGTGGAATATGATAGGGCTGGCAACTTGGTTTGGCGACAAAAAATTACCGAGCCGTCTTTTAGCAATGTCAATTTTTCGACGATTACGGTGGCCGACGATGGCTATGTAATGGTCGGTGTAGCTTATAACAGTTATAAACAATATT
>CAZAAQ010000015.1:2720-10048 GCA_964483505.1 uncultured Candidatus Saccharibacteria bacterium | reverse complement strand
GCCGACGATGGCTATGTAATGGTCGGTGTAGCTTATAACAGTTATAAACAATATTACTCGTTGATCACGAAAGTTAATAACAATGGTGTCCGTGTCTGGTCAGATGTTGGCAAACAGGCGGTTGGCTATAGGAGTGTTGCCGTGAGCAGCTCTGGTCAGATTTTTGTCGGCGGCGGCGATCAATATTATTATGACCGGGAAGATTCGGGCGCATCGACGAGCGCAATTTTGGATAAGTATAGTTATGATGGCAAGTTTCTCTCGAGCGTTGCATACAAAAGAGATGGCTGGAATACATTTGAGCGTGTCATACCAATGAGCGACGGCCGAGTACTCGTATTGTTTGATTCATTAATGGATCATGGTTCAACCGAAGAACAAAAAATGTTGGTTGAAAGTTCAGATGGTGGAAGCTTTACGGATTATTTTGCAGCAAAAGGCTACTCGAATGCGGCAAAAGACGTCTTCGGTGTCGTGCTATATGACAATAACTTTATGTTAGGCAGTGCTGGCAGCGTTATGAATTATGATGATTATGGCAACGAGTTGTGGGGCGCTATCCCAAATAGTGGTGAGATTTTTACCAGTACGACTATTGACTCATCTGAGGATATTGTGGCGACAACATATAAAGAAAGCGATGGGTCCAGCAAAATAGCGTCATTCTCGGCTCCAGATAGCATCACTAATAACACGGTATCTCCGGTAATTTCATATAAGATTTCTGCTAATCGTTATCCTTCTGATTCGCAGAAAGAATACGAGGATACTGTCCGGAATGCGAATGATGCCCTTTTGGTGCCAACAACAAAAGATCGTGGCTTTAGCTTTGATGGCTGGTATCTCGATGCTGAGTTCACAAAGAAGGCGACGGAGTCTGATATCCAGGATTATATAGACAACTTTGATGGTTCTACTAGCGAATATACTGGGGACAATCTAACGTTGTATGGCCGTTGGAACTATCGGGCAGACGTTAATTTGCCAATAGCTTTGGCTATTATTGGTGGTGCGACGGTTTTAATCGCTGTAGTTTCGGCAATTGTTGCAATCAAGATTAAGAAGAACCGAAAAAATAAGCAAACTATAGTCAAAGACGATCCAAAGCAGACTGATGTTGTAAAAGATTCCGAACAAACAGTTGCTGAAGTAAATATCATACAGACTGATGCCGATAAGGACCACGATTCCGCAAAAGAATAATAGTTAAACAATAAAAAAGTCCCTGCGGTCGCAGGGACTTTTTAATGATTCCGTTATGGTGCTGGGAGTAGGAGTCGAACCTACGAAGGCCGAAGCCGGCAGATTTACAGTCTGATGCGTTTGACCACTTCGCTATCCCAGCATGTGAATTTACGGAGTTTCTGTGGAGCCGCAAATCAGATTTGAACTGATGACCTATCGCTTACAAGGCGATTGCTCTACCAGCTGAGCTATTGCGGCATGCAAAAACTGACTCTATTTTATATGATTTTGCGCTTTTTGGGAAGGTTTTTGGCTGCTTTCGGCTTGGCATCCTTGGCTTTGGCGGACAAGGCTCGCATGCCTTTGGGTTTGGCAGCCGATTCTTCCTTGCTCTGTTTGGCAGATTGTAGTTCTTCGATACGCTTTTTAGTAGCATCAATATTCTCGGCGTCTTCAGCGTTTTCGTAAATTTCCAAGATATGACGCAGGACTACGGTGCTAGGATTTAGGCTGTATGCAGTCTCGAGTGCCTCCACGGCTTTGTTGCGTTCGCCAAGTTTTTCAAGCGCCTTAGCGTAGGCGATGTAGCGACCGGGTTGGTCGCCTTCTAGCTCGATAGCCTGTTGGAATGCCATGGCGGCTTTCTCATATTTGCCAGTTTCTAGGTAAATAAGACCGACATTGTGCAGACTTGAAGCGTTGTTGTCTAGGCTTTGGGCGATTTCAAAGCATTCGATAGCTTCTTTAAAATGTTTTTCGCGGGCATAAAGAATGCCAAGACGGTTATAAGCAGCAGCGTTTTTTTCGTCAAATTTAAGGATAGTGAGCAGGGCTTTTTCGGCTTTGAGCGGTTTGCGCTCTTTCATGGCAGTCTGGGCTAAGCTCCAGAGCTTTTTCATCTGTGGAGTTTTGCGGATAGTCGGCTCGTCGTCCTCATCAGTCTCTTCTTGGTAATTAGGAATAAAAAAGACCACAAAGATAGTCAGCAAGAGAATCAGGATAACAGCAAGCATATACAATATTATAGCATATTAGCAACGAGCTGAAGTTTAATGTGCCCGTTGTTGCTGAGTGCAGCTTGAGTGGCGAGTAGTTGGTCGAGCTTAGCAAGAAAACGCTCATCGCCAACTTTAAAGTACGATTTGTACATTAGTTGAATAGCGGCATCGACGACTTTGAGCGCTTTGCCGCGGGCATCGTCTTTATCTTTAGCGATTTCGTCGGCCAGTTTCGGTAAATCTTGGGCATTGGCGGAGAGGTAGCGTTTAGCAAGCGACATGATGGCTGGGTTGATATTCGGTGCATCTAGAATATGCGTCTTAGCGGGTAAAAAATAACATTGCGCGCGTGAGCGAACAGTCGGGAGCAATTGGCTTAATTTTCGGGTTAGAAAAATATAATGGATTAAATCATTTGGTTCTTCGAGTAATTTCAGAAAGGCATTGGCCGCCGCGGTGGTCATTAAATCGGCGTCTTCGATGACGACGTTAAAGTTTGCTGTTTGCTTGGATTGCACAAGTTCACTAATGGCCCGAATTGCATCAATTGAAATGGCGTTGTTGTCGGGCTGGATACGGTAACTCTTCGGCAAAATATCCGCATAATTAATCGCAACCGGTAATTCAAAAATGACAAAATTGGTACGGTTGCTAATTGTGGGGATGTCGGTGGCACTATTTAATTGCATGGCGGAACTCTTCCGGCAATGGCGCCGTGAAGGTCAAGCGCTTGCCGCCTGGAATAGTAATTTCGAGCACGCTCGCGTGTAAATACATACGATCGGCTTTTGGCCCTTTAGGGTTATAGACCTTGTCGCCCAAGATTGGGGCGCCAATATAGGCCAAGTGAATGCGCAGTTGGTGCGTGCGCCCGGTGCGTGGTTTGAGCTCTAATAGAGCACGCTTTTTGCCCTGCTCGATGACTTGATATTCGGTGACGGCTTCCCTGCCGTCGTTGGTGGTCATAAAAGTGGTGGGACGTTTGAGGTTGCGCGTGAGTCGGATATCAATAATAGCGTGTGGCTCTTTTGGTGTACCGACGGTCACGGCGTAATAGGTTTTATGGGCTTTGCGCTCTTGAAATTGTTGTTGTAAGAACCCTTTAGTCTCAAGATTTTTGGCTACAATGATAACGCCGGAAGTGTCACGGTCGAGGCGATGCACGATTTCGCCGTAGTCATCAATGCTCGGTTCGATGCAAAATACGCCTTTTTTGATAGAGAGCATGCCGGCTGGCTTGTTGAAGACGATGACGTTGTCGTCTTCGTAAATAATTGGTGGTTTGGCGTCTTCTGGCGAAACTTCTGCTAGTTTGAGCTCAAGTTTAGCGTCAGCATTGATTTGCGTATTCGGTCTATTGATGATTTGTCCATCGACCAGGACCTGAGAATTTTTGATAAATTTTTGCAGAACGGAACGGCTATAGCGTGAGTATTGTTCAAATAAAGCAACATCAAGCCGAACTTTGGCGGGCGTCTCGTCGACGATTTTTTGGCTAACAAAAGGTAGATCGCCATTGATTTTGCGTGATAGGATTGGTTTACTAAACTTTTTTGCCATATTGTTACTATTGTAACAGATTACGTCACATTTGACACTACTTGTTTTTGTGGTGTGATTTGCGTGCGGCTTTTTGAGCCTTCTTGGCGGTTTTAGCAGCTTTCTTGGTGCTCTTCTTAGCCGTGCGTTTGGCCTTTTTGGTAGTCTTTGCAGTTTTCTTTTCAACCTTATTTTGCTTCATTGACAAAAAATAAAAACTTCGGAGGTTATCGAGAGCTTCTTTATAGCGCACAGAAGTAAAATCTGGGAAGGCGTTGATGATACGGCGCTGTTGCAAGGAGAGAATGTTGTGCATTTCGGCTTGGCGCTCCATAAAGCGCATGGCAAAATGGTGACGGCCTCGGCGAATGAGCCCGATAAGATCTTCGCGGTGGCGATCGATGGCTTTTTGGTATTCTTTAAGCGATTGGTTGAGCTTGACCATGGCTTTGTTGGTGTAGAACAAGTCGATTAGCATTAAGATGCCGAGTGTCAGCGAGATGGTGTTAAGAATGATGGTTGGGATATTGCCAGTTAGACCGGAGACAAAGCCGTGGATATAAGGCATGATGACGGCAAAAACGCCAAAAGCAATAAATCCGCTTAAACAAACTCGACCGTTAATATTGCAGACTTGCTTGCTGTAATCCCACCACCTAGCATGGAAAATCTTTTCCATTGTGTAGGATGTGATGTATTCCAAGACGCAGGCAAAAGTGCCGCCCAGGAAGAATAACTCGATTGGGTTGGTTGTGAATTGCATCAAAATGATATAAAGCAATGCGCCGGAACCATAAATTGGGCAGTAAGGACCGTTTAAGAAGCCGCGGTTAACGAGTTTGCGCTGGCTAACCGAACAGATAATTTCTTCCCAAAGCCAGCCCATAAAACTATAGATGAAGAACCATAAATAGAGTTCCAGAAAACTAGTGGGCATTTTTAACCTTTCTAATAATATCTTTATAGTAAGGTTCACGCGCAATGGACTCTTTAACCGTGCAAATCTTATCGGCGATACTTAAAATCATACCCTCGCGATAACGTGGTGGCATCGTAAGCGGAAACATGTGGTAACGGATGCTGTTGGCCTCGATAGGCGAAATCGAAAAATCGTCGGCAGCGTTAGCAAGAGCGGTGCTGCCATGCTGAAAACCATGTTCGAGCGGTTTGCGAGTACCGTCGTGGTCGTGCCAATCGTATAGAAAGAAATCATGCAACAGTGCGGCGCGAATAAGTGAATAATAGTCGTATTTGGCATGAGACAGCTTGGCTAATTTTAAACACATGCAGGAGACGCTAATTTGGTGGTCTAACGTACTGACGTTGCCGTGCTGGATATATGGCGCGCAGCGGTAATAATCTTCGGAGTCAAGAACATCGGCGCCATATTGATAAAATTCATCTAGAAAAGCTTGTTCTTTGGCAGCTTTTTTGGCGGCCTTTTTTCCGGCAACTTTTTTAGTGGTACGTTTTGTATCGATGACAATAGCTTCGGCACGCATGAAATTTATTGAAGGAGCCCCACTGCTTGTTGAACGCGGCGCAATTTAGCGTTCGCGGTTTGATTAGCGTAGACTTCGCCAGTGTGCAAAATTTGCTCAACTTCGGCATCACTAATGGCGGCGACGCGACTTTGAAAGTTCGTGAGGAAATTCTTGACCGATTCGGCCACTTTGCGTTTGAGGTCGCCGTAGCTGGTTTGCCCTGCCCAGTCGCTAATGACGTCTTGCAATGGGCGGTTGCTAAGTAAGGACTCAATTTGGAGCAAATTACTGATGCCAGGTTGATTAAACATATCGAAACGGATTACGCCTTCACTATCAGTGGTGGCGGACATGATTTTTTTGGCGGCTTCAGCTGGATTATCGGAAAGCGAGATTTTGGAGCGTTCGTTGTCGCTGCTTTTGCTCATTTTTTTGGTTGGGTCAACAAGTGAGCGGATGCGGAGGCCCTCAGATAAATGCATGAAGCTGACTTGCTCTTTTTCGGGTGCTGGGATGGTAAATAAATCTTCGTCGAACTTATTGTTCATACGAATCGCAATGTTACGAGCTAATTCAAGATGTTGGAATTGGTCTTCGCCAAGTGGTACGTATTTAGCATCGTAAAGTAAAATATCGGCAGCCATGAGAACTGGGTAATTAAACAATCCGACCGTAATGGCGTCAGCGTGTTCGGCCGATTTTTCCTTGAATTGGGTCATGCGCGAAGCTTCGCCGAAAGGTGTAAAACAATCAAAAATCCAGCAAAGTTCACTGTGAGCTGGCACATGAGACTGACGGTAAATGTGGATATTGGGGTTGGTGGCATCGAGTCCGGCGGCTACATAATATTTAATGCCTTTGATAATTTGAGCATAAAGTTTGCTGTGATCGATTGGCGTGGTAAAAGAATGAAGATCTGGGACAAACATGTTGATATTGGAATCAGCAGCGTGTTCGTGCGCAAGATTAACCATCGGCGCATAGGCACCGAGAAAATTTCCTAAAGTTGGTTCTTCATTGGCTCTGACGCCGGTAAGAATGGTTTGCATTTGTAATCCTTATATTATATCATTTTATATTTATAATGTCAATGCTGACAGATGTTAGCGACGCCAATAAGGAATGAATGCAGATAAATAATTCATGGTTATATTTTAAGCGGGGCGTGGGCGATTGTAAAGGTTTTCGGCGATTTGTATCTTTTCTTCGGGCGTTTATTTATGTTATAATGTGCCCAGTTGGGGCACTAGCTCATTTGGTAGAGCGCTTCCATGGCATGGAAGAGGTGAGGAGTTCGAATCTCCTGTGCTCCACCATTTTTTATGTCTAAAATTTATAGAAATGCTTTGTAGGTTTCGCGGAAAATATCATCAGATTCTTTGAGCTTATATTTGACGTCGTAGATGCGGTCGGTGATAATGCCATCGACGCCAGCGTCAATTACGCGCTCGATGTCGCTATTCTTATCAACGGTCCAGGCATAAATTTGTTTGCCTAGTTCGTGGATGTTATCGATATTATCAGGCGTGATGGAGGTTGTTTCGATAGTGAAGAAGTCGGCAGCGTCGAGATGACGATAATTGCCAATCGCAAAAGGTAGAATATAACCGCATTTCATTTGTGGGTCGATAGCCTTGACTTTTTGCAGTTCAGCATAAGAAAGCGATTGAATCATGACGTCATTTTCGGCGTGGTTTTTCTTTATCACTTGGAGAGTGTCCTTGGCGAGATCCGGATTATGCCCATTGACTTTCAGTTCAATCAGTAATTTGACTTTGCCTTTAGCAAATTTAATTACTTTGTCTAGGGACGGGATTTTAGTGCCGGCATAGTCGTGGCTGAATTTAAGACCGGCATCAAGTTGCTCAACTTCATCATAGGTCATCTCCCAAACATTACCGTTATGGCCAGTGCAGCGGCGGAAGTTGGAATCGTGCGTGACGACAATGACACCGTCTTTGGTCTCTTGCACGTCAAGTTCGACGTAATCAACGCCGGCGTCAACGGCTTTTTGAAAGGCCGGGATAGTGTTTTCTGGTGCATCTTTATCATCGCCACGGTGAGCAATTACGCTGACTGTGCCGCTGTTATATAAAGATGGGTCGTTTTTGGCATGCTTGAT
>CAZAAQ010000015.1:0-2620 GCA_964483505.1 uncultured Candidatus Saccharibacteria bacterium | reverse complement strand
CAAAAACAAAATTCCATGGGAAAATGTCGATGGTTCTTTCGGCGATGAAGCTTGGAACTCTAACCTCGCCAATGACGGTCGATAATTTACTGAATTCTGCAAATGGGGCTAAGCACATCACCAAAAGGATAATGAGCCAGTTTTGCGGTTTGAGTGCGCGGACGGCACGACGGAATGATTCTTTGAATAATTGAAGAATATTGAGCTCAGCGTCATGGCTGGCTTGATTCAGAATGACGATAATGGACGACATTTCGAAAATTACAAAGATCGTCAGTATCAATAAAATCAGAATCAAAATTGGATAATTGAGCGGATTGCTTAAGAATTGCAGGTAGTTAGAGTTAGAAATATAGCTAATGCCGGTTTGAGTTAGAGACAAGTTAAAAAGTGCTTTACATAACGGAAAAATCGCTAAGTTAGCAATGAGATGATAGAAGATTTCCATCAATAACAATGCAAAAAACTCTTTTTTAATAATTTCAGCGCATTAACAAATGTTTTTTTCATTTTCCTCTTTTGGACATAGGAATTATAGCAGTAAAAGATTGGCGTGAGAATAGGTCAGCACTCCAGCCATAAAAAATATCCCGCCATACTGATGACGGGATATAAAAATCAATGTGCTTTGAGCTGGTGGATAATAGTTGCGACGTCTGCAACTGTTGCTTCCAGTCGGCCAATTTCTTTAGTGCGGAAGTTGACATGGACAGACGTGGGGCCGCCATGGACTTGTACGCCCGCGCCAACGCGCCATTCTGGCCCAATCAGATATTGGGCATCCGGCAGGTACTCACGCATCGTGTTGGCGATGATTTGAGCGTCTTTTGGCACGTTGCCATGTGCGACGATGATGATTCCGTGCGGGTCGGCGATGTGCATTTTGGCATACATGCCAAGTACGCGCGCAAAATTCAAGATGCCACGGACGCGCATGCGGTTGTCGTGGTTAATTTCCTCAAGCTTGCGCTCATTCTGGTCGTTATATAGATTTGAGCAGATTAGGCGAACACTGAGGACGGTTCCCAAGATAGCTTTGGTAGCGCTGACGCGTCCACTGAGGCGGATATAGCTGAGCTCTTTCCAAGTGAAGAAGTGCCCGATATAACCGCGTTCGGTTTCGACGAAAGTTTTGACATCTTGCACGGTGCAGTTGGCGTGGCCGTCGATGAAATCGGCTAGCTCCATCAGAAGTAGTGCGAGTCCAGTCGACATGCACTGCGAATCGACGCAGAGCGCGCGGTTGCCATGTGCTTTGGCAAACCGATCGAGCCGTTCGAAACATGGCAGTGCTGTGTTGTAGGCGCCACTTAAAAAACTGCTCATTGTCACATAAATGACGTCTTTCCCGTCGTGCAAGTATTGCCGCGTGATAGATTCTACGCTGCCAGAGATTTCTCCTTCTGGGTCGAAAATCGTCGGTTGGCTCGTAGTGGCGCGGTCGCCCTGTTTGACATATTGATCGACTTGCCAGAAGTCGTCAGGCGTGAGATTTCTGAGCGTCAGATTGTCTTTGCCCGAGATGATAATCGGCGTGTCGATGACGGTCAGATAAGGGTGTGCTGCCACCCAAGCTTTGGGTAAATCTGCTAAACCATCGGTCAGTATCTGAAAAGTCCACATGTTATCCCTCCTTATAGTAAGGTGCAATACAAAAAGTATCTAGCTGATATTATTATGCCATAGGATGGTTATACGGTCAATTTCTGCCCTGGTCGGACTATTTTTCCCAGCGGGCGTAGATACCGCATGGTAAAACGAGCTGGTTAGATTGTGCTATCAAACCAAGTTCGCCGCAGGTAACTTGTCCTTGCGGTAGAGTGGTGGTGAGAATGTTGGCAACGGCTTGAGACGAGATGCCAGTGGTATATGAATTGACTAGCATGAATAGCGGATTTGGCGTTAAAAGTTGGGTGCATTCCGTAATTAGATTTTGAATGTCGTGGTCAAATTTCCAAACTTCGCCGGATGAACCGCGCCCAAATGACGGTGGATCCATAATGATGCAATCATAGTGGTGTCCGCGTTTGATTTCCCTTTTCACAAATTTGAGACAGTCGTCGCAAATAAAACGAATGGTGTGATTTTCGAGACCGTTCAGTTTGACGTTGTCATTGGCCCACGAAATCATACCTTTGGAGGCATCGACGTGGACCACTTCGGCTGCGCCGGCAAAAGACGAGGCAATGGTTGCCCCGCCAGTATAAGCAAATAAGTTCAGGACTTTAATATCGGTGCGGTTGCTAGCTTTGATTTTTGCCATAATGTAATCCCAGTTGTAGGCTTGTTCTGGGAAAAGCCCCATATGCTTGAAGCCCATGAGACCAACTTTGAATTTTAGATCGTGATAAGATACGGTCCACGCAAAATCGGCGGGTTTGTCCCACGCGCCACCGCCAGTAACGGAACGAGTGTAGGTATAGTCGGCCTGATTCCATAGTGGCAGTGCTGATTGTGCCCAAATCGCTTCGGGATCCGGACGGCGCACTGTAACGTTTCCCCACTTTTCCAGCTTTTCGCCATCGCCAGAATCAATTAATGTATAATCTTGCCATTCGTCTGCTATATTCATAAATGCTCTTTGATTGTATTATACACTTAGAATAAGAGGAAAAGATAT
>CAZAAQ010000014.1:17566-18927 GCA_964483505.1 uncultured Candidatus Saccharibacteria bacterium | reverse complement strand
GCAATCAGCTTGCCGCGCGATTTAAAGACTAACACCTGTACTTCAACCGGCAAGATGAACGAACTTTATTGGTGCAAATATAATAAGAGTAATGGCACCACTGAAGAAAATAAAAAGTATGAAGAGGAAGGCGCCGCTAGTTTACAGGCTGCTTTTGAAGAAGTACTTGGCATTAAAATTCAATACCATGTGCATTTAAACTGGCAAGCTCTTATCAAAGTCGTCGATTCAATTGGCGGTATTGATGTAGTGTTTACTTACGGTGATCAAACTTGGGATGGCGATGAAACCACCATTAAAGTCACCGATAAGCGTGGTCTAGCCGATGGGCCAAAAGGACATTACTATCTACAATATAGTACTGGTAAGGTCTACCATCTTGATGGAGCCGCTGCACTTGGCGTTGCCCGAGCGCGAAATGAAGCCAGCGGCAGCTATGGTGCTTCTGGTGGCAACTTTAGCCGTGAGTATTTCCAACAACGCATTATCGAAGCCATTGCTAAGAAGGCTAAATCATCCAATATCACTTCTGATTTTACTAAGGTGATGGAGATTAAGAGCGCAATTGGCGATAACTTGCGTAGCAACTTTAAGGATACAGAACTCAAGACACTAGTTAAATTAGCCGGGGAAATCGACATGCCTTCTATGCAGACGATTTCATTACTAAAGCCAGATGATGGCACTTCACCATTATTGACTACCGGCATGATTAATAAGATATCTTATGTGTTGCCATCAGCTGGTGTAGGGAATTACACCGCTATTCATAAATATATCCAAAAGAAATTAAGTAATTCTTACCAAGCTGAAGCCGCAAATATTGAAGTATTGAACGGGACTTCGGCCTATGGCATCGCTTCTACGGAAAAGACTTCACTGGAAGATGCCGGATTTACCGTCTCTGGTACGGCTAATGCCCCAAGCGATCAAAGTGGCTTTGATGGCGTCAGAGTCTATGAGATTAACCACAAGGCTAAGACGGCGGAAGCGCTCAAGAAACGCTATAACGTCAACCTGACGACTGAGATACCAGAATCTCTGAAGAGCTATAAATGCGACTATATCGTAATTGTTGGCAACGGCTATAGCAGCAGCAGTCAGAGTTAAAACTAGACCGTAATTAGTAAAGACAAATAAACTGGATTCGAACTTGAGTCCAGTTTTTTGTAGGCGATTTCCCTGTTTGACTTTTTGTGTTTATGATGTTGTTTTGTGGTTTTTAGATTATATTGCTTTTTCGTGAAATAATGTTTTGATATGATGAAGTTTTAAAAATAGTTTTACACAGGTGTGAAAACACTAGATAATATTTACGCTTATTCGCAAATCTCATCTGTTAATTCCCTGCCTGAATGCAC
>CAZAAQ010000014.1:0-17466 GCA_964483505.1 uncultured Candidatus Saccharibacteria bacterium | reverse complement strand
GCAGCGTTTAAATCAAGCACCTTCTCTTCCCCAGTTGTTCTAACTTCATCAATCCAATGCTCCGCTTGGTGCTCAATTTTATCGGCACGTTGGCGTTTATAATCAGCAATATCAATATTCACCCGTGTAACCTCGGCATCGCGAGCGATTAATGTCATCATTAAGATGTGTTGCAAAGCGCGTAAATTGTTGGCGTTTTTGCCAATCAATAAAGAATTCATGCTGGTTGATGGAATCGATAGTTGAATCACATCATCTTCAATTGTTGAATAGACTGCTACGTTGATACCGAAGAACGACAATAAATCCTCAAGGTACTTCGTCGCGAAGCGAATAGATTCATCTGTGCTCATATATTATCTCCTTTTCTTTTTATTAGAAGCCGAGATACGAGTGATATGAACATTTTCTTTTTTGTTTTGATTAGAAGAACGATAATGCCCTGACCTAACATTTTTATCGTCATCTTGTTTCTTTTCAACTACTTCTGCCTCTTGAGCTTCTCTTAGCTCCTTGAGAACTTTCTTGTCTGCCGATGCTTCCATCTCAGTATAATCGGCACTTAAAATTTTCTTCTGTTGGAACACGGTAATAATATTATTTAACAGATAATAGAAGACGATTGCGCCCGGCAAGTTGATCATAATCATCAACATCATAAACGGCATCATGACAGTCATTTGGCTCTGAGCGACCGCATTAATGTCCTCTTGACTAGCCTCTTTGCCATCCGAAGCTTCTTTAAATAAGTTCTTCATTGTAAGCGTGCGTTTACCCTTCTTATTCCGAGTTGGGTCTTGTTGACGCGCCATGATATACTGAGTAACCGCTGATGCTAAGGCAAAAATTAGAATGATAATTGCACTAGGCGAAGAAAAGCCGGCTGTAGCCGATAAATCCAAAGTTCCGAATAGTTGTGGCTTAAAGTCATAAACAGCGTTCTTATCGGTTTTTGCGGCCTCTAAATAGGTATTTTGTTGGGCAATTAATGTATTAATATGGTTCATTGGTTCCACAAAGGAATAAGCAGAGTGTTGAACCGTATAATCATTACTTGGATTTTGAACATCTACGCGTGGACGCACCGCGACGTTAATAGCAGTAAAAAGACCAATAAAGATCGGCAATTGAATAAAAACCGATAACATTGAACGAAATGGCTTAACATTTTTGCGTTTGTAAAGATCCATCATCTGGAGTGATTCCATCTGACGGTTGCCATTGCAATTCTTCTTAATTTCAGCTAATTCTGGCTGAATCTCGCGCATTACACGGGTTTGATGGAGCTGGCGCTTCATGAGTGGCCACATGGCAAACTTTACGATAATCGTAAAGATAATGATGGCTAAGCCAAAATCGCCCACCAGGCTATATATAATAAACAGAATGTTTACAATCGGTCTAACGATGAGTGTGTCTAAAATACCAAACATAATATCCTAAATTATAATATATCCGCCTCTTTAAGTAAATTATGAACAAGGGATTGAATCTCTTTATAATCCATATCCATTAAATCCTTGGAATAAACTACAAAAATGCAATCAACTGGCACCTTAACTCGAGGTTGTTCTTGACGAATCGCCTCATAAAGACGACGACGGATTCGGTTACGCCCCACCGCGGTTTTTTCAATTTTTTTACTCACTACTACCGCGTAACGTTGTTTTTGGCGTGAATTCGGTGCAAAAACTAGAGAAATCTTTGTTTCTCTAATATTTTTGCCGTTTTGATAGGTGCTGCGCACCCCACCACGCGAATGAAAGCGGTATTTTTTTGAAAGCATCTAACTAGGCCGTTAAGCGAGCGCGACCTTTGATGCGGCGGCGAGCTAAAACTTTGCGACCACTAACAGTAGAGTTGCGTTTGCGGAAACCGTGTTCAACTTTTCGTTGGCGTTTGTGTGGTTGGTAAGTACGTTTTGGCATAAGTGTTTTCCTGACTTTATAATTATTGTTTTATTGAACTAATTGTGTCTATTATAGTGAATTTTTCCACTTTTTTCAATATCTTTTCCACATGTCTTTTCCCCTGTTTTAGTAGACTATGTGGAAAATTCTAATCTGTTAGCGTATTTTTATATTAGAAAATGATATTTTCATCTGTAAAAACTGTGGAAAAGTCTTTATAATAGATAGCAAGAGGAGGCTTTAAGGGATATGCCAAACGAATGGCAGAGTGTATTAGACGAGATAAAAAACAATATCTCCGATATGGCATTTGAGACATATTTTACTAAGTTTAGTTTTGTCTCAAATAATAACGGCGTGCTAACGGTTGCTGTGCCGAGTGTCTTTGTTAAAGCCCAAATTGAAAGTAAATACATTAAAGCAGTTACAAATGCACTTAAAGATGTGCATATTAAATACAATACCCTAAAGATTATTGAGAGTGACGTTAAAAATAAGACCACAATCAAGCGTGCCGTTGAAGTCTTGCCAAATAATCCACTAGACAGTTATTCTTCAATTCAGGCTACCAAAATGCCAAAATACGAGCCAGTTTCCAAGATTGTCACAAAAGGTGGTAGCCAACGTTTTTCAACTAGAGATAATGGTCTAAATCCAAAATATCGCTTAAGTAATTACGTAGTTGGTAGTAATAACGATCTGGCAGTTAGTGCTGCACACGCTATCATCGAAAATCCTGGTCAACGTTATAATCCATATTTTGTGTATGGCGGACCGGGCCTTGGCAAAACCCATCTAATTCAAGCGATTGGTAACGAAATTTTGGAACGTAATCCAAATATGAAGGTGCTCTATGTCACAATTGAGCAGTTTTATCATGATTTTGTTGAGGCAATGCGTAAAAAGATTGATGGCTTTTCCGAAAAATATCGCCAAGTCGATGTGTTAATTGTGGATGATTTTCAATTTATTGTTGGCAAGGAAAAAAGTCAGGACGAGTTCTTTCATACCTTTAATGAATTACATCAGAAAAATAAGCAAATTATTGTTAGCAGCGATCGCTTACCAAATCAAATTGCAACTGTAGACGAGCGACTGTCTTCTCGTTTAATGATGGGCGTGCCAATTGATATTCAAATGCCAGATTTTGAGGTTCGCTGTGCGATTCTAAAGACAAAAGCGGAAATGTTAGGTGCAGAAATTGACGATAAAACCGTTGAATATCTCGCCAATAACGTCCGAAGTAACATCCGTGATCTTGAAGGTAAACTAAATCAGATTTTAGCTTTATCTGACTTAAAAGGTGTACCACCAAGCGAATTAATCGATGAAGGATATATTGAAGATAGCGTTTTCCCTTCTCGTCGAAAAACCGTTACTGCTAAACAGTTAATTGATAAAGTAGCAAAATATTATGATTTATCTGCTAGGGATTTGCTCGGTACCAGCCGAATTAAAAATGTTAAATCTGCTCGCCAAGTAGCAATGTATTTAATGAGCGAAGAGCTGGGGCTGAGCACGGTTCGAATTGGGACCGAATTTGGGAAAGATCACACTACAATCATGCATGGCATAAAAGTTATTAAAAATGATCTTAAGGTCGATTTTGCCCTGCGCGAACAAATTACCGATTTACGAGAGAAGATTTATGTTAATTAATCAGTTATCTAACATTCAAACTGTTATTTTGGTGGATAAAATGCCTTTTTCTGTGGAAAAACTCCCAAAAATTGCGCAAAAAGCTGTCAAAAATGTGGCGGAAAATTGGTGGACAAAAAATGTGGATAATTTAAAAATGTGGACAAATTCAATTAGTAAATTATTAAAGATGTCTAAAACTACCAGTTTTTCACATTTTTTCCAAAATCTTTTAGACAGTTTTTACACCACAAAAAATGCATTTTCTTATCTATTAAACTTAAGTTTTACACGTTTTGCACATAGAACTATTAATACTACTACTATCTTTATAAGAAACTTTTAAAAAGGAGCAAAAAAATATGGAAATCGAAGTATTACAAGACCGATTAACAAAATCACTAAATACAGTAAGTCGAGTTGCAGCTAGCACAAAAGCTGGGTTACCGATTTTAAGTAACATTTTATTAAGAGCAGAAGAAAAACAATTAACCTTAACTGCAACAAATCTAGAGCTTGCCACAGTTGAGTTTGTAAATGCGGAATGCAAAAAATCTGGCATCATTACAGTCCCAGCAAGATTATTAGCAGAGTTTGTAGCTAACTTGCCAAGAGGTGAAAAAGTTTTACTAAAATCTAAAGATGATAAGTTAACGATTTCAGCTGGTAAATATAAATCAATTATTAATGGCATTTTGGCAGATGATTTCCCAGAACTACCAAAAATTGATGAAAAAGAAGCAGTGATTTTCAAAATTAATGTCGATATTTTTAAAGAAGCAATTGGTGAGGTAATTACAGCTTGTAGTAATGATACAACTCGCCCTGCTCTAACCGGCATTTACTTTAATACTTTCAATAATGCTCTATATATTGCCGCAACTGATGGTTATCGTTTAGCGGATCGTAAATTTGTCGATAATGTGAAGAGTGAAATTAAAGCCATTGTACCAGCCAATGCCCTGCAGGAAGTTTTGCGTTCGATTTCGGATGATATGACGGATGTAGAAATTTTAATTGCGGATGCGCAAATTAAGTTCCGTTTAGGTGAGATTGAAGTAACTTCTAAATTGATCGATGCAAGTTTCCCAGACTATCGTCAATTAATTCCAAAGAAAACTGATATTACCTTAACGCTAGATAAGGCTGAATTGACTAGGATGACGAAGGTGGCCGCTTTATTTGCGCGTGATGCTGGTGGTTCGATTGTATGTGAGACTAAAAAGGAAGATAAAACCTTTTCAGTCTACGCAGTAGCAAGTGAACTTGGTGAAAATACGGCTGCGATGGAAGCGGATGATGCTACTGCTGATGGCAAGATAGTTTTAAATTCACGATTTCTACTAGATGCAATTAATGCTACGGTTGAAGATAAGATTAGCTTTGGCTTTTCGGGTAAATTAGCGCCAGTTGTAATTCGCAACGTAAAAAATCAAGATTATACCCACATTGTAATGCCACTAAAAAGTTAGTTTAAACCGATGAATGTTGTTGAAAAAATCGAGCTGAAGAATTTTCGCTGTCACAGTGATTTTTCGTTGAGTTGCAATCGACCAACAACATTAATTATTGGTGAAAATGGTAGTGGAAAAACTTCAGTGCTGGAAGCAATTTATCTGGCATTGCGTGGTAAATCTTTTAAAGGTGTAGACCGAGAAATTTTGAAAGAAGGTTCGGATTTTTTTCGTGTGGAAGTGACTTTGAGAGATACGCAAAAGATTATTATTCGTTATGATGGCAAAAATAAAGAATTTGAAGTTGATCAAAAAAAGAGTAAAAGATTACCGCGCAAAAATCATTATCCAATCGTATTATTTGAACCAGATGATTTATATTTAGTTGGTTCTTCCCCGTCACGTCGGCGCGATTATTTTGATGAATTATTTAAACAAATTGATAACAATTATATTGTGGCGCTGGGAAAATATAATAAAGCGTTAAAACAACGTAACGATTTACTAAAAGATGAGGTAGTTAAACCAGATGACCTATTTTCGTGGAACGTAATGTGTGCGCATTATGGGGCGGAATTAATTAATTACCGTAAAAAATATATCGAAAATATTAACCAAGATTTAACAAAAACTTATCAAAATATCGCGAAGAACCAAGATACTTGTCGAATAAATTATCTTGGTAAAGATTACGACGAAAATACTTATATGCGGATTTTGGATGATAATTATGAACGAGATTTATATTTTGGTTATACGTCATTTGGGGTGCACCGTGATGATTATGAGTTTGAATTTAATGAACGTAAAGCGGATGGTTCAGCTTCGCGCGGTGAGGTACGTAGTATAATTTTAGCCTTAAAATTTATTGAAGCTAAAATTTTAAAAACTGAACTTAGTAAAGATCCGGTAGTGCTCTTAGATGATATTTTTTCGGAATTGGATGAGACTCGACAGCAGCACTTAATTAATAATTTTAAAGATTATCAGATGATTATTACTAGTACTGCGGTGCCAAAAAATATGACAGTTAACAAGCAATTATAAATAATAAAGATTACAAATTATTAGCGGCTTTTAGAATATCAGTTGAAACGTTTGGTGTATTTTTAGTAGTAAGTAGTGGTTGTGGAGTAGCAACTACTTTCCAACTATTATTATCTTTAACAAGCACTAGCCGATAGTGATCATATTTCATATCTTCATTGTAATCATTAATATAAATTGAAGTCACATAATAGTTATCAATGGTTTTACCATCAGAAACAATATGGTTATTGTCTAACTGATAAATAGCTTTAACAAATTTTACTGGATCTGATTCAGAACTAGTAGTTGGAGATAAGTAAGGATTTTTGGGCGTAAAATTAATCTGATATGAAGTTAAATCGACATTATCGAAAGTTTTCATTTTAGCCACAGCAATATCAAGATATTTGGCTTCAGTTTTAACGGTGATAATTGGCACCGAATCCGCGTAAGCGTAACTAATCGAGTAAAGTGCATTATTAAATGGTAAATAATTTAGGATTGGGTATTTCTTTTTTATCTTTAGTCCCTCTTCATTTAAAGCAACGCCGGCTATACCCTGTGCGTCTACGAATTCAGTTTTGTGACTAGTTTGATAAGATTTTCCTTCATCGTCGGCGGCGGCAAGAATGCCAACGATATAATGCGCATCGGAACTAATTGTGATTTGATTTGAATAGGTCGTGAAGTGGTCATAAGCAACTTTTAGTTGATAAGTGCCAGGCTTAAGATAGGTTTTAGTATTATTTGGTATTTTTGTATCGTTGAGGGTAATCGTGGCGCTATATGGTGCATATTTTACTGTGACCTCAACCTTGTCACTTCGATAAATTGCTAATGCAATTAGATAAATTAAAATTAAAACAATTACCACGGCGGTAAGGATAATAGAAAATTTTTGTTTTTTATCAAAATTTTGTAATAATTGTTTCTTCATCTTTATAGTCCATTATTAGTATTAATTAAACCATTAGTTGAATCGACCGCAGTGCCGGTAGTTTCGCCTGGATTAAAATTCGGACTGCGGTACCAGCGGACATATACGCCATTACCGAAGATTGGGTCCTCGTGCCCGGCCATTGGCGCTCGAGCGGAACTTTCGCCGTAAGATGCGGAAGCAATCACACTGCCAAAACCGCTAATTTCTCCCACATAAATGAAAGTATGGCCACTAGAGAAAGCAACGTCGCCTGGTTGCAAAATACTAGTATCTACTGCAGTACCGGCAGCGCTATTTAGTAGTTGCCAATTGTGCGCTTGCACCCAAGCTTCCTGCGTATCGGTGCCGCCTTCGCCATCATTATAATTAGGCTCAAGTCCAGAATTTTGGACTAAAATCGTGACAAAACCGCCACAGTCAATTCCGGGTACGCCAAAGACTGATCCGCCCACATAGCGACCTTCGCTGAGTGATTTAGTTACTGCATCAGCATAAGCCGGCATTCTTTCTACATAAGGTGCAGCATGGTATTCCGGCCAGGCATAAGATAATACGAGACTGGAAAATTCACCGCTGACACTACAACCGTTTTCATTTGTATTACTATTGATGGCTTTATAAATAGTGTCGGCTAATAGTTCTGATCCAGCACTATTTGGATGGATTTGATCTGGTTCTAGATAAATATCCGGTTTTTGAGAAACTGTGGCCGCCCAATCGGCAATAATAATGTTGGAATTATTTTTAGCAAAAGTTTTGAATAAAGCATTATTTGAATCATAAGTGGTATTATTGCCGCCGTAGTTGGTGACAAAAACGATTTTTTTATCTGGACCAATGGCGGAAATTGCATCATTAATAGATTCTTCAGTCAGATTAGAAGTATTAGTGCCGAGTTCGAATACGACGATATTGTTTAGCTGAATGGTTTTGGCGATTTCTACGCCTTGGTTCCAACCACGCCCGTCGACGGCATTAATATTAGTATCGGATAATTCTTTAAATTTGCTCGTGAAGGCGCTGCGGGAGCCGTTGGCGATAGAGTCGCCAATAATGGTAATGTTCTTGCCATTCTCTGCCGTCGCGGATCCATTAGCGACGGAAACACCTTTGCCTGAATATTGGTCAAAAAATTGTTTAGCGGCATCGCGGCGAGTCTTAGTGCCCTGATAAAGTAAGCCAGCATATGGTGAATAATATAAAATTTCCGAACTTCCACCAACAGCACGTTCAAATAGTACTAAGAAAATTTCAGCGGCCATTTCTGGCGTATTAGCTTTCTTAATTTCATTTTGCCAATCCATGTCTTGTTCAGACATCGTAAAATCTAGTTCAACTTGCAAAATTTTATCGAGATCGGCTTGTGGAATATTTTTGCTAGCACCGGAACCCCAATAATCTGAAGAAAGATATTGGCTTAATCCGGCTTCGGTCATCTTAGCAAATAAACTATCTTTGCGCCCGCCGCCCCATTGGAATAATCCCCAATAAGAATCATTACTAGCGCGAGTTGGTTCTAGGCTTGATTCCCCCATTGCGTTGCCTAAGATACCGGCAGTTTGAGCGTCCGTAAAACCTTTTGAAATGAAGTAATTCCAGATTTTTTCGGCATTATCACTGCCAGATAAAGTAGTTGAACTAGCATTGCAATTATCCTCATTACCGGCTGGGTTGTAATAATAAATGCCATTTTTATTAAACATATCTAGAATATCATCTGATGGCATGGCGGCATAAGTTGGATAAACCATGACTGCAGCCATAAATAACAAAAAGAATGATTTGAGAGATTTTAAAATTGCTGATCGATTAAAATGAAGCTTAATCATACAGTGTAATTCCTTTTATCGACTATTAATTGTGGAAAATTAAGTGATAAAACATAGGTCGGGTTGATTGCTGGTTGATCGAGTGAGATTTTAGTGTCGGTAGTTTGATGACCAAATTGATATTTAGTGGTAGGATCATACTCGGCCAGTTCATTGGAATAGCGGGTGACTTCTAACATGAAAGCAATATCATCTTTGGTGTAGCCGGAAATCCGAGCCAGTGTGCCTTCAAGAGAAGTATCAATCGGATGCTTTTCGTCATAAGATTCTTCGTAAGCTAGAACTGGGTTGCTATTTGTGGAACCGCTCATGCCACTCAAAATGCGCGTATCTTCAATGTAACGTTGATAATATTTAAATTCCGAATCCCAGCGGGGGTTGCTAGAGGAATTTTCACAGTTTTCACCAGTGGCCCACTTTTGGTTTGTGGCATCTTCGGCGGCGTTAATAACATTAGTGATATCCCCTACAACTGGCATATTGTTAGCAACTACGCCGAAGTCGGTTTGTAATGAATTCAGAATATTAGCATCAGTTACTCCCCAAGGCGATTCACGGTTAACGCAATAATTAATAAATTTTGCTAGTTCAGAATTATCTTTAATTTTTTCGGTTGGAGTAGTGCTAGATGAAGCAGTGCTGCTTGAGCTGGATGCTGGTGGATTATCTTGAAAATAGCCAAACGGATCGCCTTCCCTTGTACTATTGGTGGCAAATTTATAGAAGACATAAGTTGAACCATAGCGGTTCTTTAGAATGGTTTTACCGGAGACATATTGGCTGCGATCACTGGTGCTAAATTCGACACCATCGTTACTTGCGGATGTAATATCACCGCAATCAATACAATCATGTTCGAGAATCTCGGCTGGCATAGTGCGATTGCCGTTAACAAAAATATCTTTAATAGCGTTAAATTCGGCGGAAGTATAATCTCGATTTGCTTCATTGTATTGTGAAGTGGTACTTGAAGCAAACCAACCACCATGTAAAACATAATCTACTAAATTATCGCCAGTGCGATCAGCATTTGGTTTATTGTGTTCAAAGAGGTTTGCCATAATAGTTGCTTCACTTTGCATCGCCTCAAGGCTGCCGCCATTTTCACCCTTAATAACTGCCATTAGGCCAGAAATTTGGCCATCACTGAGATTATATTTTTGGCCTGACCAAGTTGAGGCGGTGGTTGTCGAACTCGTGCTGGTACTAGTTGTATATTCGAGGTTCGGTTTAAGCACGGCCTGATAAGTCGGATCATCTGGTGACAAATCAACGGTTGAATAATCAGATGTAACGATTGGTTGGCCATACATATCGCACATCACGCCACTTAAGTTTGTGCATTCTGTGTAAGTGGAAGTATAAGATAAATCTTGGTCAGCGGCGGATGATAGCGGCGTCAAACTTCTAATGGAAGATCCAACAATTGATGAGATATTTGTGATGGAGCTAACGATTGAATTTGAATAACTGGCATAAGAAAATTTTGACAATAATGAGCCTAAGAAAGTGTTTTGACTAGAGATATCAAATGGGCTGCGATTTAACCGGTCTAACTCTGCTTCGTCGGCTAATGCAAGAGTGGTATTTCGATTTTGAGTTTTAACGTTGTCTTCTGATGACGGCATATAAGCACTAGATTGAGTGGCGTTGCCAAAGTTGGCAGCGGCGGCACCTTGAGAGAATAGATTACCAGCTGGGATACCAGTATAAGTTGAGAAAATATTCTCGGTGAAAATTTTTGCTACGTATGGAATAATGGCACTGACGACGGCGGCGACTATGCCGGTCATTACGATGCCTCCAACAGTTTGGGCAATGGCGCCAACGGCAATAGTGGCGAGTTTACCACCAGGAATACCTGTAGAAGCTAGCGAAACGATAGCAGATGCGGCCATTACGCCAGAACAAGTAGTAGTGGTAAGTCCAGTGCTAACAGCAATAGTAGTTGCAGCTTTAGTAATATTGTCCAATGAATATGGTGTGATTTCTTGCTGAGATGACTTGGTGTTGCCCAAGACAAGTTTGGCTCCGGCCGATTCGAGTGGTGAGCCGGTAACGGTGGCGGTTTTGCTAGTGCCATCTGAATCGACATAAGATGTGTTGGTCGTAGTTTGCTCGGTCAAAAAGTTGAGTGTTTCATTAATGCCAGAAGTATCGCCTTCTTGTGCCATCATTTTGCTAACTGGTTCCATCATGCTTAAGAAATAGGCAATGGATTGCACAATTTGATAAGCCGATACGGTGACAGCGGCAATATTGGCAATTCTTAAAGCAGAACAAACTGGTACACCAACACTAGAAACTTTACCAGCTAAACCGTTCACCAAAGAGTGAGCTTTAGCTTCTGGGGTATCACCTTCAACTTTTGTAGTGGTTAAATCTTCGCCGTTTTTATCAACAGTTTCATTACCGTCTTTATCGGTTTCCTGCCGCGCCGTATTTACTGTGGCGTCTGAACCAGTGACGCGGTCAGATACGGTTTTTTGGAAGTTTTCGGTGTCGGTATCTTTATCGCCAGTAGACTTGTATTGATCAAAAATATCACGCGTGGCCCCCTTTTTCTTATAAAAATATTCTGATGAATCATCAAAAAATCCGGCTAACCTGCCACGTTTGGCTTGATAATAATCTTCCCGAAAATTAGCATCAGTGGCAAATTTATCTTGAAAAGAATTAGCGTCAATAATTTCGTCATTATATTTTAAAACAGTAGATTTATTTGCAATGATTTGGTCGGTATTAAAATTGCCATCAGTGTCTAGATAGCCAACTTCGATGCCGTTAGCTTGAAGTCGTTTTTTCATATAAGGAGTAAAAGTAGTGTATTTTTTAGTAAAATTGCTAATTTTGATTTGATCACCGCCGTCCATGAGATATTTGAAAAGGCGCTGATTACGCATTGAATAAGAGGTAAATTGCACATCAGTAGCGTTCGTGTAAAGCGAAGATAAATGTGGTGCGAGTAAGGATTGCGCGCCGTAGAAAAAGGCTCCGCCCCCAAATAAAATCGCCGTAATGACCGTTAATGGCGCAAAGCGTTTAAAAATGCGGCTTTTGCCATTAGCCTTAAATGAACTTTTGCCGCTGACCGAATTGCGAAAGTTTGAAGTAAACGCAGTACTAGTTTGGTTCTGTTCACTTTGTCGGAGAGAATTAGCTAAACGCTGAGAAATTGAAGTTGAATTTGATTTTGATGGGTCAGTAGCGCTATTAGCCGCAGTTTTCTCGGCATCGGATAATTGCTGCCGTGCAATGTTCTGCGGTCGAGTAATGGCAGTTTCCATGTCATTATATGGGTCGTGTGCACGACGATAGCGAGAATTCTGTGGTGTGGAGACCATATGATGATATTTTATAATATTTTACTTAAAAAGTCGAATAAAACGACAGATTTTTTAAGAGGTGGCAGCAGCGTTTTTGGTGGTTTCGACTGGGTTAGTCGTAATGAGACTTTCCTCAGTATCACTGGCTACGACTTGAATATGAACATGGTTTGGCCCAGCGAAGAATAAGCCCTGCCCGACTGGGAAGTTAGTCAGACGTTTGCGTTCCTCGTCAGTAAGCTTGAAGACATCCGATAGCACATCCACGGCTGAAGAAGATTGTTTGAGCAACAACTGCATAGATGAGTTAGCCACAATGGCGCGGCCCATCTTGCTGCTCATGAAGTCCTCGACATCCTGAGTGATGGTGGTAAGACCAAGATAATATTTACGAGCGCGTTTGGCTAGGCTAAAGAGAAACTTCGCGGAATCTTCGTACTGCATTAATTGCCAGGCCTCATCAACGAGGAGCAAGCGACGCTTTTGTTGCGCACGGACAACGTTCCAAATATGCGACAGAACAATATACATAGCGACTGGGCGAAGTTCGTCTTCGAGGTCGCGAATATTAAACACGACCATTTGGTTATTGATATCAATATTAGATTGCTGCGAGAAAATGCCCGCAAAGATACCGGTGGTATATTTACGTAACCGTTGGGCGAGAGATGGTCCTGTGCCGCCCATGTGAAGTAAGGTATCAAACAAGTTCATAATAGTTGGTGGCGTAGAATTTTGCGTTAGTGGGTCGCTAGTAATACCGGCGCGCGCATAAGTATCAATTAGGGCTTGATCCAAGTCAGCTTCTTCGATTGGGCTGAGGGCGCCAGCGGCACCACCGAGCATCAATCTAAAGAGACCATGTAAAGTAGCCAAATTAGCGCGTAAAGCATCGTTGGCATCTTCGCTATCATAGACTTTTGGCAAATCAAATGGATTAATCCGCACATCGGAGTTCAAACTAAGGTGAATATATGCTCCACCGACAGCATCACAGAGTCGTTGATACTCGTTTTCTGGGTCAATAATGAGAATTTCGGTACCAATCATCATTGAGCGCAAAGCTTCAAGTTTCACCGTGAAAGATTTACCTGAACCAGATTTAGCAAAGACTACCATATTGGCATTTTCGAGCGTGAACCGGTCAAAAATAACCAAACCATTGTTGTGCATATTGATTCCGTAGAGAATGCCTTTTTCCTGAGTCAAATCAGCGGAGGTAAATGGAAAGCTAGTAGAAATGGCGCCGGTGTTCATATTGCGACGAATTTGGAGTTGGTCGGAACATTGTGGCATTGTGCTATTCATGCCCTGCTCTTGTTGTGAAGAAGCAACTTTTGAGAAAACCATTTGTTGACCAAAGATGGTTTCAATTTTATGTTGGACAAATTGAAGTTCATCAAGTGAGTCAGCATAAATCGTGACATAGAGTCCATAACGGAAGAATTTTTCCGCTCCGACCTGCAATTGATCGCGCAATTCCTCGGCATCCTGCACGGCGGCTTCTAGTTCTGGATCACGGACTTTACCCTTTTCGTTATTGATGGACATGCTAGCTTCAAGCTGAGTTACCTTTTTAGTAAGGTTTTTCATAATAATGCCAGTATCAACTGGATAAATATACATGGAGATATCAATTACTTCATCAATATTAATGATGGAACTAAGCCAACCAGTGTAAAGCGAGCGTGGGTAGCCATAGACATAGAGTGTACGACCATATTTGGTGCCTAAGCGGAAATAGTCAGAATGAATTTCAATAGAAGATGGCGAAATAAGATCACGCAGGGTGGTAATACCAGTTTCAAAGGCCCGCTGAATTTCAACTTCTTCTTGCAATTGAGATTGGGCAGCAATATCGGCGGCGCTTAATGGTTGCTTCTTTTTAGACATTTTCGGTTCCTTTCTCGCCTTTTTTTACATAAAGTTGAGCTATCTTATTGAAATCGCCTAATGGCTCACGTACGGCAGTATCTGGGTTGTTGAAGTTATAGTAGAGTTGACCGAGTTCCTTGGTATTGAGACGAACAGCATGAATGCCAATTGCGAATAGCCCAGAGATAACAGCCTCGACGCGGTTGTTGATTTCAGTAACAGCTTTATCATAAGTAGCGCGGTCGATACGAGTCACTTGTGGTCCTTTGCTTTTACTAAAGGCGCGGAAGAAATCTTTGGTTTGTTCGACGGCCTTTTCGGCATCGGCGGATGAATAGTAAGAAATAACTACAAAGAAAGATTTATCCATAATGTTAGCTTCTTGCGACAGCACATCGATAAAATTGATGTAATCATCCATTAAGATGCCAAGCAGCATATTATCGTTGTTGCGACGCATTTCGGTTAAGCGTTCAATGTATGGTCCAATATCAACACGTTGGGATCGGACTAGAATTTGAATAGTGAAGTTTAAAGAGTTAAGAAAGTTTTGATAAGAATACTCAACTGCTTCCCGTTCGGCCTCGGACATAAGATCGAAGTTGATAGACTTACAAGCGACGACAGCCCGGAAGGAGCCATCCTTCATGATAACCATTGAATCACGCAATTCTGAAATAATTAGAGTTGCTTGAGTAGAGTTACTATCACTTTTGGCTGGAGCGGCAGGTTGTGCGGTGGTTGGGGTTGCTGGAGCTGATGCTACTGGTTGAGCTGGCGTTTGAGCAACTGGGGCTTGTGGATTTGGCTGTGCGCCAAAAAATTGGTTATTTGGCGTAGCTTGAGGTTGAAACTGATTTTGATTTGGTTGCACAATAACTCCTTAATGTAATGAAATATACACTTCCCCATCATTATTTTTTTCATTAATGCGGTTAGCTTCTTTTGCGATGGTCTGGATGGAAAAGTCATTGTTATTCGCGAGGTCAATTATATCAGGGTTAACCGGCTTTTCGCTAGTGCTTGCTGGCTTTTGTTCAGTTGGCTTTGGAGTCTCTACAATCGGTTGGATAACGGCTGGATTGTCAAAGATATCCTTGGCCGGATCTGGCAACGGTGGTGGCGTATTTTCGCTGGTTGGTTTTATGATAGAGCCAGGAGTTGGTAATTTTGCAAATGAAATTGGTTGTTCTGATGATGAGGTTTGCATCGGCATCGTTGATTGGGGCGCTGGAATTGATTGCGTTTGAGTTGGTTGCACCTGCATTGGCTGAACGACATGGTTAGAAGTAATGGCTGGTTCAGCAAGTACGCTCTTGGTCTCTTGAAATTTTTCAATTTTAACGTCGGTTGGAGCCATGTTATGACTTTTTTCAATTGCTTCACGCATTTGGTTGACGAGTTGATCGTGGCGGCTAACTGTATTGGCTTCAAGAGTTTGATTAATTGCGCTAGTTGAAGTGTCAAACATATCTTCGGCATTATTTGCTTCAGCATAAATTTCATCTCGAATTTGCGTACCTTGAGCAGCGCCTTTAATGGCATAACCTTCGGTATCGACGATATCGGCAAGGAAAGAAAGCCGGTGCGAAGCTTCCTCTTCGCTGATGTTTTTGACGCGGTTTTCTTCTTTCTGTTTTGGCGCGTTAATTATGATGGCTGATTCTGGCTCGCCTGGTTCCCAAACGCGAGTATGTGGCTTGAGATAATAAGTAACAATCGCGGATAGATAAGTTTCCATCGGCTGGTCTTTTTTAATAGGTAAAGCTAAAACAAGTAATAATAAGACTGGCGGTACAGGGATAATACAAAGTAACGGAAAAATTTTAAACAATAAAAAACCGACTGCAATTAAACCACCAGCAATCATTAGATAGATAAACTGGCGAAAAGTAAACGGGCCGAGAAGTTTATCCTCCGCCTCGACATCCTGTGGGACCTTATACTGAGCCATACTTATATAATAACATGAACGGTATTATTTGAGGTTCAGTATAAGGCTTGAAATGGGCAGGATTAGTCGAGCCGAATTTCGAACATGCGGCGAATTTCTGGATTCATCGCAGAGCGTTGAGTTGTAGCACTTGGCTTGTTGAGAGCAGCACGTTGGTTTTCCATCGCGTTAAAGATTTGAGAGTTAATTTGAATGCCGTTTGCGTTGGTAATAGTCTGTTCTGGGTGCATCGCCATGAGGGCCTCATTAAAGGTGGTAATCGTGGCACTCTTTGAACTGCCGAGCTGAGAAGCAGACATACCATTGAAGTAGTTCATAATGTTTTTCTCAATTAGGGCGCGGTTGCTGTTGAAGAAGGCACTTTGAGTAGCGGATCCCTTCTTAAAGCCGCCAGCGATAAGAGCATTCATAGCATCAAGTTTTTCACCATCGATGGTACCAGAGGTAGCCGCCGAGCGTAATTGCTTCATGCTAAAGCCAATTGGCATTGTGGTCTCGCCGGTAGTTGGATTAACTTGCATTGGGATGACGCCGTCTTCAAGAGATTTTAAGATGGCTTTATAAACCGTACGGTCTTGTGAGCGGCAGATAGTAGGGTCAGCAATGCCTTCCATTAGATGTAAATAAGAAGTGTTGCTGATGGCGCCAGCATCAATGTCGCCGTCCATAGTTTGACCCTGTTTGTAGGATTGTAAATCGTTATATGAGGCAATTTGTTTGCCTTTAGCGTGCATAGCGCTGCGCATCATATTTGATTTTGCCCATGACCACAAGGTAGCATCATCGGCTTTCATCTTGATGAGTGCTTCAGAAAGTTGCTTTTGCATAGCTGGGTCGTTAGCGAGTTTGTCAGATTCGGCTCCAAGTACTTCCTCGATAACATCATAATCACCGCGGGCAGCCATGACTGAAGTAGCAGCCGTCATTGAGTTGTAATCATTGTTATGAATAGATTCGACAAGCTTTAGGCTGACTTCTGGTCCTGGCGGCATCTCACCGTAGAGCTCTAGGTAATTGCTCTTTGCTTCGGAGTCGACCTTATGTTTGGCAGTAATAGCATCAGCCAGCACGGCATTAACAGCTTTTTTCACGTTTTGTTGACCAGCGGCATCTAATGGATTGTTGTCATAGCGGAAAGCTTCGGTAATTTGTTTATGAATATCTGAGTTGACGTCTTCGGCATCTCTTCGAATGCGGTCAGCTTTACGTTCGAGGTTAGACATTTTAACGCTTTGGGCGCGGCTGGTGGCAACTTGACTGGCAATAATTGCGGCGCTATAGCCAGTATTGATAGCTTTGACTCTTGTCAAGTCGCGACTGCGAATGCGTGCATCGGTACCGTCGTCGGCAAAGCCGTCGTCCATGTCGGTATCAAAGTTGGTGCGATCAATCTGGTTGCGCATTTTAGTTAATTGGTTATTATAGTAGGTCAAGCCACGTTTGCGGACGCCGTTTCTAGTCATGCTAGTCATCGCACGAGTGGTGTAACTGTCTTTATTAGTGGCAGCCAT
>CAZAAQ010000013.1:0-19617 GCA_964483505.1 uncultured Candidatus Saccharibacteria bacterium | reverse complement strand
CCTTTACCTCATCTGGCAAAGTCGATAAGCTGCTTAGCACATGGCGAATGTCACCAACGGCTGGCGTGTAAAATTCTTTGCGCAATCGTCCTGTGCTGCGACCATTATCCGACACCGTAATCACGGCCGTAATATCAACTGGAAAATATTTCAGTCCGCGCAAAACACTCGAAGTCCCAGTCCCGCCACCTAAAATTACAATTTTTTTCTTGTCCATTTTTTTACTCCTGTGCCGCCTCAATCTTGATATCGTCAAGCGAAGCATATTCTTCAATTTTTGCGTTATCGATATTTTCTACGGAATACTTATTACCGGGGCGACGCAAACGGATAATTCGACCTTCGCCCTTATCAAGCAAACCCTTCAAATCTCGTGGGTTATCATCAATAAAAACTGCATGCGAAAAATCCATCTCGAGTTCATATTTCGGAATTGAAGTAATGATTAAAGCATCAAAGTAAGCCGCAATCTGAGTGCCGGTAATCTTTGATAACTGGTATTGCAGATTATTACCATCAAAAGTCAGCATATGCAATTTATGGCCATTGGCTTTGAGCCGAGTCAAGAAGGGAATCGCGTCCAAAAACAGATATTGGCCGCCATTAGCAATCACTACATTAATATTTTTTATAATTGGCGACACGTCTAACGAGTAACGGTCAGCAAAATACTCCGCCAAATCGTAAATATTATAAATATGTTCATGGTTAAACAGCGCAGTACATTCATTCTGCAACGGTTCTTCCTCTAAATCAGATTTTTGTTCCAACACCGAGAAAACGATAGAGTTCAGCATTGCTTTGGTCAATCTTGGCGTGTCGAACAGGGTATTATCAAAATCTATATAATAATTCATTTTATCTTCCTATTAATTAGGGATTTATTATTTTGCTTATATTATACAACAGCCAACCATGGCTTTGGCATCAGTGTCAGGTTTGACTAAACACACTATTTATGATATAAAGAAGAACAGATACTCCAGTTTTACAATCGTATACACAAAGGAGAGCACTTTATGATGAATGGAAAGTTTCACGCATCACGCGACAGACACGGTCGATTAATTCTTAGTTACGACAACTGCTCGCGCCAACCCGATCAATTAAACGACACACTTGAAGCAATTGCTTCTATTCTGCGCCAGCATCAAGCCTGGTGGGGAATACCTACGCCAGTCACCGTAGTTTTAATTGGTGAAAATGATGCCCAAAATGAAGACGACAAACGTCGCTGGCTCATTGGTAATGGCAGCTACATCCAACGTCAAGCTGCCAGTGGCGTCGATAAAATCACCTTCCGCAAAACAACCGACACCTTGCACGCCGTTACTGCACGCAAGCATGCTTGCTGTGAAGGAGCCCAGCGCGATATTATTCGCGCCAAGGTCGTCGATTTTGACGAAAGCATCCGCAGACCAAAGCTGGAAGTCGAAGCTCTCAAATTAACGTTTGATGAGTTTTACCCGCTCGTCCGCGAATTGCGCAGCAATAATCTCATTTGCTCCCACGGCAGCGATGACCTCGAATGGCTCATGTATCGCCTTGGGCGCCAGCTTGCCGCAAGATTTTAATTTTCCATCAACTCAAAAAAGGACCGGCTATCGCTGGTCCTTTTCTCATATTATTTTTCAACCGGTTTCAGCAGTTTATTCGATAAAGCGCCCAGTGCGTTGCCGATTATCGCTACAATAATAAATCCAACCGCGCTCCAGCTGATCACGCCCGCAGCGAGGAAATAATACATATCAGCAATCGAGTGTTCGAACCCACAAATGATAAAAGCTGGAATTCCTAGCATGATGCCAATCGGATTATGCTGATATTTTTTAAATACATCGACTGCAAAGAACATCAAGAAGCCACAGCCAATTGCTTTTAACAGCACCGACCACAACGGCAGTTGCAACTTGGCTTCCGCCACTTTTAGCGCCACATCGTGGATACCTGGCTGTCCGATTAAAGCCACAATCGCCGTACCAATTAAGTTACCAAGAATATAAATCAAACATTTCAGCACATCTTGTTTATTGCTGACGTAGCCAACTTTACCAGTGTACAAATCATAGCCAAGGTAGCACACTGCCGCCAAACCAACCGTAAAAATAAAAGCCCCGAGATAGGGAATTTGCACGCTTAAAAATGCCATCCCGCCGATGCCAATCGCCACTCCGGCAAAAATTGAACGCACTAGTGTGGCCGCACCATCACGTGGTGTTTGTTTAATTGTGACCTTTGTATTAGTCATATTTCCTCCGCGAAAATCTTATAGTTTTACTATAAACCGTTTTGCGGAATTTCGCGCAGGGAACCTAAAAATTTCAAAACTATGCGTGATGATATGGATGGCCCAAACAAATTTCCTGCGAACGATAAATTTGTTCCGCCAAAACTAACCGGCAAATTTGGTGCGGATAAACTAACTTCGATAGACTCAAAATCAAATCTGCGCGCTGTTTTAACTCTTCTGGAAAATGCCCAAACGCTCCACCAATTACAAACACGACCTCGTGCCCAGTTTCAAGCGGAGTTTTAATTTTCATCGCTAGTTCCAAAGAATCTAGCAAGCGGCCATTCTCGTCAAGCAAAATCACAAATGCTTCTTTTGGCAGCTTCAAGACTTTTTCAAGCAGCCGGTCTTCGTCGCAAAATTGCCAATCAGTCACAAATGGCTTACGCAGGCGTTTTTCGTATTCAGCGCAGCCCGCTTCGACCCATTTTACACTCTTCTTACCGCCCGCAATTACCTTAATCATTTGCTATATTTTAACTTTTTTGCTATAATTTTGCCAGTTACCAAAGACAGCGACTATTTCTAGGGAGAAAATTAACTTTTCACCTAAAAATTTAATTACGTCGCCGAGGAAATATTTCTTATATTATTGGTGACGAAACTTAACAATCTGGCTATTTTTAACACCAAAAGGAGATTTCTATCTATGGCAATTAGCAAAGATAAGAAACAACAATTGGTTGCCGACTTAAACGAGCTACTTTCCGATGCCAAAATGACCGTTTTTGCAAAATATCAGGGCATTTCTGTCGCTGAATTGCAGGAACTCCGCCAAATGGCTCGCGAAAATAACGTTCAAATCAAAATCGTCAAAAACCGCCTCGTCCGTGTCGCTATGAATGAGATCGCGGTTTACAAAGACACCGATACTAGCGCCCTCGAAGGGCAGTTACTTTACGCCGTTTCTAACGACGACGAAGTTGCTCCAGCTCAGGTTTTAGCGAAATTTGCCAAAGCCCACGCTGCGCTTGAACTCAAAGGTGCCTTCAGTGGCGATGGCAAAGCTCTATCCGAACAAGAAGTTACAGACTTGTCTCAACTTCCAAGCAAAGACCAACTTATTGGTCAAGTTATCAACATGCTTACTGGTACCGTCAACGATGTTACCAACGCACTGTCTGGTAACCTTCACGCCTTGCTCGATGGCATTGCCGACAAAGCGACCAATTAATTATTAAATCTTAATTTATAAGGAGTCTAACATGGCTGCTGATGTGAAAAAAATCGCAGAGGAATTGGTTAAGCTCACCGTCCTCGAAGTTAACGAGCTAAAAAACGTCCTTAAAGACGAGTATGGCATTGAGCCTGCTGCTGCCGCTGTAGCTGTTGCTGCTGCCCCAGCTGATGGTGCCGCTGCTGCAGAAGAAAAGACCGAATTCAACGTCGTTCTTAAAGATGCAGGCGGACAAAAAATCGCTGTTATTAAAGCTGTAAAAGAAGCTACCGGTTTAGGTCTTGGCGAAGCTAAGGCCTTAGTCGATGGCGCTCCAGCTACCGTTAAAGAAAAAGTTGCAAAAGACGAAGCCGAAGCTTTGAAAAAAGCTTTGGAAGACGCCGGCGCAACCGTCGAACTCGCTTAAGTTCTATCAAATTAATAGCCAGAATGTTAACAGAAAAGCCCACAACCATGTGGGCCTTTTTGTTGTAAAAAAGCTTAAACGCTCATACAATATATAAACATAAACGGAGGTTTAAAATGATGAAAAAAGCACTAGCAATTTTAATAAGCGCATCCCTCGCCGTAGCATTTATCGTAGCTCCCGTAAACGCTACCACCAGGCTAGGCGAAATAAGAGATCCGCAGGTAGTGTGCACATATCAAAATGCTGGCACCGCTATTTTATATCCACCATTCAATGTCGTGAGTTGGAAATGTGTAAGCGGCGGAACACAAACAGGCTTGAGCATGTATGGATATTGCGTACATAAATATGGCTCAACCGCAAATGCCTCTTATGATTCATGGAGCGATGCTTATAGCTGGTATTGTTATAGATAATGTCAATTGAATTAAAAAGCATCTCTAAATGCTATTCTAAACGTGATCAGAAGATTCTTGACCAGGCCAGTTATACTTTTTTAGACAATTGCTGTACGGCCATTGTTGGCAAAAGCGGTAGCGGCAAGAGCACATTGCTCAATATCATCAGCGGATTAGACAAACCAGATAGCGGCGAAATTATAATTGACGGAGAAAGAGTCGATAACATGGATGACGCCAAAATGGCATCTTTTAGGGCAAAACAGATTGGTTTCGTCTTCCAATTCTTTTATCTTCAACCATTTTTAAACATTACCGAAAACATTTTGATTCCAAGCTATGTTGATACAAAAAATCCCACTAAAGAATACGTGAATCGAGCGCTCGAACTGTTACGGCTCGTGGGGCTTGAAGATAAGGCTAAAGCGATGCCAAACGAACTATCCGGCGGCGAAATTCAACGCGTAGCAATTGCTCGCGCGCTAATTAATCACCCATCAATCATACTGGCTGACGAGCCAACTGGCAATTTAGATGCCCAAAATTCCACCAACATTTTTGCTTTGCTGCGCCAGATTCAACGACTGACCAAAAATACTCTGGTTATCGTCACGCATGACCAAAAAGTCACCGATATCGCCGACAAAATTATCGGCATCGAAGAAGGGAAACTCGTAGATGCGCACATGCAATAAAATAAAATTAGCAAATACTAAGTTTCGTATCCATCGCATTAGGCTCTCATTAGGTATCATCTTTTCTTCACTGCTACTGAGCGTTTTAGCGATTGTGGCGGTACTGTTCTTGACCGTGCCGACTCAGCTTTCGGCGTTCTTCGATGGCAATATCTTGAGCAAGTATTTGGTCTATGCCAAACAGCCGCATCAAACGCTCGACAACAGCAACCCTGAAGTTATTAAACTTGCCAAGCAATACTACGAAGCTGAAAAAATTGACGCAAAAAATAAATTGCAAGCTGCCGGGCTAAACTTTTCTGATGGCATATTAGAAAACCCAATTCAAAAATACCAAGATGGCACCGAATACGTTGCCACTTACACTAAATCTGGGCAAAAAGCTTTAGAGGATTATTACGACAAAACCCTGGCTCACTACTCCTTGGCAGATTTGACCAAATTATCTACCGATATCATATCTACCGCCACTTATGAGTCTTATCGACCGATTAACGGTAAGTTATTTTCTCTTCAAGGTGGCGAAAATCTGAAGACCGTGCTCGGAGAACGAGAATACCATGCCACTATCGAAGACGCCGCGAACGACATCCAACTGGTCAATGATAATCCAATTACTGATAAATTCCTGATTGAAAATTATGCACTAAACCAAGATGAAATCCCAATTATTATTTCTTACCAAACAGCTGCCGAATTACTCAATCAAGATCTAGAAACTCAAAACATTGACGCTAGATATAATAGCCAAAAACAAATTCGAGCCTCAATCAATCAAAATAGTTTTTCAATGTGCTTCCGTAATGATGCTTCAATCAATGATATCACCAGCGCGCTCACAGATAGCCAAGACGCAAAAGTAAAATATGCCGTCAATAATGGCGAATGCCAGGGAACTAGCATTAAACAGGACAATCGAACCAACGCCGAAAAACAGGCAGACTTACAAAATCAGCAAGCACTTAAGTTACTTGGCGCCGAGACCGCGAAGCAACAAATCGTTAAGTTTCGCGTCATTGGCCTATACGAAAGCACAAACTATAGCACCTACCTCGAAGGAGGCCTAACTCTAAAAAATGTACCGAGCATGCTATCCGACACGAATTTCCCTTTCGCCAGCTTTTTAGTTTTAAAGGATAAGCTCAGTGCCCAACAGCAAGAGCTGCTTGCAAGCATCTACGAAAAGACTAATGGCGTCAGCGCGCTCGAGTCTGGTAATGAACAGTACATGTTAGAATTCAAAGACTACGCTAGCGCCAAAGCCTACATCGACAATCACAATTCTGGTGACCCCAACCGCGCCGATGTAAAATTCAGCGGAACTAGCACAGAAAAGCCCTTTAGCCTAAGTCTTGCCGGCGGTCAATCTATCATCATTGCCGAGGTCAAAAAGCAGGCATCACGATTGCTTGCCATCTGCGTCGCAATAATTGCAATCATCTGCGCAATTATCGTTTATCTCATTCTAAATCGCACGCTATTAGATAGCCGCAAAGAAACCGCAATCTATCGCGCCATCGGCTACACCAGGAAAGACATCTTCGACGTTTACGCTTGGTATGTTATCCGGTACGCGGTGACCGTCAGCCTAATAGCCATCGTCATCAGCACGATTGTTATGTCAATAGCTCAGGTGCTGTTTGCGCCAGAAATTACCGTGTATCTCAACACGCTCTTTCGAACAAATCAAGAAATCAGTTTCAGCTTTGCTATATTTGATCCACGAAGTTGGTTGCTCGTACCGTTCACTATCATCATCTGTCTAATCGCCAGCATTCTCCCATTGGCACTTAATACACGTCGTAGCATTGCGAAAGATCTAAGGGCGGAATAAGCCACCTGCCTATCCCAAAAATTAAAAACGTCAATGGTAATATTTACAACGATTTTAGCCCGACATCCTAAAAACGTGTGGAAAAACTCTAAAATCTTTCATTGACATCCAACCCCAAGATTTATATTATAGACTTAGTAAAACTAATACAGACAGGATGCGAGGTATGTCTGAACTACCAGAAAAACAAATAAAACGACTCCGAAGTCTTCTCACAGAAGCAGAAACTAATCTTTCTGCTGCCAAAGAATTATTAACGTCGATGCTTGGCGACGGCGATATCATTACGACTCCAGCTAGTACCATCTCCGAAAGCCCAGAGGGCAAAGTAATCGAAGGTGTATTCGATGGTCAAATTATGATTGGGCCAGATGGCAAGAACTACCCAGTTCCAGCCAACTACGCCAGCAAGTCAAAGCTCGTTGAAGGTGATATTCTCAAACTCACCATTGCCGATAGCGGAAAATTCCTCTACAAGCAAATTGGTCCAGTTGAGCGTAAAACCGTCATTGGCACTTTGGCTAACCACGATGATCAATATTTCGTCGAAGTTAACGGCAAAGAATACAAAATTCTTTATGCCTCATTTACGTATTTCCGTTTGAAGGTTGGCGACCAAGTTACGGTCACGATTCCAGCCGACAACCCAGATGCGACTTGGGCCGCCGTCGAAGCAAGTTTGTAGTTTTATTTATAAAAAAAGACACTCAGCAATGAGTGTTTTTTGTTGACTTTGCAATCCTATTTGGCAAAAGCCATGATTGAAGGGTAGCAGAACACGTAAAAGAAAAAGACTGACGAGATTAGCACGGTCGAAATAGCCGGCACAATCACTCGATGACTTGCCGCATGCCGATGCACATTGACGGCACTAATAATAAATGACAACACCGCCACCGCCGGCAACAAACAAATCGTCAGCAAGTTTAAATCGTCCCAACTATTGTTGAGCGTTAGCGCAAAATTGAAAAATACTAACGTTAACACAAAAATATCCAACGTCAGCGCCGCTATGCGGTAGCGTTGTTGAATTTTTGCAATTTGCTTTTTTGTTTTACGAGCCATTTCCTCATATTTTAACAAAAATCCGCTTATGGTCAAACCTAATTTTTGCGCCGCATTTTGCGTTGTGGCTCATATCCGTAAAAAATGCTAGAATAATCTTAATGAAAGCATTGTATCGGAGGTATCGCCCAAAAAGCCTTTCAGCAGTCGTCGGGCAAGAACAAATCACGGATATTTTGGCCAATTCCATCAAAACTGGTCGAATTTCCCATGCTTATCTTTTTATCGGCCCGCGTGGCACCGGCAAAACTTCCGTTGCTCGTATTTTTGCGCACGAAATTAACCATTTTGACTACACGCTTGAAGATGATTACCTCGATATTATCGAGATTGATGCCGCCAGCAATACGGGCGTCGACAACATTCGCGATTTGCGCGAAAAAGCCATTATCGCTCCAACCAAAGGGAAGTACAAAGTCTATATTATCGATGAAGTCCACATGCTGTCCAAGTCCGCCTTCAACGCACTACTGAAAACCTTGGAAGAACCGCCAGAACACGTTGTCTTTATCATGGCCACCACCGACGCCTATAAAGTTCCAGTCACTATCACATCTCGCAGTCAAACTTTTACGTTCAAACTAGCTAATCCTAGCGTTATGTTTGAATATCTCAAGAAAATCACCAAAACTGAGAAAATCAAAATCACCGACGAAGCCCTGCAAATCGTCGTCAAACGTGGCGGCGGTTCTTTCCGCGATTCGCTATCTTTACTTGATCAAATTTCTACACTCAGCGACCAAGAAATCGATGCCGATCTCATCAATAAAGCACTTGGCCTGCCACAAGATGAAGCCATTCGTCACTTGCTATCTGCCTACGCCGCTAACGATAGCAAACGCCTTCGCGACGAGCTCATTGCAATTGACCAAACTGGCGTTAAACCAGAGCTAGTGGCCGAAGAATTAATTTCAGAAATTATCAAAAATCCGGAAAATATTTATCTGCCTTTGCTCGATAAATTAACTGACGTTTCACGCTCGGCTTATCCAAACGTTAAGTTGTTGATTGCTTTGACCACCCACGCTAGCGCAGAACCACTAGCCACCATTACCACTACACGGATGACCGTGCAGACCAGGCCACAGCCAGCACCACGCGCCGCCACGGTCGCCGCTCCCATCACGCAAGTTACATCAATCCAGCCAACAACCATGCCAAAAACCACCGCTAAGGCCGCAGCAGAACCCGACAAAAATGCATCAGCCGACGCTAAATCCGAACCAGCAGAGACCGCATCAGCCACATCCACAATCACCGACGCCGGCACAGATAAAAACATCGACACAAACAAAGACGCCGCGCCCGTGCAATCCATTGCTTCCGCCGCGGAACTCTGGCAACAAATTCTCACTGCTTTTCAAGACAAATCGCCAGTTGCATATCCATTTATTGCCGAGTCTACCTATACTCTAACCGAGGATAAACTCACCATTTACACCAATGGCGATTTCCGCAAAGGAAAAATCAGCAAAAACCGCGGTTTAATTGCCGAATTTTTGCCAGATTCGTATACAATTGAAGTAGTTGACCAACCGCCCGTCAAAGACGAGGCCATTGCCAATATTGCGGAGCTAATGGGCGGGGGAGAGGAAGTGAATATTGATGAGTGAAAAAGAAGCTAGCGGCCATATTCCGCCACAAAATGTGGAAGCCGAGAAATCTTTGCTTGGCGCCATTTTGATTTCCGAAGAATCGCTGCCTGACGTCACCGAAATCGTTTCGCCAAAAGATTTTTACGATGAACGCCACCGCCATATTTATAGCGCCATGTGGAGTCTTTACGAACGCCACCGCCCAGTCGATTTACTTACCGTCAAAGCCGAATTAAAGAGCAAAAAAGCCACCGAAAAAGCTGGCGGTTCCGCTTACTTATCCGAACTTGCTAGTTATGTGCCAACTGCTGCTCATGCCAAAGCCTATGCCGAACTCGTATCGAAAGCTGCCGTCCGACGTCGCTTAATTGCAGCCGCTGCCAACATTACTGAGCAAGCTTATGACGAAGAAAGCGAAACCCAAGAATTGCTCAGCGACGCCGAGCGTTCGCTATTTGAAGTTTCCGAACAAAATACCCACAACGATTTAATTCCAATTTCTGATTTGTTGTCCGAGACCTTTGACCGGCTCGAAGATTTGCATGAAAATAAGGGATCAATTGCCGGATATAAAACTGGCTATGCCGATTTGGATCGTATGACTGCCGGCTTGCACCGGTCCGACCTCGTGATTATCGCCGCTCGTCCAGCCATGGGTAAAACTGCTTTTGCACTTAATCTCGCTCGCAACGTCGCGACCATTAATAAAAAAGCTGTCTTAATTTTCTCCCTCGAAATGGGCAAGGAACAGCTAATCAACCGCATGTTGTCTGATGCTTCAGGCGTCGAATCATTCAAGCTTGAAACTGGCAATTTTAACGGCGATGATTTTGCGCAGATTTCCGAAGCCATGGCCGAATTGTCCGAAGACCCGATTTACATCGACGATACACCAGGCATGACCGTTATGGAAATGCGCACCAAGGCCCGCCGCGCTGCGCATGAGCACGAACTTGGCCTGATTATTGTGGATTATTTGCAGTTAATGTCTGGCTCTTCTAAGCGCTCCATGGACAACCGTGTGCAGGAAGTTTCCGAAATTTCCCGTGGGCTCAAATTGATTGCGCGTGAGCTCAACGTGCCACTTATTGCGCTCTCGCAGTTATCCCGTAGCGTCGAATCGCGTAGCCCACAAATTCCGATGCTATCCGATTTACGCGAATCTGGTTCTATCGAACAGGACGCCGATATTGTCACCTTCTTATACCGCGAAGACTACTATAACCCAGATACCGAACGCCAAAATATCACCGACCTCATTATTGCTAAACATCGCCGCGGCGCTACTGGTCAAATTGAGCTCTACTTCGATAAACAACGCGTGCGTTTTATGTCGCTTGACACTCATCACGAGTAGCTAAAACTTGCCGTGCATAAAGCTCTCATGTTAAAATCAGACTAGTGAAAAAACACACTAACCAACTTTTTTTATATAAGTATCGTTTTATCATTGGCTACGGCGCATTAATGATTGCCTTATTTGGATTACTCAGTTTTTTGCCGAGTATTGCACCAGGCGGCATCAGCACTGATGAGATGAATTCGGCCGTAACCGCCGATAGTATTACGTCAACCGCCATTAGCACTGGCAATGTAATTAATCTGCCATATTACCTATTACAGAAACTTTGTTTCCGACTCTTTGGCCTAACTCTTTATTCAATTAAATTGCCATCCATTATCATTGCCGTGCTAGCCGCACTCTTCATTATCTTGTTACTAAACCGTTGGTTCAAATCCGACGTGGCTATTATTGGTTCGATTTTAACAACTTTATCGACCGCTTTCTTATTCCTCGCCGGATCTGGCACGCCAAACATTATGTACATCTTCTGGCTGGCACTCATTCTATGGCTCGGCTCAAAAATCGTGGGGAACAACCACGTTCCACCATTGCTGTTTATTTCATTCTTCATTTGCGTCGGGTTATCGCTTTACACGCCGTTGCTTTGCTATGTCGCTCTTGCTATCGCCATTGCTGGTATTATTCACCCACATCTACGCTTTGCGGTTACTCAGGTTAAAACTTACCAATTTATCATCAGTATTGCGATTTTCGTACTAATTATTCTGCCACTAATACTTGGCTGCATCTTCTCGCCTAGTATCATCAGTAAACTCGTTTTCATGGACAATTTCAGCCTTAAAACCTACCTCGGAAATATCGCCACGGCGTTTGCGCCATTCTTTTCTTTCGTCTATATCTGTGACAGCATTTATCTTTCACCAGTGTTTGGCCTTGCTACCGTTGCCTTGATTTTCATTGGCGCACTGGCCTCCATCGGCCAATTGTTTACCTCCCGCAACACCGTGGTAGGCCTACTAGTTATCTTCGCAATTTTAGTATCCGGTCTGCAGCCACACGTCGCGATTTCCATCATCGTACCAATTGCCATCCTCACGGCTGCTGGGCTAGAGTCTATCATCGAAAAATGGCACTCTCTATTTCCAGAAAACCCCTACGCACACTTTTTTGGCACATTGCCAGTAATTGTCGTGATTTTAATTATCGTAGTTTCTGGACTAACTCACTTTATCTTCGGTTATCACTATTCTGCCAAGGTCGCCAAAAACTTCTCTAATGACATCACGCTGATCAACAAAAACCTGGACAACGGTGCCATTCTCATCGTTTCAGAAGATAATGCAAACTTTGGCTTCTATAAGTTATTCGAGAAATATTCTAATATCACAGTATTGAGCAAACTGCCAGAGCGCAGCGACGCGCCAATTGCCGTGCTCGGCTCGCCCGAACCAAAAACCGATAATTTAAAGCTAGTTAAGATAATCACTTCACCGAAAAGCCGAAATTCTGATAGACTATACATATACGAAAAAGTTTCACAATAATTGGGAGATAGAACATGGGTGCCACAATGGACCAAATGAAAATGCTAAATCAGTTGCGCAAAGCGCAAAAAGAGCTTAAAAACGAAATCGTCGAAGTTGAAGCCGGCGACGGCGCCGTCGTGATTCAAATCAATGGCGAGCTAAAAGTCAAAAAAGTTTCACTCGACCCAGAAAAAATTGATTTTGACGACATTCCAGAACTTGAACGCTGGCTTGAAAATGCCATGCGTGATGGCTACGCCAAAGCTCAAGAAATCGCCACTGACAAGATGAAACCATTAATGGGATCACTTGGCAATCTTGGCATGTAGGCATTATGCTGCCATCCGCTTTAAACAATGTGATTGACGCTTTAGGGCGTCTGCCAGGCGTCGGCTCTCGTACCGCTGAACGCTATGCTTACTTTTTATTAAAATCCGAACCGAACATTTCGCAAAATATTGCTACCGCACTAGAAAAATTGCACGATAACATCAAGTTCTGTCCAGTTACTTTTGCAATCATGGATGGTGACGAAGAATTATCGCCGCTTTATACCGACCCAGCCCGCGACAAAAGTCTAGTACTCGTCGTTGAAGAACCACTTGATATCTACGCCATTGAGCGCACCAAAGCGTTTCGCGGCACTTACCATGTGCTTGGTGGCGTAATTTCGCCAATGGATGGCATTACGGCCGACAAACTCCACATTAAAGAACTTATCGACCGCGTGGAAAAAGATCACGTCGCTGAAATCGTGATTGCGACTAATCCGTCCGTCGAAGGCGAATCTACCGCCGTTTTGCTAGATAAGTTGCTGCACGAACGCTATCCAGAACTCAAAATCACCCGGCTCGCTCGCGGCCTGCCACTCGGCATTTCGCTCGAATACGCCGATCAAATCACTTTGACTTCAGCGCTCAATAACCGTACTAACCTCTAAAAATTTAGGACTAAATCGGGTCGAATCAAATTATAGTGAATAAATAAACCAAGTCGCAATGACTTGGTTTATTTTTTATTGTAAGCGGTCACTTGGTAGTTGAAAGGCAGAGGCTAGTTGCTTTACCTCCTCGCGCATTTGCTGGATTTCAGTTGCAAAATCCGTCTCTGGCTGACCATTTTTAAGCTTCACGCAAATTTTTGCCACTCGTTCCATCAAATCGGCAATTTTCACCATCTCGGCGCTGCCCATCCCGCGCGTAGTAATTGCCGGCGTGCCCAAACGAATCCCGGAAGGGCGGAAAGGTGGCAATGAATCATTCGGAATCGCGTTAGCATTCAATGTTAAACCAATTTTATCTAACTCTTTTTCCATAATCTTGCCATCAACGCCAAATGAGGACATCATGTCAATCAATATTAAATGATTTTCCGTACCACCACCGACACACTTAAAGCCGCGCTCCATTAATGCACCGGCTAAAACCTTAGCGTTATCCACAATCTTTTTGGCATAGTCTTTAAATTCTGGTTGCTCAGCTTCATAGAAAGCTACTGCCTTAGCGGCAATCACGTGCATGAGCGGACCACCTTGGGTACCAGGGAAGACTGAACGATCAATCAAAGTTGGAATATTTTCTAACGTTTTTTCTGGTTTACGCAGCGGCGTACTCACGGTGCCTTTTGACAAAATCATGCCACCGCGTGGACCACGTAAGGTCTTGTGCGTCGTCGTTGTCATCACATGAAACCCAAAATCCAACGGATTTGGATGCACGCCGCCGGCAATTAAGCCCGCTACATGTGCCATATCGGCCATCAACAAACAACCAGGAATCTTTTTACCCACGGCCGCCACACGCGCAAAATCCGGAATCTTCATAAAAGCCGAGTAGCCAACCAAAATAATCTTCGGTTGTTGCTCCATCGCTAATCGTTCCAACTCATCGTAATCGATATCGCCAGTCTCCAGATTAGTACCATAAGAAATAAAGTGATAAATCTTAGCACTCTGTGTCACTGGCGAACCATGCGTCAAATGCCCGCCATGACCAAGATCCATCCCCAAGACAGTATCACCTGGTTCTAGCCAGGCATTATAAACGGCGTTATTTGCTTGCGCCCCACTATGTGGCTGAACGTTAGCATGATCGGCATGAAATAAACGACAGGCGCGAGCAATCGCAAGACGCTCGACTTTATCCGTATTCTGCTGACCACCATAATAACGATGGTCATCTTTGGTTTCGTTGGCGATTTTTTCATCGTCATCACTCAGCAAGCCATCAAAGCTCGGGTAACCTTCCGAATATTTGTTTGTCAAAACTGAGCCCATCGCGTTCAGCACTTCGCGCGAAACATAATTTTCGCTCGGGATTAATTCCAAACCGTCACGTTGGCGCTGTTCTTCTTGCGCAATTAAACTAAAAACATATTTGTCCATCAAAATTCTCCTTAAAGTTATATATTTCTAGCTTAGAAATCTAAATCATACATTTTTCCTACCCTTAAATTATAGCATGCGACCAATAACATTGCAGACAAACAGCGGCTAAAAGATGCCTATACAAATTCGAAGAAACGTATCCGCAACGCCCATATCATCCAAATATTTTTTAAGGAATCAAAAAAATATTAAAAAAAGACTATAAAAAATCTTTATGCTAATGCTATAATTTAGCTATGGAACCAGAAGAGAATGGTGGGAATACTAATTTTAGTGGAAATGGTATTTCTCAATCTTACCCAAATTTGAATGACAATCCTAATCAAGCAAACGACGCCGTAGCAGATTACGGCACTACGCCAATCTTTTCTTCATCACCGGCTGATGGGTCTAGTTCAGTCGCCGCGCAGCCAGCCGAAACTCCAATGGCGCCATCAACAGTAACGCCAATTGCTCCCGCACAACCACGTGCGGATATGGTCGCTCCAGTCCAGACAAACGCAACATCGGTCGACCAGCCAACTGCACCTATCACATCTACCGCTACAGACTCCGCAACACCACTTTTCCCACGCACAAATCATACCGCTCATTTCTTTGGTCGCTCACGTTCGGCTCAAATCAAAGCCGATGCAAGCATGTCTTCCGCTCCTACGACCGCACCTGTCGCACTCAATAAAAACGCTCCGGCCTTTTTCAATGAAGCAATGACCGCTAATGCTGTCGTAGCAGAGAACAACGCCGAACAAAAGAAATCAAAGAAAAAAATTATCATTATTATTGGGATTATTTTATTAGTGCTTGCCGCTATCGGTGCTACGGTAGCCATTATCTTATCGAAAACTGGGACATCAACCAACAAAGATGAGAAAAATATTTCAGATTTGCAAACCATACTCGACAAAGACAAAGATGGCGTTCAAGACACTTACATTTTAATCGGTGGTATTTATGGTGGTTCGCTAACCGCCGATTCGTTCATTTCAAGCAGCAACGACGAATATAACACCAGTATTTCAGAAATCGAGAAAGATGCCGCCAGTTTTAAATCTATGCGCGATAATATTAATAACTTTAAGCCTAGTATTAATAAGACTGTTGAGCAAATCGACATTGAAAAAAATCTGAACGGGCTCAAAACAGCGCTCAACAATGATTCCGATAAGATCCAGCAAGCGCTCAATTTAGCGAAAGCCCTAAAGACGGCCGGCAAATCGGGCGAATCAACCACTGCCGTCGACAGAATGTCCGATTATAAAAATAGCGCAGACGTAATAGCCGTAGCTAAAGCAATTGATGCGTATAATTCAAAAAATCTTGAATATCAAAAATATATTGCAACCACAAATTGCAGTGGAAAATCCGCCACGAAATGTGTGGATTACGAATCGCAAGTTTCTAATCTGCTGGCTGCACTCCAAGACAAAAATTTACTTAAGAAAGCATTCGTGTCGGAAGTTGGCGATTTCACCACTTCAAAGAACGAGTCTGCCTACTATTACTTGAACAATCTCATCGCAGCAACGAGGAGCAAAAAATAATGAAAAAAAGATTTGGCATCAACGCGAAAAAGATGTTGTCGTCAGTAATCTTGATTTCTGTAGCTTTTTTAATTGTAGCCTCTCCGCTAGCAAGTGCCTACGTAGACGTATCTGCAAGCAAAGAAGACACTTATACTAAATTGCTCAAAGCAGCCGACGTCAATGTCGTGATGAATACTTTAAGAAAATGCATGGGCAGTGTATCGTCTCTTGGGATCGCCGGCAAACAGGCAACAGCGGGCACAATTTTTAGCGGCAGCACAAATATTACCACTTCTCGCTGGGTAGAAGACTATGTGCAGAGTGGTAACACTTTTGGTTGGGGAGATAATGACGGACAAATCTGGTGCACAGAAAGCAAAAACGGAAAGAACATATTGACCTTAGCCACCGAAACCCTCAACGTCCCAATTGAACAAATTTTATGCAATGACGGGAAGCACGGTATTATCGCGAGAGCTAAAGTCGAAAACACTGGCTATAATGGAGCTCAAAGCTACACTCAAACTGATTCTAACTGTAGCTCCTTCAACGATACAGGAGCTGAATATGTGAAAGCTAGCGACGCAAGCGACCAATTAAAAAACTTTTACAATAATTGGCTAGAAAGCAACAAAAGCGATAACTCTTACTATCCAACGTGGGATAACCTTGGAAATTTCAACAACACAGATGGTTACTTCACCTATCTTCGCGATTTTAACACGGGCAGCGCTTGCGCAACGGACGATCCTGTCACTGCCTCAAACGTAAAAGGTTCGACCGACTACTATCCAATTACTACATTTAATATTTCACAAGATGCACAAAAGCTTATTGCAACGCGCAAGTATTATCATCTGACAAACAACGGGTCATGGAGTAAGCCGTTGTCCGACGACAATCCGGTCACATCATGTTCTGGATTGCTCCAGCGTATTAACCAACTTGAAACCAAGGACAACGGAGCAATTGCCGGCAGCGTAGGCGGTTATAAGGATATATTGGTAAAAAGCGTCAATGATAGTTGTTCTAAAGCTGCCACCAAAGACGGGAACAATGCGTGGGATGAATTAAAGAAGCAACTTCAAGGACTAATTGATAATCCGGACGCAACTAGTGACGATAAGGACAAGGCTACAAAAAATCTTCAATTGGCAAACGATGTCACAAGCTCAGGAGACTATGTTCAGAAAACCGGAGATGTCGACTCCGACGACGGCGAGGTGTATCAATGTGTCACAGTAGAAGGTCTGACTATCAACACCGACAAATACAACTACAGCACATCCACCAACGATAGCACAGATAGTGGAAGCGAAGCTTCTTGTTATGATGCGGGCGCTTCACTCGGTTGGATTTTGTGCCCACTGTTAGACATGACTTCACACGCCGCTAACGACATTTACGATAAAGTAGTTGAGCCTTTTCTTAAGATGGACGCAAGCTTACTTGACATCAATGGCACCGGAGCCAACACATTCAAAGCCTGGCAGTTGTTCCAAGGCATTGCAAACGTTATCTTCGTTATATTATTCTTAGTAGTAATTTTCTCACAAGTAACTGGCGTCGGGATAGATAATTATGGCATCAAAAAGATCTTACCAAAATTAATCGTAGCGGCCGTAATGATGAACTTGTCTTATTTCATTTGCGAACTCGCCGTTGATATCTCGAATATTATCGGATCTAACATCAAGGGCCTCTTTGATAGTCTCCTCGGTCAAAATTTCAACATCACAGCTGTTACATATGGCGGTAAACCATATCCATTTAGCCAAGCACTTGGCACTACGGCTATCACTGCCGTAACTGGGATTCTAGTTGCAATTGTCGGCGTTACCGCGATTTTCTCGAATGGTTTTGCCATTCTTGTACCGCTATTGCTTGGCGCAATCAGCGTCTTATTTGCCATATTCTTCGTCTTTGTAATTCTGTCAGTACGCAAAGCCGCCGTAATTGTACTAGTGGTAGTCTCACCAATCGCTTTCTTGCTATACATGCTACCAAATACGAAATCAATCTACGATAAGTGGCTAAAAGCTTTCGAAGGAGTTTTGCTACTGTATCCAATCTGTGGAGCACTCGTCGGCGGTGGAAACTTTGTGTCAAAATTGCTGCTCTCAACTGGCAACGGTCAGGAAGATTTCTTCTTTGCATTGTCCGCAGTTATTATCGGCATCGCTCCAATATTCTTCATTCCAACCTTACTTAAGCAATCCTTTGCGGCTATGGGCAATATTGGCGCGAAGATATCGGGTGTGGGCAAAGGCCTTAGCGGCAAGATCAACGGCCGAATCAGAGACTCCGACTCCGTCAAAGATTTCCAACTTCGACATCGTGCTGGCATGGATGCCAACGGCAATCTAACTGCCCGTGGACGCTGGCTTGACAATAAATACAATAATTCAAAGGGGAAACTCGGCAAAGCAGTATGGGGGATGTCTGCACACAATATGCAAAGGGCAAGGATATCTCAATTCGACCAAATGCAAAAAGCTGGCGCACTGGATAAATACTCCAATAGCGATTACCTTGATTCAAGAAATGCGCAAATCAAGGCAAAGCAAAGCGCGCAAGATATTTCCGATATCGAGTCGAATGTATCGCTTGGTCAAGAGTTTATCCCACTTACTGCGAAACAAATTCATGACGGAGTAAAAATTGACAAAGAGCATTCGCCAAAAGTCAATGCCAACGATGTTAAAACACTCGGAAGAGGCTTCGAAGCCGCCCTTGCTAGCAATGACACAACTCGAATTAAAGCTTACACGAATATGCTAAGCAAGTCCGATACTGGACGCGACCAGTTGCGTAAGAGCACAGAAGCAGTCGCAAACGGAACCAGTGATTACTCTGGCATCGACAAGAAAGCGGGCGAGCCGAACGGCATGGATACGCTTGCAAACGACATCATGGAAAACCATACCCAAGAGTACAAACAAAATGCGCGCTCAACTTGGGACTTCGCGAAAGACCGCGTGCAATCAGAATCGGACCCGACAAAGCCAGCCGCTCAAATCACAGACGAGAAATACGCCGGTGGTGGTTCACCAGAGAAATTCACAGAAGAAACTGTTGCAAATATGGACGATGCCGAATTCGATCGAGTCAACGCCAACTATAATGCTGGGAATATGACAAAATCCCAAGCAGAAGCATGGCAGCATGTGCTTATTGAAGCCTACAATTCTAAAAAGACTCCACTCAAAGGCGAGCGCAGAGTCGCCATCGAGAATTCAGACGCGGCTTCAGCTCCAAACTTGAAGTTCAAGCCGGATCCACCAAAGCCAGCTTGATCATATTCGGCTCCATAGCCTAAAAAATCCTCCGATAAGGAGGATTTTTAATATTCGTGCGAAACTCTAAAAGTCTAGAATAAATCTTAGACACAAAAAATGGTGGTTCCGGCTGGA
>CAZAAQ010000012.1:18365-19862 GCA_964483505.1 uncultured Candidatus Saccharibacteria bacterium | reverse complement strand
ACGATAGTTTGTTTCTTGCGGATATAGTCAAATGGAATTTCGTCAACTTTGTTGTATTTTTCAATGCTATCAGCAATCTTGTGCTCATCGCCATATTGAATAATCGCTTTATCGAGCATATTTTTCACACCAGTACCGTACAGACTATTTAGATAAGCATATTCAATAATAGAATCATCTTCTTCGCCGTTCATATTGATGTATTTTTGCAGCACAATCTTGCCCTCAGTCAGCGTCCCAGTCTTATCTGTGCATAGCACATCAATTGCGCCTAAGTTCTGAATTGAGCTAATCGTCTTGACCAAAGCTTTATGTTTGGCTAAATCTTTCGTACCTTTCGCTAAATTCACGTTGACAATCATTGGCAGCATACTCGGCGTGATGCCGACGGCTATCGAGAGCGAGAACAATAGCGCCTGCATAATGTCTTTACTGACAAAACAGTTGATTGCAAACACAATTGGGCAAGAAATCACCATATAGCGAATCAATAATCTAGTAATTTTTGCCATGCCGATGTCAAAATTGGTTGGACCGGCATCGTTATTAATCTCACTGCCCATTCGACCAAGATAAGTCGTACGACCAGTATTAATAACTAAGGCCTTACCGTTACCGCTCACAATCGAGGCGCCCATCAATAGCAAATTCGGAATCTGGGCAAGTTCATTGTCTTCGACATAGCCTAGCTTCTTCTCGACCGGAATGCTTTCGCCCGTGAACACTGACATATTCACGAACAAATCTTTTGATTCAATCAACATACAATCTGCTGGAACAATCGAGCCCGCCGACAAAGCCACAATATCGCCCGGTACTACCCGCGATTGCCTAATTTCGCGCGCTTCGCCATTTTCAATAATATCCGTCGTTGGCGCAATCTTTTCCTTCAACTTCTGATTAAACCGATAAGTTGAAAAATCTTGCTTAAAACGAATCAAAGCCGAAGCACAGGCGATTAATATAATAATCAATGAGCCAAGTTGATCTCCTAGCGCGAAATTAATCGCCGCAAGCACAATCAAAACTAAAATGAACGGGTCTTTAAAAGAGAGTAACAAGAAATGATACCAATGATAATGTTTTTCGATTGCCGCTAAATTTGGTCCATATTTAGCTAATTTGCGGGAGCGCGAATCTGAGTCGAGTCCACCCTTGTGAGAATGAAACTTTGACAGAGCATCGCGGGGCGACATCAGTAAAATTTTTTGGTATTCATCGTGTAGGGCTTCGTCAGATTTACTTTGCGGTTTACGGCCAAGCTCTAGTGCTTTTGGAATCATTGACATGATAAATTACAGCTTTTTCCTTTACTATTACGGTTACGACCAGCGTATTTATATCTAATATACGCCGTTTTTGGACTATCGACCATAAGCAGTTCATTTTTTTTAACCTTAAAAAAGCCCGTCCACAGCCAAAAGCATAGCGCTTTAAGCGTCAGACGGGCAATTGCCGAAAACTTCACCAAGTTCTGCGTACAATCCGACAGACATT
>CAZAAQ010000012.1:15661-18265 GCA_964483505.1 uncultured Candidatus Saccharibacteria bacterium | reverse complement strand
CCAAGATGGTTGAGAGCAAGCGAGCCCTTGAATTCGCCTATAAACATCATACCGGGCAAATGCGTAAAGATGGCTCGCTGTACATCGCGCATCCGCTTGAAATGGCCTGTTATGCCGTCGCACTTGGCATCACTGATGATACGATGATCGCCACCATGTTGCTGCATGATATTGCCGAAGACTGTAATATTCCCATCACTTCGCTGCCAGTTGACCGTGAGGTCCGCAATGCCGTCCGTTACATGACCATTACGCCCCGTGAAGCCGAAAGCAAATATGAAACCAAAAAACGCTATTTTGGCGATTTGCTTGACTGCAAGGAAGCCCTAGTCTGCAAGGCCGTTGATCGCTACATGAATTTGACCAGCATGGCCGGAGTGCTCAAAGACAAAGACGTCATCAAAAACGTCAAGGAAACTCACCAACTGCTGCTCCCAGTCATGCAACAGGCCAAAGAAGAATGGCCGGATTTGTCGGACGTGCTGCACGTTTTACGTACGAACTTGCGCAAGACTGTCGAGCTACTCGCTTTCGCCTATCAGATACCGCAGGCAGAACTTGATGCCGATTATGGCGCCGAGGTTCCACCGCCCACAGCCGAATCAGCCGATTCGCCACAATCAACTGGCGGATAATGCCAAACCAGACCGTGCACTATTTTGTTCCACCAAAGAGCTCGCGCGTTGCGGGCTCTTTACATTTTTTGAAATAATTGATAAAATAACAGACAGAGTTTCGTAAGCTCTGTTTGTTAATGCTGAACGACAGAGTTTTATCAGCAATAAACTAATATTAGAAAAGGATTTTTTGTGCCAACAATCAATCAGTTAGTACGAAAGCCACGCAAGAAAGCCGCCGCAAAAAGCAAATCACCTGCGCTTGGCTCCATCGTCAATACGCTTAAAACGCGTTATTACAAACAAGCAGCTCCACTCAAACGTGGCGTTTGCGTTAAGGTTACTACCAAAACACCTAAAAAACCTAACTCCGCTTTGCGCAAAGTTGCGCGTGTCCGTTTAACTAACGGCGAGGAAGTTTGGGCATACATCGGTGGTGAAGGTCACAACCTCCAGGAACACGCCGTCGTGCTCGTTCGTGGTGGCCGTGTGCCAGATTTGCCAGGTGTTCGTTATCACATTGTCCGTGGTACGCTTGATCTCCAAGGCGTTCAAAACCGCAAACAGGGTCGTAGCAAATACGGCGCAAAGAAAGGGGACAAGTAATTATGCCACGTAAAGTTACCAGTAGCTTACAGCGCAAAGTTTCGCCAGATCGCAAGTATCAAAGCGTACTTGTACAACGACTTATCAACAAATCAATGCTAAACGGTAAAAAACAAGTTGCCGAACGCGCTGTTTATACCGCCATTGAAAACGCTGCTAAAAAGCTTAAAAGCGAAAACCCAGTTGAGGTTCTCGAACAAGCCATTAAAAACATCAGCCCAGATTTTGAAGTTAAGTCCCGCCGTGTTGGTGGTGCTAACTACCAAATTCCATTCCCAATTGCTGGCCATCGCCAATTGCACTTCGCAATGACTTGGCTAGTAACTGCCGCTCGTGCTCGCTCTGGCATGCCATATGCCAAACGCCTCGAGGCTGAAATCGTTGATGCTTACAATGAAACCGGTACTGCCTTCAAGAAAAAAGAAGACTGCCACCGCATGGCCGAAGCAAACCGCGCCTTCGCGCATTTTGCTCGCGTCTAGTTATATTGCTTTCAGCATTCAAAACAATCCCCGTCACTGGGGATTTTTTGAGCTATCTTGACTACAGATAGAAAAGTGGCATAATAAACACGTTGCATAGTCTCGTGTCCACAAAAAAAAGGGGGTACTCATCGTGCAAAGCAATTTTCGACGAAAGATTAAAGATAAGTTCGGACTCGTGAACCTGTTTGGCTCTGGCACCTTTGCTTGCGCGTATCTCGCGCTAACAAACCTCGGTCTCGGACTCCTATTTTTAATCAGTACGTTTTTCGCAGCCATTGGCACAATTTGCGTCTTAGTTTATGTTGCGTTTTATTCAGTTTACGCTTTTATCCGCAACATTTTCTGCACTTCCGACCACAGCGAAGAACCGTTTTAATTCGTAACGCCGCCTCTATATTCTGAGGCGGCAGTTTTTTACGAAATTATGCTAAAATTTAGCTAATGAGTAAGCATAAGCTGATTTATCAGGTCTACCCAACTGCGATGGGCACTCTACGCGATATTACGGATAAAATCCCCCTTATCGCCAAGCTACATCCAGACTACATCTGGCTAAGCCCGATTTTCTTGAGCCCATGGGTTGATGGTGGCTATGACGTAGCAGATTACTGCAAAATCGATCCACGTTTCGGCAATCTCAATGATTTTCGTCGCCTAGTTACAACCGCCAAAGCTTATCATATCGACATCTTACTAGATTTAGTCGTTAATCATACTTCTTCTGAGCATATCTGGTTTAAAAAATCCGAACACCATGACCCATGGTATAAAGATTATTATGTTTGGCGCGATAAACCGCTCAACTGGGACTCTTTTTTTGGCGGTCCAGCCTTCGATTACGATCCGATTCGCGGTAAATATTATCTTCATCTCTACGCTCGCTCGCAGCCAGATTT
>CAZAAQ010000012.1:0-15561 GCA_964483505.1 uncultured Candidatus Saccharibacteria bacterium | reverse complement strand
ATCCGATTCGCGGTAAATATTATCTTCATCTCTACGCTCGCTCGCAGCCAGATTTAAACTTCAACAATCCCCGCGTCGTCAACGAGTTCCAAAAGATAATCAAATTCTGGACCGAAGAATACGGCGTCGCTGGTTTTCGCGTCGATTCTGCCAATATTTTGACCGAGAATAACTTAAGACCTGGCTTTTTGCCAAGGATTGCTGGCTTCTTCAACTACTACCAAACCAAAAATACCGTTCGCATCCTCGAAAAACTCTTTGGGCACAAAGCCATCTATACCATTGCCGAACCAATTGGTGGCGTAATTTTCACCAAAAGCCGTTTCCACGAACTCACTAATTGCGCTTTTGACGCCTCGTTCAACATTGGGACCCTAGATATTGCAGACACTTTCTTCTCAACTAAAGACAACTTGATGGCCCTGCGCTATCGGCGCTGGTTCAAAAAACTAGCCAAATGGTCAGTTGAACCAAAATTCTCGCTAGCACTGGAATCACACGACACGCCACGCGCCCCATCGCGTTTCCACGCCAGCCCAAAAGTACTCGCGATGTTACAATTCATGCTCCCCAGCTACAACCCATGCATCTATCAAGGACAGGAAATTGGCACGCACAACGCGAAACTCAGCGAAAATATTGATGATTACCCAGGCGTACAGTCACGCATGACCTACATCAAGCTCCGTAAAGAGGGAAAGACTAAACGCCAAGCCATGCGCATTGTCCGCATTCGCTCACGCGATAACGCCCGGCAACCAATCGATTGGGTCGAATATCTTACCCAAGACCAACAAGTTGACTCTGTATTAAATTTTTATCGCCAGTTGATTGAGCTTTGGCGCGCCGATCCAGTTATTCGCGACGGCAAGTTAAAAGTCAAACGGGCGAGTAGCACTGGCGTCTTCGAATTTTATCGCATCTACCAAAAACAAAAATATTTTATTCACTTGGATTTTTCCGGCAAGACTACGTCTTATCTTCGCAACCAAAACAAAGATATTTTAATCGCATCACGTTAAGATACCCTTTTACATAATTGACAAGATATGCTAGTATATGACCAAAGCTTGCAAAAGTAATTATTACTATTGTCTAAATAATTAAGGAATAATATGGCGACCCAAATAGATATATCAAAATTTAGAAACATCGGCATTATTGCTCACATCGACGCTGGCAAAACGACCACGTCCGAAGCAATTCTTTACCGTACTGGTCTCAAGCACAAGATCGACCTCGTTAAGGGCGATACCGGTGGCGCAACGACCGACTGGATGGAACAGGAGAAGGAACGTGGTATTACCATTACTTCTGCTGCCGTCACCGCTTACTGGAAGGGTCATCATATTAACATCATTGATACTCCAGGCCACATTGACTTTACCGCCGAAGTAGAACGCTCTTTGCGTGTACTCGATGGTGCTGTCGTAGTCTTCGATGGCAAGATGGGCGTAGAAGCTCAGTCTGAAACCGTTTGGCGCCAAGCCGATAAATACGGTGTGCCACGCGTCTGCTTCGTCAACAAAATCAACCAAATCGGTGGCGATTTCTACAAATCTCTTGATTCTATTCGCAAGCGTCTTTCCAAAAATGCTTTTGCTATTCATTTGCCGATTGGCTTTGAAAAGGAAATTAACGGTGTCGTCGATTTACTCGACATGAAGGCTTACACCTACAAAGAGTACACCGACCACGAATTAACCGTTGGCGAAATTCCAGCTGACATGGTTGAAAAAGCTAAGCAATATCGCTCCATGCTTGTTGAGGAAGCCGTCCAAGCTGATGAAAAGTTGATGGAAAAATACTTCAACGAAGGTGAGGACTCGATCACAATTGACGAGCTTAAATATGCTTTACGCAAACGCGTCGTCGATGGTCAATTTTATCTCGTCACCGGTGGTGATGGTCGCGGCGTAATCGTCGAGAAGGTACTTGACTTGGTAACAGACTTCTTGCCAGCCCCAACCGATATCCCAGCCATTCTTGGTAAAGATCCAAAAACCGGCGAAGACATCGTTCGCCATGCTGACGAAAAAGAACCACTTGCCGCTCTTGCTTTCAAGATTGCAACCGATCCATTCGTAGGCAAATTGATTTTCGTCCGGGTTTACTCCGGCAAATTATCTGCTGGTTCATATATTCTGAACGCTACAACCGGCAACAAAGAGCGAGTCGGACGTCTCGTCCGTATGTTCGCCGACAAACGTGATGATATCGAAGAAATCGGCGCTGGCGATATCGCCGCTGTGGTTGGCCTCAAAGACACCACAACTGGTACCACTATCTGTGATCCAACTCATCCAATTCATCTCGAATCGATTGAGTTCCCAGATCCGCCAGTTTCCATTGCTGTCGAACCAAAGTCTAAAGCCGACCAAGAGAAAATGGGCATTGGTCTCAGTAAACTAGCTGAGGAAGACCCTACCTTCAAAGTCCGCACAGATGAAGAAACCGGTCAAACCATTATTTCTGGTATGGGCGAGCTTCACCTTGATATTATTATCGATCGTCTCAAACGCGAATTTAGCGTCGAATGCAATACCGGCGAACCACAAGTTGCCTACCGCGAAACCATTCGTGGCTCTGCTGAAGCCCAAGGTAAGCACATCAAACAGTCAGGTGGCCGTGGCCAGTATGGTGATGTTTGGGTTAAGTTTGAACCAAACGAAAAAGGTAAAGGCTTTGAATTCGTTGATAATATTAAAGGTGGCGTGGTGCCGCTAGAATATCGCAAGCCAGTCATGGAAGGTATCCGTGAGACCTTGGAAGGTGGCGTGATTGCCGGCTATCCAGTAATCGACGTAAAAGCCACTCTCTACGATGGTTCTTACCACGATGTCGACTCTTCTGAGCTCGCCTTCCACCTCGCCGGTGTACTTGCTACCCGCGAAGGTGTTAAGAAAGCTAAACCAGTTTTGCTTGAACCAGTAATGAAACTTGAAGTTACCACTCCAGAAGATTTCATGGGCGATGTTATCGGCGATTTAAACTCACGCCGTGGCCGCGTTGATGAAATGGAAGATCGCGAGAATGGTGTTAAAATCATTCACGGCTTCGTTCCACTTGCCAATATGTTTGGCTACACCTCTGATTTACGTGGTATGAGTCAAGGCCGTGCCGCTTCCACTATGGAACTTCACGACTACGAAGAGGTCCCACCGAACATTGCGGCTGGAATCATCGAAAAACGCAACGCAAAATAAACGCTTAAAAACTGCTGGCTGACAAAGTCAGCAGTTTTTTTATGTCTTTACAGTTTACGCAAAATCGTATAAAATTACGGTATTAGTTTTGGGCTGGTTGATATTAATGCTCAAAAATATTAAATAAAAGGAGAAATATTAACTATGGCAAATTTTGACCGTAGCAAGCCACACATCAACGTCGGTACTATGGGCCACGTCGATCACGGCAAAACTACCTTAACTGCTGCTATCACAGCAGTTCTAGCAAAAAATTATCCAACCGAGATCAACAAGCCAGTCGCTTACGATCAAATCGATAACGCCCCAGAGGAAAAAGCTCGTGGTATTACCATTGCTACCTCTCACCAGGAATATGAGACCAAAAAGCGTCACTACGCTCACGTCGATATGCCAGGCCACGCCGATTACATTAAGAACATGATTACCGGTGCCGCCCAAATCGATGGTGCTATTCTCGTCGTCGCTGCCAATGATGGTCCATTACCACAGACACGCGAGCACGTGCTTTTGGCTCACCAGGTCAACGTTCCAAAAATCATCGTATTTTTGAACAAGATGGACCTTGCTGATCCAGAACTCGTTGAGCTCGTTGAAGAAGATGTTCGTGATTTGCTCGAAAAGAACGGCTTTGACCGCAACTGCCCAATTATCAAGGGTTCTGCTACCAAGGCTCTCGAAGGCGATCCAGAGAACGAAAAAGCCGTCATGGATCTTCTTGATGCCATGGACGAATACTTCGAAGTTCCACAACGTGATCTCGACAAACCATTCTTGATGCCAGTTGAAGACGTCTTCTCAATTAAGGGTCGTGGCACTGTTGCCACTGGCCGTATTGAACAAGGTGTTGTCAAAGTTAACGACGAAGTTGAAATTGTCGGTCTCCGCCCAACTCAGAAATCTGTCGTTACCGGTATTGAGGCCTTTCACAAGACTCTTACCGAAGGTGAAGCAGGCGATAACGCCGGTGTACTTCTCCGCGGTATTGAGCGTGACCAGGTCGAACGTGGCCAGGTTATCTGCAAACCAGGTACCATTACTCCACACACCGAATTCGAAGCTCAAGTTTATATCTTGAAGAAAGAAGAAGGTGGTCGTCATACACCATTCCAGAATGGTTACAAACCACAATTCTACTTCCGCACTACGGATGTAACTGGTGAAGTCGAACTTCCAAAAGACAAAGAAATTGTCATGCCAGGCGATACAGTAACTTTCAGCGTTAAGCTAGTTGCTCCAATTGCTATGAATGGCAACGACCGTTTTGCTATCCGCGAAGGTGGCCGCACGGTTGGTTCTGGTGTCGTTACTAAGATCGTCAAATAATCTTAATACCCACTAAGAAATAGAAAAATACCCCGACAAGGGGTATTTTTTGATGGCAAATTAGCCATGCGGGCTAGGCTATTTACAAAAATAAATAACCGTGATATAATACGAAACTCATGAGGTCCACTAGGATACTTTTTTATGGCCTTATGAAAATAGCACCTTACAAATCTATGTTTTCAGAGCATTTCCAGAGAAAAGGAGGGTTTTTAAATGGAAAGACAGAAGTTCTGCAACAACAACACATGGGTAGCCATCATCGCTGGGGGTAGAGGCACGCGCCTTTTTCCACTTAGCCATGGCAAGCGCCCGAAGCAGTTCTGCGATTTAGACTCGCAGAACACGTTCATCCAGGCAACTGCAAAGAGGTTTATCGATTTCGGCGTCAAGCCGACCCGAATCGTGGTCATCGTTACCAGCGACAACCAGTTTGCGTTAGCAAATGAACAGCTCAATCCACTCGGCATTATCTCACCGAACATCCTGCACATCTCCGACAAATTCGGCTATGCTGGCTCGATGGTGAAGGCTGGCGAATTCATTAGCGACATCGATAAGGATGCAGTGGTAATTAACACCCCTGCAGACCAGTACATCGAAGTCGGTGATGCTTTCAACCAGACAATGAGTGAAGCAGTCGCCAACGCAAAACGGAACAATCCGACTATCGTTGGCGTCAAAGTCAATGACTTAGTCACTGCGATGGGCTGCGGACACGCGCTTTACGATGACGCCGAAGCTAAAAACAATTGCAAACCAGTCACTGGCTTTACCGAAAAGCCGAAAGCAGAAGAAGCCAAGCGCTTAATGCGCGAGGACAGGTCCGTCTGTAACACTGGCATCAACGTTTGGAGCATCCATTCTTTGGAAAAAGCCCTTAAGGACTTTAAAATGCCAAAGAACGGACTCAACACCGACCAGTTGATGAAAATGTTCCAAGACAGCCAAAAGCTGTATGTAGCTATCGGCCGTTTTGTTTGGCACGATTGCGGAACTTTGAAGTCGCTTTATGACATCTCAGACAAGACGCCTAATCACAAGAACGCTTCGCTTGGCAAAGGTTACGTTGACCGTACTGATTGCCACCGTTCGCTCTTTATCACGATTAAAGGTGTCGATCTGTATGCTACGGGCGTCGATGACGCTGCTGTAGTCGTGAACGAAATCGAAGACCACATCGTGGTCGTCATCGCTCGACTCGAAGATAGCCAAAAGGTCCGCGACTTGGCCGAAGATTACAAGAAGAACAAAGCATTCCTGACTGACGACTTCAGCATGGGTGCTCGCAACAACAGAGTATCTAGAACCGGCATTTCCGGCGACATCCGAGTTGGATTTGTTTGCGTCGACCATTACACGGTCACCGCAATCAAGTATGCAAACGGCAATATCGCCGTAATCGTATCAAATGACGCTCCTTCCTTGGATGCAGCCTAAAGCACAACTCTGGGAATACTCTCAGCCTCCTACAGCGTAGGAGGCTTTTTCATATCTCCTATTGACAAGTAGCAATGATATTGGTATAACAATAAGACAAATCTAACATTGTGCCGCAAAAACTTACTGACGATGCGTCTAGACATCACCTAAGATTATGCGACAAGCAAGAAAGGCAAAAAATGACAGAAAAGAGTGAAGGACTAAAAATCCGCATTCGTCTCAAAGCATATGATCATCGTTTGATTGATCAAAGCGCAAAACAAATCGTCGACACCGCCGTCCGCACGGGCGCTCAGGTGAGTGGCCCAGTGCCGCTTCCAACCAAGCGTTCAACCTTCACGGTCGTCAAATCGCCACATGTCTATAAGACCGGTGGTGAAGCTTTCGAAATGAAAGTTCACAAACGCTTAATCGATGTTGTCAATGCAACTCCAAAGACCATCGATGCACTGCAAAATCTCTCATTGCCAGCTGGCGTTGACGCAGAAATCAAAATGTAGTCATTCAAAAACGGAGTCACAAGGCTCCGTTTTTTGTGCAAGCTTAAATCCGCCAAAATGTCTCGCTTGACCAAGGTGTTTTAGTATGATAAAATATCAAGGTAAATTATCAAAACAGATTGCTTTGGCGCAAGAGGCAGGTCTGCTAGTTTAGCAGATACCACTCACAAGCCAAGTAATTTTAATGGGAAAGGACGCCCACAGATGAAAATCATCCTCGGCACCAAGATTGGTATGACCCAGATCATCGGCAAAGACGGTGTAGTTACCCCTGTAACTATCCTCCAAGCTGGCCCATGCACAGTGACTCAGACTAAGTCGCTCGATTCAGACGGCTATAGCGCTGTGCAATTGGCATATGGTCAGGGTAAGAATCTGAGCAAGGCCGTGTCCGGACACGTCAAAAAATCCGGAACAGATATTAACCCTAAGTTCATTCGCGAATTCCGCGTGGAAACAATTCCAGCAGAAGTTACGCTAGGCAGCCAAATCGACGTCAACAATTTCGCCATCGGCGACAAAGTTCAGGTCACTGGCACCAGCAAGGGCAAGGGCTTCGCAGGTACAGTCAAACGCCACAATTTCCAAGAGTCACGCAACACTCACGGTTTTAAAGGCGATATTCGTAAAGTCGGTTCTATCGGCTCTATGTACCCACAGAAGGTCTTCAAAGGCAAACGCATGCCAGGCCGCATGGGTCATGATCGCGTCACAGTTAAGAACCTTGTAGTTTCTTACATTGATGCCGAACATAACCTTATTGGTCTTAAAGGCGCAGTGCCAGGCCCAAACAAAGGTCTCGTAATGGTCGAGGGAAAGGAGTAATATGGCAACGACAAAATTAAACGAAGACATATTCGGTCTTTCCGTCGAAAATCATGAGCTTGTCAAAACCGCTTATGATGCATATCTAGCCAACTCACGCAGCTCACACGCCAAAACTTTGAAGCGTGGCGAAGTCCGTGGTGGTGGCAAAAAACCATGGAAACAAAAAGGTACTGGTCGCGCTCGTTTCGGCTCAACCCGTAACCCACTCTGGCGCCATGGTGGTGTCGCCTTTGGCCGCACCGGTAACGAAAACTTTACCAAAAAGATTAGCAAAAACGCTAAACTCCAAGCCGTTCGCCAAGCATTGTCAATGGCTAACGCCGACAAATTAGTCAGCGTCATCGCTAACTTTGCGCCAAAAGATGGCAAAACTAAAAATGCCATCAAAGATTTGAACATTGTCGCTGACAAGAATTACCTCGTCGTCGTCACCGAAAAGACGCCAGAGATTATCCGCGCCACGAACAATATCGCAAATGTCAAAATCGTCCGCCCAACTTATCTTAATGTCTTCGACATTCTTAATGCGGATCAGATTATCATTACTGAAGAATCTATGCCGCTCATCGAAGGCTGGCTACTAGGAAAGGAGAACGCCTAATGTTAGTACGTCCTATCCAAACCGAAAAAGCTTACCGCGAAGAGACCAAGCGCTGCTATGTTTTCATCGTACCAAACGATGCTAGTAAGCAAGCCGTAGCCAAACAGGTCGCTGAACAATATCACGTTACTGTCACTGCTGTTCGCGTAGTCTTACGCAAAGGCAAAGCAACCAAGTTCAGCCGTGGTAAACACGCATATCCTGGCACCACTTACCGCCAAGACAAAAAATTTGCTTATGTCACCCTCAAGGAAGGCGACAAAATCAAAGTCTTTGACGAGGAAGAAGCCAAAACTACAGAAACTAAAAAATCCGACAAGGGAGGAGATAAATAATGAGTATCAAAGCTTATCGCCCAACCACGCCGGCTCAACGTCAGAAAACCACCCAAGACTTTGACGAAGTTACCACTCGTAAACCACTCAAGAGCTTGGTTAAAAGCAAGAAACAAAACGCTGGTAAGAACAACCAAGGTCGCATCACTGTGCGTCACCGCGGTGGTGGTGTCAAACGCCATTATCGCCTCTTGACTCACAACCTACCAGAGAATCTCACGCTTCGCGTTGAAGAGATCGAATACGATCCAAACCGTAGCGCCCGCATTGCTCGCGTAGTTGATCAAGATGGAACCTACTATTACATTCTCGCTAGTACGAGCATGTACAAAGGTGCTGAAATTAAAACCGGTAAAGATGCTCCAATCGAAGCAAACAACCGCATTGCTCTAGAGCAAATTCCAGTCGGTACACAAGTTTATGCCATCGAGCTTACTCCAGGCAAAGGCGCCCAAGCCGTTCGTGCTGCTGGTGCATCTGCCCAGTTGATGGCCAAAGAGAATGGTTATGCCACGCTCCGTATGCCATCTGGCGAAGTCCGCAAAGTTCTTTCTAGCTGTACGGCTAGCATCGGCATTGTTGGCAACATCCAACATCAGAATATTAAAATCGGTTCTGCTGGCCGCACCCGCCGCAAAGGCATTCGCCCAACGGTTCGTGGTGTTGTCATGAACGCTTGTGATCACCCACACGGTGGTGGTGACGGTGGCCGTCACGGTACTGGTAAAGCGCCACGTACACCATGGGGTCAACTCACATTGGGTTATCGTACTCGTCACAACAAGCAAACCAATAAGATGATTGTTCGCAGTCGTCATGAAGGGAAGAGGAAATAGTCTATGTCTAGATCTCTCAAAAAGGGCCCTTTCGTGGACTACAAGCTCCAACGCAAAATTGAAGCACTTTCCACCGAGGACCGCACTATTATCAAAACTTGGGCCCGCCAATCAACGGTTAGCCCAGAAATGGTTGGTCGCACTATCGCCGTCCATAACGGCAAAGTTCATGTCCCTGTTTTCGTTTCCGAGAACATGGTTGGTCATAAACTTGGCGAATTCGCTCCAACTCGTAAATTTAAGCGCCATGGCGGTAAAAAAGCCGCTGAAGCTGCAGCAGTAAAGAAGGCGGCCTAATATGTCTACTAAAACTGCCCACGCATATATCAAAGGCGTTGATAGCCAACCACGCAAAGTTAGTCTCGTCGCTAGCCTTGTCCGTGATCGCTACGTCGCCGATGCAGTCATCATCTTGGAAAACACTCCACGTCGTGCTGCAAAAGCTGTTCGCAAAGCCATTGAATCTGCTACTGCGAACTTACTAAGCAACAACAACATTGATTCAAAAACTATCGCTATTGCTCGTATCTCCGTTACTGCTGGTACCCGCATGCGCCGTTTTGTTCCAGCAAGCCGCGGTCGCGCCTTGCCATATGAATTAGTTTCATCGAACATCTTCGTTGAGGTCGTAGGCGAAGAAAAGGCAAAGAAGACTGCTCCAAAAGCCGAAGCTAAACCAGCTGAAGCTAAAGCAGACACTAAAGCAAAAAAGGAGAGCAAGTAAATGGGTCAGAAAGTTAACCCAGTTAGTTACCGTCTCCAGGTCAACAAAAACTGGAGCAGCAAATGGTTCTCACGCAAGTCTGATTTTAAGACTTGGTTAATCGAGGATGTCAAAATCCGCGACACAATTGAGGAACGTTTTAAGAGCCGCCCAACTATCGATAGAATTACTATCGAACGCAGCCCAAATCTAACGACAATCACAATTCGCACCGCCAAAGCTGGTGCCGTTATCGGCAAGCAAGGTGCTGGCATTAACGCTCTTAAGAGTGATCTTGAGAAAATTACCAGCAGCCCACTCCGCATTAACGTCGAAGAAGTTAAAAAACCAGAGCTCAGCGCTAAATTGGTAGCCGAAAATATCGGTTTCCAACTTGGCAAACGTATGAATTTCCGCCGCGCCGTCAAAATGGCCTGCGCTTCAACTATGAACGCTGGTGCAAAAGGTATTCGTGTCGAAGTCGCCGGTCGTCTAAATGGCGCCGAGATGTCTCGCCGCGAGAAATTTATCGAAGGCTCAGTCCCGCTACACACGCTACGTGCCGATATCGACTTCTATGTCGAACATGCACAAACTATCGCAGGTGTAGTTGGCGTCAAAGTCTGGATTTATAAGGGGGAGAAGTAATTATGGCACTTAGTCAACCACGCAAAGAAGCGCACCGCAAGGTCCGCAAAGGTAAAAACAATGGTGTCGCAACTCGTTGCAACACTGTCGCTTTTGGTGATTATGGTCTGATGAGCCTCGAAAACGAACGCATTAACGGTCGTCAAATCGAAGCCGCTCGCCAAGCCATTACCCGCTACGTCAAACGTGGTGGTAAAATCTGGATCCGTATCTTCCCACACACTCCAGTGACCAAAAAGCCACTTGATGTGAAAATGGGTAGCGGCAAAGGTGAACCACAATTCCACGTTGCAAAGATTAAAGCCGGCACAGTGATGTTCGAAATCGCCGATGTAACTGACGAGCAAGCCCACGAAGCATTACGCCTCGCCTCGCACAAATTGCCAGTTCGCTGCCGCATCATTAAGAAAGAGGAGCTCTAATATGGCTAAAACTGAGAAAAAAGTTGTCAAAGAAGCCGAAGTTATCAGCAAATTACCTCTTTCAGAACAACTTATGAAGAAACGCGAAGAGCTTTTGATTGCTCGCCAAGGTCTTGGTTCAACACTCCAAAACCCACACCGCATCAAAGTTTTGAAGAAAGAAATCGCAAAGATTTTAACGCAAATTAATGCCACGGAAGGAGATAAATAATGGCACGCACACTGACTGGAGTAGTGTCTTCCGACAAGCGTGACAAGACGATTACCGTCATGATCACCTCTCGTGAAACACACCCAATCTACAAAAAGCAGTACACAATCACCCGCAAATATACTGCTCATGACGCCAACAATGAGGCGCATGAAGGTGATACCGTTGTTATCGCAGAAACCCGTCCAATCAGCAAAACCAAATCCTGGAGCCTTGTCAAAGTACTTGAAAAGTCTCGCGGCAAAGTTGAGCTCAAAGACGAAGTTATCGGCGTAGATAACGACGAAGAGGGGGAGGAATAGTCTATGATTCAACAAGAAACACATCTTAGAGTAGCCGACAACAGCGGCGCCAAGGAACTCGGAGTTATTCGCGTCCTTGGTGGCACTCGCGCTCGCTACGCACACGTTGGCGACATCGTCACCTGCAGTGTGAAAGATGCATCACCAACCGGTGCTGTTAAGAAAAAATCTGTGGTCCGTGCCGTCGTTGTACGCACTACCAAACAGATTAATCGCCCAGATGGCTCAACCATCCGCTTCGATGACAACGCCGCTGTATTAATTAACGACGATAAGACTCCAAAAGGGACTCGTGTCTTTGGTCCAGTTCCACGCGAACTACGTGACCTTGGCTACGCAAAAATCGTCAGCCTTGCACCGGAGGTACTATAATGGGAATTCGTATTAAAACCGGCGATATGGTAAAAATTATCTCTGGCCAAGACAAAGGCAAAATGGGAAAAGTTACCAAATTCTTGCCACAAGAAAACCAAGTATTTATCGAAGGTATCGGCAACCGTACGCGCCACATGCGTCCAAACATGTACCGTGCTGGTGGCAAAAAAGATATCCAAGTTGGCATCGACGCCAGCAAAGTTGCTTTAGTCATTGACGAAAAAGCTAACACCACAAGCCGCATTGGTTTCGCAAAAAATGCCGACGGCAAAACTGTGCGCATTGCTCGCCAAGCTAACAACCGGGAGGTCAAGTAATGTCAGAAGTAAAATATGAAGCAAGACTCAAGACTCTTTATAACAAAGAGATTGCTAAAGAATTGCAAAAAGAGCTCAAGCTCGACAACATCAACCAAGTGCCAAAACTTGAAAAAATTATCGTTTCATCTGGTGTTGGCAAAAAGCGTGAAGACAAACACTTCACCGAAACTGTCGAATTGACCCTCAACAAGATTACTGGCCAAGCTATCACTAGCCGCAAAGCCAAAAAATCTATTGCTCAATTCAAGATCCGCAAAGGTCTTGGTGCACCAGTTGGTTATTTAACCACACTTCGCAACGACAAGATGTATGAATTTGCCGATCGTTTAATCAACATTGCATTGCCACACGTCCGTGATTTCCACGGCGTTCCAGCCCAATCATTTGACGCTAAAGGCAACTATAGCCTTGGCCTCAAAGAACAGACCGTCTTCCCAGAAATTAGCTTCGAAGATGCCGCTGTTCTTCACGGTGTAGAAATTACATTTGTCATTAAAAATGGTTCAGTTGAAGGGAGCAAGAAGTTGTTAGAAAAGTTCGGTATGCCGTTCGAAAAGGAGGACAAATAATATGGCGAAGAAAAGTGCCGTCCTTCGTGACGAAAAACGTCGCATGATGTATGAGAAATACAAAGAGAAACGCGCAGAGCTCAAAGCTGCTGGCGATCTCGAAGGTCTCCAAAAATTACCACGCAATGCTAGCCCGACTCGTCTAAAAAATCGTGATTTATTAGATGGTCGTCCACGCGCCTATATGCGCCGATTCGGTTTATCCCGCATTAGCTTCCGCGAAAAAGCAAGCAAGGGCGAAATCCCTGGCGTAACAAAGAGCAGTTGGTAGGAGAAAGGAGAATATATGTCTATACAAACAACCGACGCAGTAGCTGATTTGATTACGCGCATTCGTAACGCCATCGCAGTCGGCAAAACCGAAATCCGCGTTCCTACGAGCAAACTCAAATTAGCTGTAGCTAAAAAATTAGAGAAGATCAATTATATCGAGAAAGTCGAAGTTGAAGAGGCAAAACCACGTGGTATTCTACACATTGTCATCAACAACGAAGGCGAAAACGCTCGCATTAATGAGATCACCAAAGTATCAACTCCAGGCCGCCGCATTTACGCTGGTGTCGACGAGATTCCAAAAGTAAAATCTGGCCGTGGCACGATGCTTATCTCAACAAGCAAGGGTATTTTAACTAGCCAAGAAGCGATCAAGCAAAAACTTGGTGGTGAACTATTAGTTAAAGTTTGGTAATTTTAATTATCACAAAGAGTACTCCATCCGTGGAGTATTTTTTGTTGAGAAGTTAAGATGTTCCACGCTTGTCATAATCTATCAAATATGATAAGATAACAAAGATATTATTAACAAAGAGGAACGCAATGAGTCGTATCGGAAAACTACCTGTAGAGATTCCTGCAGGCGTGACAATTACGGTCGGCGACAAGGATATTACTGTCGCTGGGCCAAAAGGCACGCTACAGGTTCCTGTACAAGCTAAGACTTCAACCAAGGTTGAAGGCAACCAAATCATCATTACGCGTAGCGATGACGAGCCAAAATCTAAAGCTTGGCATGGTCTCCAACGCGCACTATTAAACAACGCCGTTCATGGCGTCACTAAAGGTTTTGAGAAAAAACTCGAAATCAATGGTGTCGGTTTCCGTCTAAATGGCGGTGGCCGCGAAATCGAAATGGCCTTAGGCTTTTCGCACCCAGTAAAATATAAAGCACCAGAAGGCATCGAACTTAAGACAGAAAAGATGCAAATCACTGTCTCTGGCATCGACAAACAAAAAGTCGGCCAAGTTGCTGCTGAAATCCGTGCATTAAAGAAACCAGAACCATACAAGGGTAAAGGCATCAAATATGTTGATGAAGTTATTATCCGTAAGGCTGGTAAGACAGGGAAGAAGTAACCATGAAAGCAGATTTTAAGAAAAACCGCACTCGTGCAAAAATCCATGGCACTGCTGAGCGCCCACGCCTAAGCGTCAACATCAGCAATTTGCACGTTTCCGCCCAAATCATCGATGATGATAAAGGTGTGACGTTGGCATATGCTACCACCGTCGGAACCAAAGACAAAGGTTCCAAAACTGAATTAGCCGCAAAAATTGGCACCGAAATTGCCAAACAAGCCAAGAAAGCTAAAATCGAAAAAGTCGTCTTCGATCGCGGTGCACGTCTTTATGCCGGCCGCATCAGCGCGCTTGCCGATGCTGCTCGCAAAGAAGGATTGGAGTTCTAATATGGAAGACAAGCAACCTAAAGTAATCAACAAATCCGGTACTACCAAATTGACCGACGAAGCCGTAGCTGCCCGCGATGCTAAGAACGAGCGCGAATTCCACGGTCGCCGTCGCGACAATCGCCGCAACCACCGCGCTGCCGAAGAAGGTCAAAAAGAATTTGATACCGTTAATATCAGCATTAACCGCGTTTCCCGCACCGTTAAAGGTGGCCGCCGCATGCGCTTCCAAGCTTTGGTCGCCATTGGTAACCACAAAAACAAAGTTGGTGTCGGTCTCGCCAAAGGTGCCGATGTCACCACTGCCGTTCAAAAAGCCGAACGCCGTGCAAAAAAGAATATGATCACAGTCAATCTTAATGGCGAAACCATTTGCCACGAAGTAGAGACAAAAATCACTGGCGCAACCGTATTAATGAAACCAGCCGCTCCAGGTACAGGTATTATCGCTGGTGGTGTGGTCCGTTCAATTATTGGCTTAACATCCGTTAAAAACCTGATCAGCAAATCACTTGGTTCTACCAACAAAGCCAACATCGCTTACGCTGTCATTGAAGGCCTCCGCCAACAAGTTCCACGCAGCGAATGGGTTGGTGTTAAAGCTAAGGCGCCAAAAGTTGCTGAAAAATCCGCCGAAAAGGAGGAAAAATAAATGAAATATAACCAACTAACCGTGAGCAAAACCGAAAGCCGCAAACGCGTCGGCCGCGGTATTGCTGCTGGCCAAGGTAAAACTGCCGGCCGTGGTACTAAAGGTCAAAAAGCTCGTACTGGTCATTACAAAATGCCAGCCGGCTTCATGGGCGGTCAACGTGCCATTATGCTCGCCGTGCCAAAACTCAAAGGTTTTAAATCTTTGCAAGCTAAAGCTCAAGTTGTTTACACCGACACTCTTAATGATCTTAAGGGCAAAGTTGACAACTTCACGCTAGCCGAAGCTAATCTAATTGCTTCGCCATTTGCTAAGACTAAAATCGTCAGTCGTGGCGAAATTACCAGCAAACTAGACATTGAAACCCAATTCGCTAGCAAAACCGCTATTGCCGCCATCAAAAAAGCCGGTGGCAGCTTCAAAAAAGTTGCTGTTCCAGCTCGCAAAAAAGCTGAAGACAAAGACTAATTGATAGCCATAAGCAAAAAAATACCTCTGTTTACCAGAGGTATTTTGATATCTACGGATATTGTTGCAACTTACACTGTATTTTGTGATAATATAAGATAAGAAAATAAGAGGTATCATGAATTTTAAGA
>CAZAAQ010000011.1:19064-21696 GCA_964483505.1 uncultured Candidatus Saccharibacteria bacterium | reverse complement strand
TAAAATACACTTAGTGGCGCCATAGCTCAGTTGGATAGAGCAGGAGACTTCTAAGCTCAAGGTCGTCCGTTCGAATCGGACTGGCGCTACCAATAAAGTTAGTCTTGCTTGAGATTCAGCGTAACAAGACGTGGCTAAACAAAATTAATTGATAGAAACGTATTTGCTATAGATGTCCGGTTTGCGTTTGTAGACCGGATTTTTGTTAACTTCAAGATTGGCGATACTGACTGGATAAAGTTTGTTGAGAAAACCAACTGGTTTGGCGCACTCTTGCACGGTGGTGACGGCACCTAGTAAGATTAGCTTTTTAATATTAGATTTGATGCGACCACGTGTACCTTTGGGGAAGAGCGCCTTGCCCGGTGCGACAAAACCACGGTCTGATACCCATAGCTCGTTCAGAATCGGCGGGACGCAGCCATTATGCATATGCCCGGAGATGTAAAAATCAAATTCATCAAAATAGGCAGTGATTTCGGGGTCATGAAGATAGACCGGCGAGTGAATCAGGGCGATTTTAACTTTATGAAAAGGCAAATCATGCAGCTGCTTTTCTGGTAATTGGTTTAAATCATGCAACATTCTGGCTTTGTCTTCGCCGCCAGGATGAATCACGGTGGAAGAATGCTCTTCGTCGCGGTCGAGCTGGAAATATTCGGGCGACTGCGTAAAACCGAGAATGTAAACGTAGCGGTCTTCATAAACGGAGTTGTTTAAAAGATGGACGTTGGGCAGAGCATTAATTTGTTCAAAATAAATTTCGTCTGCTACGGCGCGCCAATGGCGTTGGCGAGAGAGATTGGTTTTAAAATTAGCCATTTTTTGATAAAAATCATGATTGCCAAGACTGATAAGAACTGGCGCAATAGTGCCAAGCTGCTCGAGCCAAGCAAAGAGCCGTTGGCGTTCCATATGGCTAGCTACCATATCTTGAGAGTCAACCAAATCGCCAGTAATACAGATATAATTTGGTTGTTGACGTTTAGCTTCTGCGGCAATGGATTGCAGCAGTCGATTGGTGACTTTATAGCTAAAATGAACATCGCTAATGAGAAAGAAGTTGAGCGTTTTTTTGGTATGGTCGTTGAAAAAGCGGTAACGTGTCGAATAAAAAACTTTCATAGCTTCTATTTAAGCATAAAATCAGATAAAACTCGATTTTTGCAAGTATTAAGACAGAATAATTATAGATGTCGATGCTTGCGAGCGATAAAAATATGACTTATGCTTAAAGTGTGTATTAAAGGGTAGGGCTAATATGAAGGAGGTGCCCAATGAAAACAAAAACTAAATATGTCTTTGTAACTGGCGGCGTGATATCTGGCGTCGGCAAGGGGATTATGGCAGCTAGCATTGGTGCCATTCTAAAAGCAAAGGGGCTCAAAGTTTCGATGCAGAAATGTGACCCCTATTTTAATGTTGATGCGGGATTGCTAAATCCACGTGAACATGGTGAGTGTTTCGTGACGCGTGATGGCGCAGAGACAGATCTTGATTTAGGCCATTATGAGCGCTTTTTGGATGAAGAAATGACTGGTAACTCGATTTGGACATCGGGAAAACTCTATAAACATTTGATTGACGATGAGCGGGCGGGCAAATTTGGCGGAAATACGGTGCAGCTAGTGCCGCATGTTACTGGGTTGGTGCAACAGACTTTCTTGGACAACGCTGAGTATTTCGGCTCGGACGTGCACATTGTAGAAATTGGCGGTACGGTTGGTGATTTGGAAGGTTCACATTTTATTGAAGCAATTCGAGAATTTCCAACTAAAGTTGGACGTGAGAACTGTTTATTTGTGCATGTTTGTTATGTGCCGTGGCTTTCAACTAGCCAAGAGTTTAAGACTAAGCCGGCTCAAAATTCATTGCGGGATTTGCGTGAGTTCGGCATTATTCCAGATATGGTGGTGGCAAGGATGGATATTGACCGGGTGCTACGGGCGCCACAGGTTGCGCATAAATTAGCAACTTTCTGTGCGGTGAGCGAAGACGCCGTAGTGCTAATGCCAGATGCAAAAAGTGTCTATGAAGTGCCATTGAACGCGGTTAAAGGTGGCGTGTTGGTGCCACTAGAGAAATTTATTGATCATGGTGAACCTGATATGGATAAATGGGAAGATCTCGTCAAGAAAATCGAGGCTAAACCAAACAAAAAAGTGACGATTGGGCTAGTGGCTAAGTATGTGGATAATACGGATACCTACCTTTCGGTGACGGAAGCCCTAAAAGCGGCGGCTTGGAAGGTTGGAGTTGGGCTGGAAATTGTCTGGATTCATGCCGAGCAAGCGACTGAGGCGGATTTTGAAGCCGTAGATGGCATTGTGGTGCCAGGCGGTTTTGGGGTACGCGGCGTAGAGGGCAAAATTGCGGCGGCTAAATATTGCTTGGAACATGATAAGCCTTATCTTGGGCTATGCCTTGGCTTGCAAACGGCAGTAATTGCCGCGGCGCGTAGAGGCGGTTTGAAGAATGCCAATTCGGAAGAATTCGATAGCGAGACTAAAGAGAATGTGGTTTACATCATGGAAGGGCAAAAGGGCAAAGAAAGTACGGGTGGCACGATGCGCCTAGGTAACTACCCGGCCAAGCTAAAAAAAGGTAGTAAGACCTACGAACTTTACGGCGC
>CAZAAQ010000011.1:0-18964 GCA_964483505.1 uncultured Candidatus Saccharibacteria bacterium | reverse complement strand
AAGAAATAAAAAACGGGCGGCTCTTGGTAGAGCCGCCCTTTGGTGAGGGGGTGGTGGCATATCGCAAAAGAGTGGGGGCACACTCTCTTGTTTTAATTTAGCGTGTGCTACTACTCCGCGACTGCGGACGGGTCGGCTGATTCTTCGAGCTGTTCTTCAAGCTCGGTTTCCCAGCTATCTTCAGAAGTCGTTTGATCGACTTCCTTTTTGGCGAGTTGCTTCAGGCCAAATGGCTTGGTATCTTTGTGGCGTTCAGCCACTTTTGCCGCCTGAGCGATTTGGAGCATAATCCTGCGCAGCTTTCGATGATCAGTGGTGATTTCGATAGCGCGCAACTGTCCTTTCAGCTGATAGTACTTGATGGCAGTTTTGCCATTGTCGGAATTGTGACTGACCATGTGAATCTCAGCGATTTTGATGTAAGCGTTCACAAGCTTACGATTATCGTAAATCCTGCAGCGTTCCTGCAAATCACTGGTGAAATTCGGCTCCAATCCCTTAGCGATGAGCTGAGCGCGAAGCTTGTGCTTCTCGTCAGGACTGGTAGTGACATCCAAATACGCAAGAGCTTTGTTTTCGTAACGTTTGACTTTCTGGTTCATAAACTAGCCTCCTCTAAAAGTGCGACCGTAATACGGTGTTGAGTCGGTACTCTACGAAATTGCAGAGCAGCGCGACTGTTTTAATATTATATCAAGTTTTTCTTATTTTTGCAAGTGTATTTTGTTTAAGGTTTGTCAGAGAGGCTATAAGATGTTAAAATAAAGATATGGAAAGCTTACAAGAACAAATCAAGACGGTAGTAAAAGAACTGTACGGCATTGAAGATATTCCAGTGGAATTTGCCAAGGTGCCAGCAGGGATTGATGGCGATTATTCGACCAATATTGCGATGCGTCTTGCAAGCCGTTTGGGTGTAAAACCGCGTGAAATTGCCGAGCGAATTCTTGATGAGCTCAAGGCCAAAGTGCCTGATTGCGCCTTTACGGTGGCCGGAGCTGGCTTTATTAATGTGGAACTTTTGGCAAAGAGTCTAGTAGATTCGCTGGATGGTAAATGGTCAGATAATTATGGTTATAACCAAAGTGGAGCCGGAAAGACTGCCATTGTGGAATTCCCAAGTACTAATATGGCAAAACCATATTCAGTCGGTCATTTGCGTCCAGGTACGCAGGGCTGGGCGGCGAAACAAATCTTGGAAGCTAATGGCTGGAAGGTAATTACGGATAATCACCTTGGTGATTCGGGGACGCCGTTTGGAATTTGGGCAATCGGTTTTAAGCGCTCTGGCAAGAAGATTGAAGAGACGACGATTTATGATCTCGGTAATATTTACATTGAAATGAAAAAGTTGCTGAAGGAAGAGGCTGAGCGTGGCGAAAAGACTTTGGCGGGCGAAGTGCAAGATTGGTTATTGCGATTAGAGGCAAAAGACCCTGAAGCAGTGGAATTAGCAGCGAAGTTTAAGTCGATTTCATTGGAACACACGCACAAGGTAATGGCGCGATTGGGCATTTCGACTGAGTATGAACTGGGCGAAAGTTTCTTTGTGGAAAAAGGCAAAGCGTTGGTGGATAAATATTTGGCAGAAGGAACTTTTGTGAAGAACCCAGACGGTTCAGTGATTTGCCCACTGGATGATTACGGGATTGAAGTGCCGATTTTGGTACAAAAGAGTAATGGTGCAGCCTTGTATGCTACCACGGATTTAGCTTGTATGGTATATCGGGCAGAAACTTGGCATCCAGACAAGGTTGTCTACTGTGTAGGCGCTGAACAAAAATTTTACTTTGAACAACTATTTGCGATGGGCAAAAAACTTGGTTTGCCGCAAGAAAATATGCACTTATGGTTTGGCACAATTGATCAAGTTGGCGAAGATGGCAAACGCGCCAAGATGTCGAGCCGTAAGGGGGTCGTTTTGATGGAGGAGCTGTTGGATGATGCCGAAAAACGGGTGCGCGAGAACTTTGCAGAGTCAAAAGCGGATGATGGCGAGATTAACGATGAAGATATCAAGAAAGTGGCCGTCGGTGCGATTAAGTTTAGCGATTTTGTGGCAGATCGAAAAACCGGAATTCTGTATGACCCAGAGAAGATCTTTGCTCTGACTGGTTTTTCGGGCCCGTTTTGCCAATATGCCGATGTGCGGATGCGACGGGTGATTGCGAAGAATGCCGATTTTAAACGGGTTGATTTTTCGTCTTATGATTGGCAGGCTGAAAAAACAGTTTTGCAAATTTTGCTAAAATTCCCAGAAGTTGTGGCATTAGCAAGTGAGAACCTAGATGCGCATAAAATTGCAGCATATTGTTTTGAATTGGCGCAGGAATTAAACCGTTATTATGAGAAAGCACCAATTTCGACGGCAGAGCCAGCGGCACGTTCTGCCCGGTTGAGTTTGATGGAAAAGGCCGACGTAGTGCTTAGCCGAGCGCTAGATTTGTTAGGTCTTGAAGTCCCAGATCGAATGTAGGGAATAGCAGAAGGGAATTTTAGCCAGGCTGGAAGCCGCGCGGCTTTTAGCATGCTTGTGCTTAGATTGACTTTTTGAGCAAAGTATGGTATGATGCGGTCATAGTTCGATAGCAATATCCAAACTAAGCACATTAGTTTCGTTCTCAAGATTGATTGTCTTAATTCACTAAACTTCGGAGTTAGCTCTCCTAGAGGGGAAAGAGAGCTAACTCTGAATGATACTCAGGGGCTAGCAAAAAATTGTTGACCCAGGAGTGGGTGGAAAGGGGCATGCATTATGAAGTATCAAAGTCAGATGTATTTCGACGAGGCAGTAAACGAAAGGAGAGGGTTTCAATCTTTTTCATCGCTGGATGAGCTGGAGGCGCATGACGCTGAAGTGCTTGCGGACAGCAATGAAGACGATAAGGCGAAGGTCTTAGACGACTGGGCCGACCGTATCCTGGACGCTGCCGAGAATGGCAAGGCTGCTGACCTTGGTGTCAGAATTATCGCGAAATCAACCGAGGCCGCTGAAATTTGTCAGCTGATTGAGGATTTGGCTAGCGCCGAATCTCTTGAGGAGTTGAACGATTTCGCGGATCTCTATGCCGAGATGAATAATCATCTTCTCGACATTGATGGTCTGAAAAAGATCATCGCGGAGAAATTCGCAGATAAACCGAGACATCAACGCAGAGCTTGCTAGTCAGGTTCATGTGCCGATGAGGCACAAGGTATTACGGTTTTTCAGCTTGAGGGCGCAACAAAAATCCCCTGGTCATTACGACCAGGGGTTTTTCTTATGAAAAACGATTATTCTGATGAACTTTGAGCTTGCTAACGGCTTCGACAATAATATTGTCGGCGTCCTTAGTGTTGAGCCCGCTGTCATACGGGAGATAGCGATATGTAGCCTCCCAAAGCTTGGTGTCGACGCCGGCATTAATCATGCCTAAGGCATAAAGCAGAAAATCTGCCATTAGCATGCCTTTGTTAGCGGCAACGGCTGAATCGTGCCAACCACTGCCAATGATGCCATTGTTGCAAGCAACGAAGGCGATGGAATCGCCGTCAGCATAGGACTCGTGGTATACCCGCGAGTTGCTATTGCCGACATATTCTTCGGCCCGTTTTGCTGCAGCATCAAGTTTACTGCGCAGCTCCTTTTGAGCTACAAGTAACTTGCCGTCATCTTTGGTGTCAGTTGACGATGCGGTGGTAATCATACCACGCATTAATTCGGCGACGTTCTGATTGCTGTCGGCGGGGAGCGGGTAAAAACAGATAAGAAATACGTCTGCTCCCACTCCACGAAGATATTCAAAAAATTTCTGGATCATCGACTGCGTTAAGACGTTATATCCGTTCTTTTTATCAAACGGTCCCGCCTTTTTGATGAACGGGATGATATTGTTAGTGCTATTCATTTTTTGTCCCCTCCTGTCTTTCATATTAAGGTGCGCTTTTTTATAGATAAAAAGTGAGATTCGATGTTTTGAATCTTTCATATTTTAGCATACAAATGCTTATTTGTCAATAATGGCTAGATATGATATAGTTGAGGTAACTATGAGTAAAGAGAGCAACATGGACACAGTTGAAGCTAAGAAAGACAAAAAGACAATAAAACCCCCGATTGATGTTAATAAGGACGGCAAGCTCACGGCAAGTGATGCCGCGGCGATTGCGAAGGGGAGTTTGAAAAAAGCTAAGGGCAGCGCTGAAGGATTTCGCCAATTCATTAAAGAGCAGAACGTAGTCGGACTGGCAATTGGCTTGGTGCTAGGTACGGCAGCCAGTGCTTTGGTTAACTCATTAATTAATAATTTATTGATGCCACCACTTGGGCTGTTGCTTGATTCGGCAGACGGTTTGAAGGGGTTAACGGTGACAATTGGCGCAACTTCGCATGGGGTGGCTACCTTGCGCTACGGTGAATTTATTAACGATTTGATTAATTTCCTAGTTTTGGCATTAGTAATTTACTGGGTAGTGAAGATTTTAAGACTGGATATCAAGAAAAAATAGCATGAAACAACAAAAAATAGACAAGGCATCGCTACTGTGGATGGATTTGGAAATGACCGGGTTATCACCGGTGCATGATAGAATCCTCGAAGTCGCCGCAATTGCGACAGACTGGGAGCTAAATGAAAAAGCGACTTATACGGCTGTTGTAAAATGCGATGATAAGTTGATGCACGAGCGAATGGTGGGAGAGTTCTGGGAGAAAAATAAGAAATCCCTGGATGCTTTAATGGCACAAAATGCAAGCGGGAAGAGCGTTAAGATAGTTGAGGCTGAGTTGTTGCAATTTCTGAAAGATAATTTTGATGAAACGGTATATTTAGCTGGCAATTCAATCCATCAGGATCGAAAGTTTATCGAACGGGAGTGGCCAGAGCTAAATAAGGCATTGCACTATCGAATGTTAGATGTGAGCGCTTGGAAAGTTTATTTTGAAAATGCTTTGCATAAAAAATTTATGAAACCAGAGAACCATCGTGCGCTAGACGATGTGCGCGGTAGTATTGAGGAATTGAAATGGTACTTGAAGACAATATCGTAAAATATGCACTGAAGTTAGATGGCGTAAATTACGCAGAAGAAAAAGGCGAAAAACTGACGCAGAGGATTTTTCGACGGGGCGAGAAAATCTTTTTGATTATTGAAGCGGCTACTAGCCCATTACGGATTGAAATTCGTTGCGACCGCAGATTAAGCAAACTTTTGCAGTCGCGCTATGAGAGTGTAATGAACGGCAGAGCGCTTGGCCGAAACGGGACAGAGATTATTTGCAGCGGTCAGTTGACTGATGATGAAGTGATTGATTTAGTCCGACATAGTTACGAAATATCAACACCAGATAGTTTATAAAAAATCCAGCTAAGTGGCTGGATTTTTGTTGGGAGACTGATGGCGTTTAATGAGTATTGCTGTAAGTCTGGAATTTAGATTGGAGAGCAGTTAAATCGGCAATCGAAGCGTCAAGATATTGGGCAAATTGGGTGTTAGTGGTTTGTTTTTTGACTGAGGTTTCGAGCATAATTAATTCGGATATTTGATATGACGTGTTGTATGAGAAGACAGTGTCAAGCTTGCCGTCCATTTTGGCATCTTCTAGAGTGCTCGAAAAGGTGTCAACTTTGCCTTTGACGGTTGCAGCAACATCGGCATCGATATTGTCTGGGTCAACACCGACGACGCTAGCAATGTTTTTAAAATTATTTTGGAAAGTTGCTAGCGAACTGGTGAGTGTAGCAGAATAAGCGCGTAAATCGGATGATTTAAGATCTTCATAATAGGTTCTAAACGGACCGTCGTCGCTAGCATAAGCGGCAACTGTGGCATAAAGCTCTTTATAAGAGTCGGACACTTTTTTGTTATTTGAACTGATAATATTGCCGACAACAATCATTAAAATGAAGGCAATGACGCCGGTGATGATAAGTTTGATCACAAAGGGGCTAAAAATTGGCCCAGCAGAGACTTTGCGCTTGCCTTTAACGGCGATTTGGTCAAGATAAGTTTTGTTGTCCATGGCTAAATTATAGCATAAGCATAAAATTTGCTCCACGTGTGTTTTGGTAGGAGTTATATTAGATAAGCGCAAGAGATGGTATAATTTCAGTATGGAGGATGCTAAAGAGGAAATCAGAGCGCGTTTGGCCATAGAGGATGTGATTGGGCAATACATCGAGTTAAAACGTGCGGGCAGAAATCTGAAAGGGCATTCACCTTGGGGAACGGACCGGACGCCAAGTTTTATGGTGTCGCCAGAAAAAGGTATTTGGCATGATTTTTCCAGCAATAAAGGTGGAGATATTTTTACTTTTGTGATGGAGATGGAAGGGATCACTTTCCGAGAAGCGCTAGAAAAATTAGCCCAACAAGCTGGCGTGGAGCTAAAACGATATAGCGATGATGATCGCGAATTTGCGATTAAAAAACAACGACTCTATGACGTGTTGGAACTAGCAACGAAGTATTTTCAGTTCTGCTTAACGAAGAACAGAGTAGTTTGCCAATATGTTTTTTACAAACGGAATTTAAATAAAAATACCGTAGAGAAGTTTCGAATTGGTTATGCACCGAATGTGGGAAACGCCTTAGCCAATTTTTTGAAAAAGCGGGGTTATAGCGAAAAAGATTTAGAGGAAGCGGGACTGTTGAACCAATACGGTGGTGATTTATTCCGAGGTAGAATGATGGTGCCACTAATGGACGAGGGTGGTAGAGTGATTGGCTTTACGGGCAGAATTATCGATAGCAATGACAAAAATTCTCCAAAGTATTTGAATACGCCGGAGACAATTTTGTATAACAAGGGCCGGCATATTTTTGGATTGGCTCAGGCTAAGGATGCAATTCGGCGCAGCGAGTTTGTTGTAGTAGTAGAAGGCAATATGGACGTGATTTCCTCGCACCAAGCTGGAGTTTGTCAGGCAGTGGCGACGGCCGGTACGGCAATGACGGAAATGCATCTCAAAAGTTTTAGCCGGATGACAAATGATATTCGGTTGGCTTATGACGGCGATGAAGCGGGAATTCGGGCGGCAGAGCGCGCAATTTCGATTGCTTCAAAATTTGGAATTTATCTTTCGATCGTGGATGATTACCATGGTTGCAAAGATGCTGATGAACTGATTCAAAAAGATCCGATGCTTTGGAAACAGGCCGTGGACACTTATCGTCCAGCGTTAGAATGGCTATTAGAAAAATATGAAGCCCAATTTAATTTAAAGACCGAAAAAGGTTTTCAGGAATATTGCAACGAAGCAAAGAAATTGATTAGCCAAATTGACGAAAATGATACGGTTTTAAGAGAGAAATATGAACGAATGGCTAGCGAGCGGTTGGGCATTTCGTTAGAAGCCTTCCGGGCGAAAAAAGTTGTCAGTAAAATGAAAAAGTTAAAGAAAATTCAGGCTAAACCGAGCGATGCAAAGGTTGAGGCTGCGATTGAAGCCAGCCGGGCTGAGAAAAATCTGGCGGCATTAATGAAATTCGGTGGGGTAACTACGACGGTGGAGTGGGATTTTGCCAATTTAAATGCGGGTGAACTGAGCCTAATTTACGACGAACAGTATAAAACTTGGAGTCAAGGCGATCGGGACAAAGAAGCTGAAATTTTGGTAAAACGCGTGGCTGCGGAGCAGCTGGAAGTTCGTCGGAGGGATTTGGAAGCGAAAATTCGAAAAGCCGAAGAGCAAGGTGATGAAGATTCGGAAAATCAATTGATGCTGGAAATGAATAAATTAATTCGAAAAGCGTAATTTTTATTCTATTTTTGGACAATTTTGATATCTTATGGTACTATTTACCCAAATAGCTGGAAGGCGGACTCTTATTTTGTGAGTCCATCCAGGAAGATCTGCAAAAATCATAAAACAAAAGAGCTAAAAAATAATTAGGAAGACAGGATGGACGACGAGGAAGACAAAGATTTAATGCTCGATGACGATGCGGTTGAAGAACCGACGCTTGACGACATGGACGATGAGGAGGATGAAGAAGACGGGGAAAACCTCTCGATTGATTTTGACTCGAGCTATGACGATATCGCTGATGATTCAGTGAAGTTGTACTTGCGCGAAATCGGTAAAATCCCTTTGCTCAGTTCTGAAGAAGAGTTTGAATTGGCGCAGAAAATTATTCATGGGACCGAAAAAGAGAAGAAAAAAGCTAAAGATAAAATGGCCGAGAGTAACATGCGTTTGGTGGTAAGTATTGCAAAACGCTATGGTGGCCGTGGTCTGGACTTATTGGATTTGATTCAGGAGGGTAATACAGGTCTATTGCGTGCCGTGGAAAAATTTGATCCGGATAAAGGCTTTAAGTTTTCAACTTATGCTACTTGGTGGATTCGTCAGGCGATTACGCGAGCAATTGCCGATCAGGCGCGCACAATTCGGATTCCAGTACATATGGTGGAGACGATTAATAAGGTTTTGCGGACTCAGCGTCGTTTGACGCAGGAATTAAATCGCGAACCAAGTACAGATGAAATTGCTGAAGAGATGGGGATGGAACCGGAAAAAATTGAATATGTGATGAAAATTAAACAGGATATCGCTTCGCTTGATGCGTCAGTTGGACGTGACGGTGATGATGATGATTCTTCGCTGGGTGATTTTATTGAAGATGAAGACCGCGTTTCGCCAGAAGATTCTGCGGCGACTCAGTTGCTAAAAGAGCAGATTGCGTCGATTTTACAGACCTTGACCGATCGTGAACAAAAAATCATTAAAATGCGTTTTGGTATTGGTGGCGGCAAAAGCCATACGCTCGAAGAGGTGGGTGCCGAGTTTTCGGTAACGCGGGAGCGGATTCGCCAAATTGAGGCTAAAGCTTTGGCTAAGTTGCGTAAAAATAAAGATACCAAAAAATTGCACGAATATTTGAAGTAGTTTTTCAAGTGCAATTTAAAAAAAGTTTGATTTTTGCAAAAAGCATAAGTATAATAACGGTATGGAACAAAGTGGGCAGGCTAGTGCAAATGTGACGGCTTCGGCTGGTATAAGAATTGAATCCTTGCTTGAGGATTGCGTCAAGACAAAAGCGAGCGACTTGCATTTACAAGTTGGTTTGCCGCCAATCTTAAGGATTGATGGTGTCTTGCAGCCAGTGGCCGGTTATGGAGAACTTGATGAAGCTACGGTTGAGCGTTTGATTTTTACAACGCTTGAAGAAGACCAGAAGCAGATTTTGATAAAAGATAAAGAGTTTGATTATTCTTTTTCGTTTGGCGATTTGGGCCGGTTCCGTGTCAATGCCTTTCATGAAAAAGGGAATTTGGCAGGCGCTTTTCGGTTAATCCCGAATGAAATTCAGTCTATTAGTGAATTAGGCATGCCGCCAGTAGTGGCAAGTTTTGCTGATTACCCACGTGGTTTGGTGCTAGTGACTGGTCCAACTGGTTCGGGTAAGTCAACTACATTGGCAGCTTTGGTAGATAAGATTAACCACGAAAAAGCTGCTCATATTATTACGATTGAGGATCCAATTGAATTTACACACAAATCACGTCGTAGCGTGGTGGTGCAGCGTGAGATCCACTATGATACATATTCTTTCTCGGCTGCGTTAAGAAGCGCTTTACGTGAGGATCCAGATGTAGTGTTAATCGGTGAGATGCGCGATTTGGAAACGATTTCGGCGGCGATTACGATTGCAGAAACTGGACATTTGGTCTTTGCGACGTTGCACACTAACTCCGCATCGCAGAGTATTGACCGTATGATTGACGTTTTCCCGCCACATCAGCAGCCACAGGTGCGTTCGCAGCTATCTAGTATTTTGATGGCAATTTGTGCGCAACGCTTGGTCCCAGCAATCGGCGGTGGTCGGGTGGTAGCAGCTGAGATTTTGATTGCGAACCCAGCCGTGCGTTCGGTGATCCGCGAGGGCAAAACGCATCAACTAGATACGATTATTCAAACTGGGGCTGATCAAGGCATGCAGACGATGGACCGGACACTGGTGAAATTAATCCAATCTGGTCAAATTACTTATGATAATGCAAGGGAATTTGCAGTAGATTTGCAAGAGTTTGAAAGGTTAGCCAAAGGATGAAACGCTTTACTTATCGCGCGAAGGAACAGGGTAGCGGTAGGCCGCTTAAAGGTACGATTCAGGCTGAAAGCGAGCGCATGGCCGGCAAGTTGTTGCTGGACCGTGGGTACGTGCCAGAATCTTTAAAGGAAGTTGGCGGTGGCATTGGCGAGAAACTGAACAAAGTAACCGCGAAAGACCGAATCACGTTTACGAGCCAATTTTCAACTTTGATTGGCGCTGGTTTACCGTTGGCACAGTCTTTGCGAACAGTGGCGGAACAGACAATTAGTAAGCCAATGAAGGCTGTGATTGAAGAGATTTTGGTGGATGTTGAAGCAGGCCGTAGCCTAGGTGATGCTTTCGGCAAGCACCCGGATGTCTTTAATAACGTTTACATGTCTTTAATTCGAGCTGGTGAAGTTTCTGGTACGCTTGATACGAGTCTGAAGCGCATTGCAAGACAAGAGGAAAAAGACGCTAAAATTGCTTCAAGCATTAAAGGTGCAATGGCGTATCCAATTATCGCTTTTGTGGTGATTATTATGGTCTTTATCTATATGACAGTGCAGGTGGTGCCACAGGTTGAGAACCTCTATATTAGTTTGGACCAAAAATTGCCGGCGTTAACACAAGCGCTAGTTAATATTAAAAACTTTATCTTTGGTTTCTGGTGGTTAGTAATTATTTTGGTCGGCGTGTTGGTGGTAGTACTTGGACAATTCAAAAAGACTACGCCAGGTATTAAGATGTCTGCGACATTAAAACTAAACCTGCCATTTGTAAAAGGGCTGTTCTTGTTGCTTTATAACTCTCGGTTTGCGAGAATCACGCAGATTCTATTGTCGACTGGCGTGTCGGTGCTCGATACGTTGAAAATTTCTGGTGAATCAACTAACAATATTTTGGTGCAACAATCAATTGAGCGAGCGACGGAAAAGGTGAAGTCTGGTCGAACGCTATCGGAGTCAATTAAAGATCAACCATATATCATGCCGTTGATTCCACAAATGGCGGCTATCGGTGAGCAATCTGGCAAAATGGATGAGATGTTAGGTAAGGCCGCTCAGGTATATGAGGACGAACTAGATGAAAAAATTGCTGCTATTTCTACTTTAATTGAGCCGATTTTGATGTTGGCGCTAGCTGGTATGGCGGGCGTGTTGGTAGGTGGTGTTTTGTTCCCGATTTATTCTTTAGTCAACTCGATTGGATAATTTTTCAGAATAGGGGGTTAAACCCTAAAATAAACTTGATTTTAGCATAAACATTATGTATACTTTTCTTAAATGCAGTTTTGCAGTTAGTGGCAAAAACTAGAAGGGTTTTCTGGGCATCTAAAGTAACCACTGAGTGCAAGAGTAAAAAAGGAGCATAAAATGACAACAAAAAATAAAAAAGGTTTTACGATTATCGAGGTCGTGTTGGTGCTTGCTATCGCAGGTCTCATCTTCTTGATGGTCTTCATTGCTTTGCCAGCATTGCAGCGTAGCCAACGCAATACACAACGTGAGGATGACTTCGCTCGTGTGTTGACGGCTGTGAACAGTTACCAGACAAATAACAGCGGTAAAGTGCCGTTTACATTCACTGGTGCAACTGGAAGTGTCGATAAAAACTTTGTGAAACGCTATATTGATGAAAAATGTAACACAACTGATGGTGTTACCTACACAAACTGTGGTGGCCAATTCACTGATCCAGATGGTACTATCTACATATTGCAAGCGAAAGAGAAACTTACTGCCAACAAAGACAACTTAGGCCTTCCAACAACAGTTAACAACATAATTTATGCTTATGTAAATGCAAGCTGTGGCGACTCTGAAGGTACGCTCAAAGTTGGTACTGGCGATCGCCAAGTTGCCCTCGTCTATGTAGAAGAAGGTGGCGCTATTTACTGTAACGATAACCACTAATCCGGTTAATTAAAAAGAACCCCTCGAGAGGGGTTCTTTTTTGTTCCGATAGGTGTTAGGCAAGTGTGCTATGATTTACTTATGGTTAGTTCAATTGAAATTTGGTTAATGGTATTTTTATTTATTGTGGGTGCCGCCATGGGTTCATTCGCTTGTTGTCAAGTTTGGCGGATTAAAAAATCCGATAAATCAAAATGGTCGCATTGCATGCACTGTGGCTATCGATTGCGGTGGTATGATAATGTGCCAATTTTGAGTTGGTTATTTTTGAGGGGGAAGTGTCGAAAGTGCCACAAAAAGATCGGCGCAACTGAAATATGGTCGGAATTGGGTTCTGGCGTGTTCTTTGTGGTTAGCTTTTGGCTATGGCCGTTTAAGTCACAATTGTTGGCTGGCGATGGCTTTGAGATTGCAAAATTCGTCGTGTTTTTGCTATTGATGACGGTGTTTGTGATTCTATTTATTTATGATTTGCGCTGGAAACAAATGCCAATGAACGCCATGTGGTGGGGAATTGGGCTCGGTCTCGTATATTTAGCAATAAATTATGTGGGATTGGCGATAGCGGGGGATTTTTCACTGCAAACACTGATTGGTCTGGCTGGGGCGCTGTTGATGCTGCCGATTTTCTATTATTTGATGTATAAAGTTAGCCACGAGGCGTTGGTGGGGAGCGGTGACTGGATTTTGTGTTTACCTTTGGCTTTAGTGCTGAGTGATTTTTGGTTAGGGATGTTTGCCTTGTTTGCGGCAAATATTCTAGGTAGCATAGTGTCGTTGCCAATTTTAATCGTGAAGAAAGATCGACACATGAAAATTCCATTTGGGCCATTTTTAATTATGGGCTTTTGGATAGTATTTATGGCGCAGAATTACGTTTTGGCCCTAGTTAGGATATAACATGTACGTCAGCGATTTAATTACGGATTTTCTTGAGTCGCTAGAGGTCGAGAATGGTCGCAGTAAATACACGGTGCGAAATTATGAAGTCTATTTATATCGATTAGTAGAATTTGGCGGTGATGATTTGAAACCAGCCGACATTACGGTAGAATGGTTGCGAAAATATCGATTGTGGTTAAATCGCTACCAGACGCCGCAACATAAAGGTTTGTCAGTGACGACTCAGGCTTATCATTTGATTGCGCTCAGGGGTTTCTTGAAGTATTTAGCAAGACGGAACGTCAAATCATTAGACCAAACTTTAGTAGATTTGCCAAGGACACATCGTCCGCAGGTAACATTTTTGCATGTCGATGAAGTTGATGAGATTTTGGAACAAATTCCACGTGACAATGAAACTGGACTACGCGATCGAGCCATTCTAGAATTATTATTTTCGTCTGGTTTGCGGGTATCGGAATTAATTAATTTAAATAAAGACAGTATTAATCTTGAGCGTAAAGAATTTGTGGTGCGTGGTAAAGGGCAGAAGGACCGGCCGGTATTTATATCAGATAGCGCTGCTGAGGCGATTACGGACTATTTGGACGAACGGAAGGACTCGTTGCCAGCATTATTTTTAAATAACTCGCGCAATCAGCCTTTGACTGGTACTAACGGTGGATACCGACGACTAACCCCGCGGAGCGTGGAGCGAATTATTGAAAAATATGTGCGGAAGGCGGGAATTACCAAGCATGTGTCGCCACACACGCTGAGGCATTCGTTTGCGACGGATTTATTAATGAACGGTGCAGACTTGCGTTCAGTCCAAGCAATGTTGGGGCATTCTGACATTTCGACGACGCAAATTTATACGCATGTGACTGATCCGCAACTACGCGAAGCGCATAAACGCTTTCACAGTGATATTTCGAGCAAATAGAGAAGAGATTGCGGTTTTCTATCTGTTGGGGTATATTAGCAGAAAAGGAGAAAGCATGGCAGATAAAAAAGTTGCAGAAAAAGCTAGTGCAAAAAAAGAAGAAATAACAGCAGCAAATATTGGTCTTGATGACAATCCAGATTCAATGATTCAACGCAGTCTAATTATTTTTAAGCCAGATGCAGTCCAGCGTGGCATTGTAGGTGAAATTTTGAGCCGATTTGAGCGGGTTGGTTTGAAGATCGTAGCTACAAAGATGGCAACGCCGGGACGTGACCAATACTATCAACATTATGAGGGTATTTCAAAGATGATTTCGCGCCGTGGCCAAGAGGCCTTTGACCAGACTTTGGAATTCATGAGTTCTGGCCCAGTTATCGCAATGGTACTTGAAGGTGTTGAGGCGGTGCCACTAATTCGGAAGATTGTGGGCTCTACGGAGCCGATGGCGGCCGATATGGGTACAATTCGTGGCGATTATGCACACATGAGCTTTGGCTACGCTAACGCGCGTCATACTGGGGTGCCGAATTTGATTCATGCCAGTGGCAACGTGGAAGAAGCTCGACAGGAAGTCGCTTACTGGTTCAAACCTGAAGAAATTCAAACTTATAACACTCTAGCAGAAAAATATACTCGCTAAAGTAGCAGCAACAGAGGGCGCACTAAAGAGTGCGCCTTTTTGTGCTAGTATATAGATATGGCTCGGTAGCTCAATGGATAGAGCAACTCCGTCCTAAGGAGGAGGTTGCGCGTTCGACTCGCGCCCGGGCTACCAAGATGGCTATGGTATAATAAGCATATGCAAGTTGACTTTGAAGGACAACGTTCGACCGAGAAGGTAATCTGTGTGTTCAGGCGCCATATTTTGACCTCATTTCGAGGTTTTTTGTTTTTATTATTCATGTCAATAGCAGGTTTTTTGCCGATTTTAATGTGGCCAGACAATCAGAAAATGGTGTTTGTTTGGATGATTGCGGTGGTGATTGGCCTGATTGGCATGGGGTATAGTTATATCCTGTGGTATTTTAGCTTCTATCTGTTAACCAACGAGCGTTTGCGCCAAACTCGGCAAAAAAGTTTATTCAAAAAAACGGTGGTGGATTTGGATTTGACGAAAATTTTGAGTGTTTCGTTTGGGGTGCCGGGTATGTGGGGGTCAATTTTCGGATATGGTACAATCTTAGTACAGACTAGTGCAGGTGACTTGGTACTTAGTACGGTCAAAAATCCAGAAGAAATTCACAATCAATTGCAGAATGCGATTCATGAAGCAAATAAAGAGGCAAATAAGGTATGAAATTATTAGACAAGATTAAAGCAAAGCGTGAAAAATCAAAGAAATTAGTAGTCACGCAACAAAACTTGGAAGAAAGTCGCGAGGCAATCCTAGCCAAGGGCAAGAAATTCCGATATCCATTTCAATATGCCAAGCATCGCTTGATTATAAATACGATTATTATCGGTGTGATTGCGCTAGTCGTTTTTGCGGTGATTGGCTGGGCGCAATTGTACAAGTTCCAGAATACTGGTGATGTGATGTACCGCTTTACAAAAGTTCTGAACCTGTCGGTAGCAAAAGTAGACAATGCTAACGTGCGGTTCAGCGATTATCTAATGTTGTATCGCAGTAGCATTACGTCAATCGAACAGCAACAGGAGAAACTGGATAATTCGAAGGAAGCTGAGCAGCAAAAAATGCATTATCGCAGGCAAGCGCTTGATGAGGCGGAAGAATATAGCTACGCCTTATCTAAGATGAGCGAGCTGAATGTGACGGTATCAGATGCGGAAATCGATGCCGTAGTGGATGAACACAGGAGCATCGATGGCGAACAACGAACGGAAGAGGCTTTTGCTGGAATTATTTCGAAGAATTTTGGTTTATCGATGACAGAATATCGTCGATTATTAATGCTGTCGCTGGCGAAGAAAAAAATTGCGCAAGCGATGGATCAAACCGCTACGCAATTATCAGATGAGATTGCGACAAAGTTAGCTGCTAATGGCAATGATTTTGCGAAAATTGCAGATGAATATAAGGATAATGATCTGATAAGTTATGAGACCACTAGTGATGCAGTAAGCATCAATAATTTAGATGGTGGAAGAGCGGCAATGGCGGCTAGTTTGGCGAAGGTGGGGGATGTTTCGGCTAAGTTTGTTTCAAAAAATGGTGACGGTTACTACATTGTGAAACAGACCGCACATGATGGCGATAAGGTTGGGTATGAATCAATTTGGATTAGGTTTTCAGAATTTGATAAAGCTTTCCAAAAGTTACAAGATGACGGTAAAATCAAAGAATATATCAAACTCGATGCGACCGACGACGTTAGTCTTAAGAGCAGCGTTAAGGTAGTCGATTAGTTTTTATTAGTTAGTTGATTCAAAGAATTGGTACATGGCAATGCTGGCAGCAACGGATAAGTTGAGGCTATCGATGTCTGCGGTTTGCTTCAAAATAACTGGTTGGCAAAATTGAGCATAAGTCGCTGGGAGGCCAGTGGCTTCATTGCCGAAGATGAGTGCGACGTGGTCTAATGGTGCCGGTTTCGAGGCTAGAACGGCTTTAATTGGGGCGCTAGTGGGGTTAAGCATGAAAGCGTAGCGTTGATAATCTGGAAAAGCTTTTAAATAAGCTTCGACGGTATCGAAATGTTGAACTTGCAAGTGAAAAATGGCACCCATACTAGCTCGGACAACCTTTGGATCAAAACTGTCGACAGCAGGCTCAATGATTGCGAGACGGCGAAAACCAAAACCAACGGCACTACGCATGATAGTGCCAAGATTCCCGGAATCTGATGGATTGACTAATACGATTTGGGGCGAAGTAATGGTCTGGCACGGATTATTTTTGGTGAATTCGGCGATTAATAAGCAATTTGCTTTGGCATCTAACACATTAAATGGTTTGTCGGATTCGATAAGAGGTATATGTTGCGCTTGGATTTGGGCAATTAACTTAATTAATTGTTCGCCTTCGGCTGAATTTGGTCGTAAAAATACCCGGGTAATTTGATTTGAATGTGTCTTGAGCAGCTCATAACAAAGAGTAGCCCCAAGGGCATAGGACACAGGGGAAGACTTTTTGTAGCGGGCAAACTTCATGTTTTATATTATATCATATTTTTTATGATTGGCAAGAAGGAAGATGGTACTTAGTCGTTGTAATGTCCGGCAATCTGGTAGCCATCGGCATTGATGCGGATAATGAGATTTGTGGCATTGGCGATTGAGAAGTCGGTGTTATCGCAACGTCCACCGTTTGCGGCGTAGTATTGGTAATCTGCATTAGAATTGCATAAGTCAGTGAAGTTTGCTAAGTTTGCGGTCTTGATGGCAGTATTAACGCTGGTTTTATCAAAATAAAGAGTGTAATCCGTATCGCAAACGTAAGCGTCAGCACTGGTAAGATGGCTGCTTGAGGTAGTGCAGAGGAAATGATTAATTTTGACAGTGCTAACTTTGGCTAGTGGTTTATTATTCTGTTGCCACGAACTGATGTTTGATGCGAATGCATTAGTGGTATTGCGCATAATTGGGGGGAATTGATAGGTGTCAAAATAGACGGTATTTTGATTTTTGCTATAGGTGCTGGTGCCTTTAACAAGATAGTCGTTAACGATAGTAAAGGTGTCGCCATTGCTGAGCGTGATAGTTTTATTATTAACCGTATAATCACCGTTATCAACGCTAGCAACTACGGTTGCATAATCTGTACTCGGGCTACGGTAGTAAGAGAACTCGTATTTGGTGTCACTGACGAATTTGATGTATTGACTATAACTGGCATCGACAGTAAAAATCCGGCCGGCTAGGGCACTTTTGAGCGCATCGGCGCTGGCATTTTCAGGGAGCGAGATGCTGGACAACGGGGTAGTGATATTGCTAGAGGCAATTGGTGTGGTTTCGGAAGTGGTGGTTTTGGCGGCGTTGATTTTATCCACCGTAATGTAAGCGATAGCCCCAATTAGAAGGAGCGATAAAGCAATAATGGCAATGACTGGTCCTGGGTGTTTCTTTTGGTTTGAAGATGTAGATTGAATTTCATAATAGACGCCTGGCTTTAATGGCATGCCAGATTGAACTGGAGCGGCGTTGTTTGGTTGATAATTACCAGAGAAAGTATTTGGTTGCATAATTACATTTTAGCATAAACGTAAAGGGAAGGCAGCGTGTTTAGCGACTAGATTTTAGCAATATTTTTGACGTAAGCGTACTTAGCGTCGCTAAAAGTGGCAAGAGTGCGGTAACTACGAGCGGCACGAGCTGAGACCTTGTTGATGCGGTAATATTTACCGTCTAATTGAATTAGCGGGATTACGTTGCGTTTTTTGACTTTTGATGAAACATAAAATTTTTGCGGTCGACGATTGGTTTTGATGACGTGGTCGGCAGCGGTGAAAGCTGACCAAATTGGATAATGGCTAGCAATTAGTTTTACGATGTGTTCCTCTGGCATAGTATAAAGGTCGTTCAATTGGAAGATTTGGTCGCGTAGAGATTTTTTGACGATTTTGGCAATGAAGTGCATGGTGTATTTATCGCGATTCATTTGCATTTCTTTGGCATAGGGCATGACCATTGAAACAAAACTATTTGCAATTTGCTTGTCCCGAAAGCCAAGTTCGGGATGACCTTGTTCGTTAATAAGTACCGATAAACCATGGTAAGTAGAGGCAATTTCCTGAAGGGAATGTGTGCGGAGCCAGATAAAAGCGGCGCTGAAAACGCTGTCTAATCGATCGGCGCAGAGCCTCGGCGATTTGTTTTCGAGAATGGGGTACTTGGCGAGATTGTCCAGGTCTTCAAGTTTAATGTGGTCGGTTTTAAGTAGCGCCATTAACTGAGTATCGGCGCGAGCAATCGTGGAAATTGGCTTTTCGGAAGATTCTTGCTCTTGATAATCGCCGAGTGCTAAATCAATACAATGCGCAAAACAGGGCGTGCCGACATCGTGGAGAAGTGCAGCAATGGTGCCGGCCTTATCATGCGTAAAATGCCAAACCATATGGGCGACGACGAGACTGTGGTCAAAACGCGTGTAAGTAAAACGTGGATGGTAAAGTTTGGTGTAATCGCAACCGCAAAAATAAGTGACATGTTTGATGCGCTCAAGCGTGGGCGTGGTCAGATATCGATCAATAAAACTGGGATATTCTGCGTCAATGAAAATCTTTAAATAATCTTGGTACAC
>CAZAAQ010000010.1:18428-22895 GCA_964483505.1 uncultured Candidatus Saccharibacteria bacterium | reverse complement strand
GGTAACTGGAATTTCTAGTGTAGGAGTGAAATCCGTAGATATTAGAAGGAACACCGATAGCATAGGCAGGTTACTGGGGCGTTTCTGACACTAAGGCACGAAAGCGTAGGGAGCAAACGGGATTAGATACCCCGGTAGTCTACGCCGTAAACGATGGATACTAGCTGTGGGGGGTATCGACCCCTTCCGTAGCGAAGCTAACGCGTTAAGTATCCCACCTGTGTAGTACGATCGCAAGATTAAAACATAAAGGAATTGACGGGGACCCGCACAAGCGGTGGAGCGTGATCTTTAATTCGATGCTAAACGATAAACCTTACCAAGGCTTGACATCCAGAGAAGACCTCCGAAAGGAGATTGTGCCTTCGGGAACTCTGTGACAGGTGATGCATGGCCGTCGTCAGCTCGTGTCGTGAGATGTTTGGTTAAGTCCATCAACGAGCGCAACCCTTGTCAGTAGTTGAATTTTTCTACTGAAACTGCCCCGGTAACGAGGAGGAAGGAGGGGATGATGTCAGGTCAGTATTTCCCTTACGCCTTGGGCTAGAATCGCGCTACAATGGCCAGTACAATGCGAAGCGAAGTCGCGAGATGAAGCAAATCGCATCAAAGCTGGTCCCAGTTCGGATAGGAGGCTGAAACTCGCCTCCTTGAAGTCGGAATCGCTAGTAATCGCAGATCAGCATGCTGCGGTGAATACGTTCCCGGGTCTTGTACACACCGCCCGTCAAACCATGAGAGTCACCAACACCCGAAGTCCGTTTCGGCGGCCTAAGGTGGGGGAGATGATTGGGGTTAAGTCGTAACAAGGCATCCGTACGAGAACGTGCGGATGGATTACCTCCTTTCTAGGGAGTAATATGCGCACCAGATAGAAATACCTGTTGTAGCTAGGTCGGTCACAAGTAACAGATAATTAAGCTTGATCTATTACGATTTTCTGATTTATCAGATGTGACATAAAGCTTTATTTAGAAACCGCGATGACATAATTGCACAACTAAGTTGTTAAAACGAAAGACGCCCGAAAGGGCGTCTTTTTGTTTGGCGTGATAGAGGAATAGCAAATTAACAAAGAATCTGATTGGACGGATTCGCGATTAAGCTAATAGTTGAGCCAGCGGGGCGGGTCAACAAAAAACTCCGAATTCTTAAATGGCTGTGACCTTGAGAGATAAATAATGTCACGCTAGAATCGGAGTTTCTTGTTTTTTTGTTTTTTGAAATGTTTTTGTTTTTGAATTGGTGCGGCTTTTGTAAATTTGCGAATGTCTACAAAAGCTATTTTTAATATAAGCTCTTTGCTTTTGAATGTCAATAGATTTTGAACAAAATGTTTATACAAAATTAACAGGGAAGAATCGGCAATTTTTGCACAGTCGGTACGGCAACAACGAAAAAGCAGCAAGCGAATGTGGTATGATAGTGGCATAAGCAAACGAGGAAAATGACATGATTGAAGTTGGAACGATGACGGAATATGATGCAGACGTAGCGGCCGCGATGGGTAAATTATTAGCTGTGCTTAGTGCGAAATATAATGGCGAGGCAGTCAGTCGAGAATTATTAGAAGAAATTATCGAATCGCCGTGGCATGATGTGCTGTTAGCTTTTGATGGTGATGAACTAGTTGGCATGGCTAGTATGTCGGTCTTGATGGGCACATTAGTCCAACGCGTGGCATACTTGGAAGATTTTGTAGTCGCAAAGAACAAACAGGGCCAAGGCATTGGTACTACAATTTGGCAGGAAATTATTGCTTGGAGCAAGAAGAAGGGCTGTAAACGGCTAGAATTCACTTCGTCTGGTAAAGCCGAAAAAGCCGGCGCCGTGGAATTTTATAAAAAATTGGGGGCCGAAGTCCGAGACACAAATTGTTTCCGCTATGAACTTTGATAAAAACAAAAAATACGTCCATTTGATTGGACGTATTCTTATGGATTGATTTTTATTTAAAAGTTCCAGGCATAATTAGTCGGAGCAGAGCACCCAGCAGAAAAGTGTGCAGATTAGTCATAAACAAGAAACCTAGGCCACTAATAATTAAACCAAATAGTTTAGTTTTGTCGTAGCTGCTGGCTCCACTGGCAAAATTGTCAGCGATTGCTTTATGAAAAACAACAATGAGGGCGCCAGCGACAATCATTACGATGCCTAAAAGAAACCAACCGAAATCAAATTTCCATTCCATGTACTTATATTAACACGGCTTGCACAAATGCGCATTTTTTAGTAGAATAATGCAAGCAGGGGATATAGCTCAGCTGGTTAGAGCGCGTCACTGATAATGACGAGGTCTGTGGTTCAAGTCCACATATCCCCACCATATTTGTTTATGGGGTGCTGTTAGGCTTACGTCTAACACACTCCACCAAATGATCTCCGGTTCGGAGGTTTTTTGTTGGTTTCGAAAAGAATAGTTGAGAATGGGTCGGCAGAAAATGAAAAAATGAGTTTATAACTTGTGGCAAAAGAAAATGAGCGCGTAGAAGGCGGTAGGAGCGACTTTTTGCAAAAAAGACGGTAGTTGATGCGTCTAGATTCGAATGAGGTGGTTAAAACGGCCAAGAAAACCGCCCATTTTTGGTGGGCGGTTATTGGCTGATTGAGAAATCTCGCATTTTCCTCAAGTAGTGAATATATGATATACCAGCAGTGATATATTGTCAAAGGTGGTTTTGTGGAAAAATGCTGTGCTTATGCACAAGGTGTTGTTCGGATATTATGACATATTTTTAAACAAAAACGTATTGACAAAATGTAAGCATTATGGTAATATAGCCATAAGCACCTGGGAAAGGCGATTAAAAAGAAGTTAATCGTAAAAGGGTGGGAAGTTAAATTGTTACTGGTGGGCAGAAAAGGAGCCAAAATGGCTGGAACTAAAGTTGGTGGTCAAAAAGCTGCTGCAACGAATAAAGGTAAATATGGACGTGACTTTTACGCCGAGATCGGTCGTAAAGGTGGTCGCAATGGTCACACTGGTGGCTTTGCGGCAAACCCAGAACTAGCAAAACTTGCTGGCGCAAAGGGTGGCCGTATTAGCAAACGTGGCAAAGCTAAAAAGAACGCTTAGTTTGTTCAAAAAAAGAGTACCGCAGGGTACTCTTTTTGTTGGTTAATCGATGTGATATTTGCTAGGCCAAGTTTTGTTGCAGAGCGGGCAATGATACAATCCGCGGTCATCTTGAAAACCGGTTAATTGACAGTTGGGACAAAGAGAATTGGCGTGTAACCAATCGCGATAGGTGTCGAGTTGGTCTTCGATGAAATCGTCATCCCATGGAATTTGGTATTTTGCGGCGAGCGTTTTAGCCTTTGCCCAGGCAAGGGCTTCGATTTTAATGAGTTCAACATCGCTTTGATATTCATTATGATTGATTAGATAGTGGCCAAGTTCGTGAAGCAATAATAGGCAACTTTGATTAGTGCTCGCATCTGTCGAGGTTGAGTAAAAAATGGTATCAGGCACATGATAATAAAAACGATTGCTGAGCGTAAAGATGAGAGTGGGGTAATCGTGTTGGAGTTTAGTGACGAGACTGGCAAGCTTTGGCATAGTAATAGCAACCATAGATTACAGATAGATTTCCGTATTTGGCAGTCACGAGGCGAGGCATAGCGATGCGGGATGGGAGCGATTGTTTGAGCTTTTTGCGAAGAGCGGTACGATAGGTGTCCAAAGCAAGTCCGAGTGGACCGCCAAAAATGATGCGAGCGGGTTTGACAGAAATAGTGAGTGGAATGAGGCCAAGCAACATGCGTTCGACGATGTCTTGCCAGGCGGCTGGATCTGTGATTTCATCCACGTTGCGACCGTATTTGTCACGGATAGTATGAGCGGAGGCGATGTCTTCCCACTCTGCAGTTTTGCCATTGTAGGTATATTCAGTGTGGCCGGGTTCAAGGCTAGCATAACGAGATAGCAGTTGGTGGTTTTCAACGACCCCGCCGCCAATTCCAGTGGAGAAAGTGAGATACAACGAGCGTCCGGCACAAAGTCGAGCTTCGGCGAGGGCGGCAAGATTGGCATCATTTTCGACAAAAACGGGTAGTTTAAAATCAGTTTTGAGCTGTTTAGCAATATCAAAATCGTGCCAAGGTAAATTACCAAGCCAAAGGGCGCGGTTGTTTTTAACTGGTCCAGGCATAGCAACGGAGATAGCTTTGACGCCAGACATTACGAAGTTGATTTTGATTTGTTGAAGCAAATTTTCGTAAAAGTCAGTCTGATTATAAATTGTGGCAAAACGTACAGAATGAAGTAATTTACCGGCGTGGTCTAATAGGGCAATGATGGTCTTAGTGCCACCAATATCGATACAGATATACATGCTTTTATTATACACTATGACAAGATGAGCAACAGCTTGTTGAGAGATGAAAAAAGTTGTATAATTATAGATAGTATTAGGGAGTGAAGAAAATGGATGTAAATATGAAATATAAACGTTGGGGTTGGGGCGC
>CAZAAQ010000010.1:0-18328 GCA_964483505.1 uncultured Candidatus Saccharibacteria bacterium | reverse complement strand
GCACAACTAATAGCAATTTGCCAAAGACTGGTCCGGAAGACTATATGCTAAGTTTTGGCTTAGCGGCAGTAGCAGCCTATCTTTTGGCATTAAACTTGTCTTTTGCAAAACAATTTCAGACTCGTCAGAACTAAAAACAATTAGCTTTTGCTTTACTCTATCTTGAAAATAGGTTAAAATAGGTGGTAGCTTGGGGTTACTCATGGTTTTTTGAAGGATTCAAGAGACGATGAGTGACTCCAACGAAAGGAAAAAATATTAAATATGGCTCAAAAAGCTAAAATCACGATGGACGAATTACTCGCGAGCGAGGAAATTAATCCAGTAGTACTAGGGGATACGATTGACGGGACAGTTATGTCGGTCAAGAAGCACGAGATTTTAATCGATCTTGGTGCACGTGGAGTCGGTCTTGTGCCACGCCGCGAAGTTGCGTTTGGTCGCCAACTAAAAGAGGGTGATCAGGTCTCAGCTAGCGTAGTTGACACTGAGATGGATGACGGCATGATTTTGCTGTCATTGCGAAAAGCTGTAAAAGAGAAAGGTTGGGACGAAATTTCGGCTAAGCTTGATGCTGGCAAGATTATTGAAGTCCAACCATTCGATGCAAACCGTGGTGGTTTGCTAGTTGAATATGAAGGGATTCGTGGCTTCTTGCCAGTTTCTCAACTTTCAGCTGAACACTATCCACGCGTTGGCGGTTCTGACAAGGACGAAATTTTGCAACGCTTGAACGCTTTGGTGGGAAAAACAATTCGCGTGCGTATTCTAGATGCCGATCGCAAGACGAACAAATTGATTCTTTCTGAAAAGGAAGCAATCAAGGATGGTCTAGCCGAACGCTTTGCTAAATTGTCAATTGGCGATGTAGTAAAAGGCGTAGTAACTGGCGTAGTTGATTTTGGCATTTTCGTGAACGTTGATGGGATTGAAGGACTAGTCCACATCTCAGAAATTTCATGGGAACGCGTGAACAACCCAGCAGATTACGTTAAAATTGGCGATACGATTGAAGCAAAGATTATTGCAATCGACAAAGATCGTTTATCGCTTTCGATGAAACAATTACAGGAAGATCCATGGCTTTCTGAAATTGCTAACTTCAAAAAAGGTGACAAAGTTGAGGGTACCATTACGCGTATTACGCCATTTGGTGCTTTTGTCCAAATCTCACCAGCCGTTGAAGCTTTAGTGCACGTTTCTGAACTCGGTGAAGGCAGCGATGTTGACCCAGAAAAAATCTTTACACTCAACGAGCGCAAAGAATTTAAGGTACTTGATATCGACAAAGAAGGTCGTAAGATTTCTTTGAGCTTTGCCGACAAGAAAAAGAAATAACACACTTTCCGTGACCGGATGCAAAAGTGGCGCCGCAAAGGCGTCATTTTTGTGGGCTGGATACTGCTTAAAATTGCAGTTTTGCTGAAGATATGATAAAATAAAACCAATATTTCAGGGTGGGTTTGTTTATTATTGCTTTAGAAAGGAGCTGGAATGGAAGAAAAAGTGATACAGGTTTCTGGCTCGATTACCGTAGACGAGTTAGCGAGCGCATTGGGCGTTTCGGTGACGCATTTGATTGGTGAGTTATTTAAAAACGGCGTTATGGCCACGATAAATCAGCGGCTTGATTACGAGACGGCACAAATTATGACCGAAGAGCTCGGTTTTACGAATGTGCGATTTGAGAAAAAAGAGAATGTTTCAAAGTTGCCAGGTATCAAGCGGGAACTGTCCAAAGATGCCAAATTGCGTCCGCCAGTAGTGGCAGTGATGGGGCACGTTGATCATGGCAAAACGACTTTGCTAGACACTTTATTGCATAAAAAGACGGTCGAACGTGAGGCTGGTGGTATCACACAGCATATTTCGGCTTATCAAATGGAATATAAAGACCGAAAAATTACTTTTCTTGACACGCCAGGGCATGAAGCCTTTGCGGCGATTCGCCAACACGGCGCGATGCTGACGGATATTGTAGTACTAGTGGTGGCGGCTGATGATGGTGTCATGCCACAGACGGCAGAAGCCATTAAATTTGCTGAAGCAGCCAACGCTAAGATTATTGTGGCAATTAATAAAATTGATAAAGAAGGTGCTAATATTGACCGCACTAAGACGCAATTGGCGACTGAATTCAATTTGAATCCAGAAGAGTGGGGCGGTGATACGATTATGGTGCCAATCAGCGCAAAAACTGGTCAGAATCTAGATAAACTGCTAGACATGATTCTATTGACGGCCGATGTGGATGAACTAAAAGCAGATGTAAACATTCCGGCTGAAGGCCTAGTGATTGAAAGCCATATGGAAACTGGCAAAGGGTCAGTAGTGAACTTACTAGTGACTGGCGGTGAGCTAAAGGTGGGTGAATTTGTCGTGGCTGGTCGGACTTATGGAAAAGTGCGGACGATGTTGGATTGGCGTGGCAAACCAAAAGGTAAAGCTTTGCCGTCAACGCCAGTGGTGGTGACTGGGTTTAAGGAATTGCCGGATTTTGGTGATAAATTTGAAGAAATTGCTGATGAAAAAACTGCGCGTAAATTAGCTTTGCTAAATGCGCAAGCTGAGAATGATGAATCGGCGAGCGCTAACGTGACGAGCGCGGATTTGCTTCGGATGATGAATACGGCGGACAACACAAAGATTTTCAATGTATTGGTAAAAGGCGACGTGCAAGGTTCTGTGACTTCTGTTGTAGACTCTTTGAGGATGATTGATACGGGCGGCGAAATCACGCTAAATATTGTTTCGACGGGCGTGGGCGCAATTAACGAAAATGATATTTATTTGGCTTCTGGCAGCAAGACGATTATTTATGGTTTTAACGTAACGGTCCCAAATGCTATTGCTAAAATGGCGGAGCGCAACGGAGTTCAGGTAAAAATTTATCGTGTAATTTATGAGCTATTGGATGACGCTAAACATGAGATGGAAGAAATGTTGGATGCAGAAGTTATCGAAACGCCAACGGGTGAGCTGAGCGTAAAGGGTGTCTTTAGAACTGAAAAAACTGAAATTATTGCTGGTGGCGAAGTATTGACTGGCCGAATTTCGGCCGGCATGTTAGGCCATGCCTATCGGAAAAAAGAACTGTTGGGCGATATTGAAGTTGTGAGCGTGCAAGAGGGCAAAGTGAACGTTGCGTCATTAGCAAAGAGCGAGATTGGTGGCATTTCGCTAAAGACCACGAAAAAGATTCAACTTGAGATTGGCGACCGTTTGAAGTTCTTCACGCGTGAACTGAAAAAGAAAAAGATTTTGTAAAACATTAGCTTTTTGTGTTAGAATGGTGGAAATAGGAGAAAAAGTCTATGTTTAAATTTGATGAAAGCTTTTTAGAAACGATTGGACTTGCTTCGATGCCCGAAGACCAGAAGGGCGAATTTTTGGAATATGCTCAAGACCAGCTAGAGACTAGAATTGGTGAAAAGATGAGTCAAGATTTATCAGATGATCAATTGGCGGAATTCGTCAAAATTATTGATAATGATCAAGATGCGATTCAATCAGTGCTGACCTCAATCGGTGATGGTTACAAGGATGATGAGACTTACAAGAAAATTCTCCAAAACAGCGATAAGGCAGCAGACAGTCCAGAAATGATGGCTGAATTTGCTACCGCGAAATGGCTAGAAAAGAACTGTCCGCAATATCAGCAAATTATTAAAGACGTAATTGAGAGCTTGTCAGAAGAAATTGCTAACCAAAAAGATGCGATTTTAGATAACGCTTAATAGTAGAAATTAGAGATGACGGCCATTGAGAAAACTTTGAGCCGTCATTTTTTTGGAGTTTTCTGGGATCAGCTGATCAATGACTAAGAATTTGCCATCTTTGCAACGTAAATCGAGTTCTGTGACTTTATTATCGGCAACGTGAGCATCGGTGATAGTACAGCTAATATCGAAATAACGGTATTTTGATTTAGGGAAACCAGCGTAGGCGATGATTTCGCGGGATAGGACGTTGGCAGTTTTAGCCGTGGGGTCTAGCACGCTCATAGTCTTGTTGAGCTGGGCGGTAAAGGTCGCGTTACTTTCGTATTGAGCGGTCTCGGTGAGAGTGCCGGCTTGGATTTTAGCTAAAGCATCAATTAGCAAATTAGCACCGGCAGTGGAGAGTTGCTCGTAGAGTGACTGTTTAGTAGTGGTAGGCGTGATTTCGACGCGTTGTTGACCTAAAATTGGACCAGCATCCATGGCTTTAACGAGTCGCATGAGCGATACGCCGGTAAAAGCATCGTTGTTGAGCAGTGCCGTTTCGATCGGTGTGGTGCCGCGATAAGCTGGCAGCAGAGACGGATGAATATTAAGAATGCCTAAGGGAAGTGCATCAATGATGCTGCTTGGGACAATTTTGCCAAAAGCTGCTAGAACACCAACATCGGGTTGCAATTGTGCGATGATGTCAGAAATTTCGGTACTGTTTTTGCTGTAAAAAACTGGTACTTGATGCGCAGCGGCCGCAGTGGCAATTTTGAAAGGTTGGCGCGTGTTGGCATTAGTTAAAATTACGCCACAGATTTGATAGTGATGGGCGATTAGCGCGTCAAAAATGGGCGTGGCTGGCTTGATGCCTTGTGCAAGCTGTTCGTTACCAAAGAAAATGATTTTTGGCGTTTGCATATTTAGTTTTAGTCTTCGCTTTCTGGCGGGAATAGTTTTTTATTATTAGCAATATATTTATCGTAGTCAACTGGAACTAAGTCGCCATGGTCATCTAGTTTAAAAAATGCATCTTTTTGACCTTTGATGTGGTCGATGAATAAAATACCATCTAGATGGTCGATTTCATGAAGTATGGTGCGGGCAAGAAAATCGTGAGCTTTGAGACGAACTTCGCTGCCATCTTCAAGAGTAGCTTTAAGCCTGGCTTTGGCCGGGCGTGGGATTTTGCCATAAATAGTCGGGACAGAAAGGCAGCCTTCATAATCAACCGTGGTCTTGCCTTCGGTCTTGATGACTTCTGGATTAATCAGTGCAATAAAATTTGTATGATCCTTGTCGGACATATCTTCCCGGACAATGATGATGCGTTTGTTGTAACCAAGCTGTGGCGCGGCCATAGCGGCGGAGAGCTCGAACTCATGCTCATTTTCCCAATCTAACGAGGCTTTAACCATTTTACGAATAATCTCGTGGACTTCATCGTCGATTTTGGTGACTTTGGCAGATTTTTGACGGAGTCGAGGGTCTGGTGTAGTAACTATTGAAATTTTTTCTTTCATGCTAGCTTTATTTTAACATAAAAGGGCATATCTTGTAGAGATGCTAAGATATAGGCTTGCGTTTGCTTGAGGCTAAAGTAAAGTCGGGGGGTCAAAATCAGCGTGCAAATGCGGATTGTTGTAGACGGCATCGTAGAGTTTCAATAAATAATCGCGCGACTTTGCTTTGATGACTAGTTGCCAAGAATAGCCGACGTTGCTGCGTTCATGAAAAGACGGCATGGGCGGGCTAATAATAACTTGTGATAAATTGGCAGTTTCACAAAATCGAACTAATTTTTTATACAATGCGCGAACGTTTTTTACAGTGGTTGATTCAGTTTTATAAACTAAAGAAAGTTTGAGCAAGAAACTGTAGGGTGGGAGTACGCTTTGTTGTCGTTTCTGTATCATATAGTTATAGAAGTTGGCGTAATCTGAGGCTACAGCGTATTGGATAATGGGGTGTTCGGGCTGATAACTCTGGACGATAATATTTGTGTTCTGGTGCCCGCGGTTAGCACGGCCGATGACCTGCGTAATTAGTTCAAAAGTCCTTTCTTCGGACGAGAAGTCTGGTAAAGACAATTGCGCATCGGCCTGAGCGATGCCCAGCGTAGTGATGTTTGGGAAGTCGAAGCCCTTAGCGATCATTTGAGTGCCAATGATAATGTCGTATTTGCCAGCCGCGACTTCCGCATAGGTTTTGTTCAGTTGCAAATCGGCGTCCGTATCGGCATCAAAACGTGCAATGCTGGCTTGTGGGAACAGCCGATGTAGCTCTTCTTCTAGCAATTTAGTGCCAAAGCTTTTGTGGTGGATACTGGCATTATGGCAGTTGGGGCAAACAGTCGGGACTGGAAAAGTCCGGCCGCAAGTATGACAACGCATTTGGTAAACGTCGTTATGTAACACAAGTGGCAAATAACAGTTCGGACAGAGTGCTTGCCAACCACATTGGTCGCAAACTGTAAGCGGGGCAGTACCACGACGGTTATGGAAAATTAGACTTTGAGTATGAGTATCGAGCGAGTGTTGAATTGATTCTAGCAATTGATTACTAAGTAGACGGTGCTTAGTGAAAAATTGCCGGTTTTTGAGATCAATGACCGAAACTTGAGCGGTCTTATCGGATTTAATGGCCAGTTCGGACAGGTCAACAACGGCATGATGAGCGGCGCAGAGGTAATAATCAGCAATGAGTGGCGTGGCAGTGCCAAGGACGGTGCGCGACATTTTGGCAGCTAATCTTAGAGCTGAATATTTAGGGTTTTGATCCTGGTGATAGGCCGGTTCATGGGCTTCATCGATGATAATTAGGCCAAGATGCTTCATTGGCGCAAATAGAGCGGAGCGGGGACCGATGACAATTTGTGGCTGGTCGTCTTGGAGAATTTTTTCCCAAATCTGATGGCGCTCCGATTCATTTTGACCGGAATGCATGATGGATATATTACTAAAATAAGTTTGGAAATTTTGCACTAGTTGAGGTGTAAGAGCAATTTCGGGGACCAGCAAGATGACGGATTGCTGTTTCGCAAGGCAATTTTGGGCTAGTTTGACGTAGACATTAGTTTTGCCGCTGCCGGTGATACCGTGCAATAGAATGGTATTGGATGGATTAGTTTCGATGGCCTGAATGGCGGCTAGTTGGGCAGAGTTTAGTGGTATGGTAGTTTCAATTTGACGGTCGGCTGGGGTGGTGGCTAGAGCTTTGCGTCGATTTTTGGTGATACCGCTAGGTAAGGCGGCCTGAATGACGCTCGATAAAGGGCAGCGGTAGTAATCACTCAGCCACAAAATGGCATCAAGCAAATGCTTCGGTAAAGGTTGGCCGTAGAGTAATTTTTCGATATCCTTGGTTTTAAACTCTGGTTGTGTTGTGGATTTTACAACAATGCCAATGACCGATTTGGCGCCGAGCGGAATTAACACAATCTGACCAGGTTGAAAGGTATCGTCCGAATGATAGGTCAACATATTATCGGATGCATGAAAGGTTTTAGCGGGAGCAACAAGGTAATAAGGCATGTTTCTATTATATATCTCTTTAGTTAAACTTTTTTGTTGTAAAAAATACCGTTTTAAAATAGAATAAAGGCAGGAAGGAGGTCAATGTTAGACGTTTTTGTGACAAGCCGTGTGCGTCGGAAGATTATTGTAGTCTTTGCAAAATATCCTGATTTCAAAACACACGTCCGAGGTCTATCAAAGTTAATTAAGGAGGATCCTGGAAATATCCAGCGCGAATTACGTCGGTTGACCAAGGGTGGATTCTTGATTGTGACCAAGAAGGGTAACACAAGTATTTACCAAACTAATAAGCAATTTCCAATTTTAAAGGAATTGCAAAGCATCGTAATAAAAAGCCAACAGCTCGATAGTGCGAGCAAACCACCAAGCAAAACAATCGGATGACACGGATTTTTAAGTTGCTATTAGCGCAGCGTGGGCTAAATGAGAATTTTTTGCATCCAAATTATGCGGAATTATTTGATCCATTGTTGATGCGTGATATGAAAGTGGCTGTTGGGCGGATTGAGCAAGCTAAACAACGGGGTGAAAAAATTGTAATCCATGGCGACTATGATGTGGACGGCGTCACGGCGAGTACCTTGCTCAGTGAAGCTTTGGTTGACTTTGGCTGCCAAAAACCAGAGATTATTTTGCCGGATCGGTTTGTGGATGGTTATGGTATGCACACTACGGTAATTCCGAAAATTAAGAAAATGGGGGCAAAGTTGGTGATTACGGTTGATTGCGGCAGTGGTTCAGAAGAGATTATTGCGAAGTTGGCGGCTGCTGGCATCGATACGATTGTGACAGATCATCATGAAATTCCGCAACTTCCCAAAACGGCAGTGGCCGTAATAAATCCAAAACGCGCGGATGAAACATACGGCAGCGATTTGGCGGGCGTGGGTGTAGCTTTTATGTTGGCACGCGCTCTAAATATGGCAAAAAATCAGGCTAAAAATTGCGATGGTCAGGAAAAATGGTGGTTAGATTTAGTCGCAATTGGCACAATTTGTGATTCGATGCAGCTAACTGGCGATAACCGAGTCTTAGTTTATTGGGGACTGAAAGTTTTAGCTAAGACTAGACGCCCGGGATTAAAGGAGTTAGCGAAATGTGCAGGGATTGACCTGGCAAAAATAGACGCGCACGCAGTCGGTTTTCAAATTGGCCCACGATTGAACGCGGCAGGAAGAATGCAAACGGCAAATTTAGCATTACATTTATTGTTAGCAAAAGACCGGAGCGAAGCGGTTGTGTTGGCGGACAAATTAGATGAGCTAAATAAAGAGCGCCGGAAAACGCAAGACGCGGCGGTGACAGAAATTGGTGCAGGCGTCGACTTAGCGCAGCCGGTGATTATGGCGCATGGCGCATGGCATGAAGGGATTGTTGGGATCATCGCTGGTAGATTAATGGAGGCCTACCAAAAGCCGGCGTTTGTGTTTTCGGAACTTGAAGATGGAATTTATAAGGGCAGCGGCCGAAGTTTTGGCGATTTCTCGTTGGCGGCGGCGCTGGCAAATTTTGATGCCGATAAGTTGATTAGTGGCGGTGGCCATGCTTTGGCCTGTGGGCTGACAATTAAAAGTGATGATTTTAGTTGTTTTGAGCAGAGCGTAGAGACTTATTATCTAGGTTTGAGTTTGAAAAATCAGCAAAAATATCTGCTGAAGAAGAGCGATATAAAATTGCAAGATTTGAGCGAATTAACAGTGGAATTATATGATGAGATTGAACAATTGGCGCCGTTTGGCAACGGTAATCCGGAACCAATTTTTGAAATTGACGCTAAGATTAAGGCGCGCAAAATTCTAAAAGATAAACATCTGTCGCTTATGATAACAGATAAAGATGGCAGGACGTGCAAATTAATTGCGTTCTTTGCGCCAACAGAATGGTTAACGAGCGATTCGAGCCAGGCGAGAATGCAGTTTACGCTGTCGAAAAACGAGTGGAATGGCATGACCAATATCGAAGGCATATTGATAAATTTGGAACCGATCGGCTTAACCGAAAACAATCTTGAAGAAACATATTAACTATGTTAAAATTAGGCACAGTATGGCAGTAAAAGTAACTAGGAAAGACCAAAACGAGGCGAATGAAAATATCGTTCGTCGTTTTAATCGCAAGGTTTTACAGAGTGGCGTCATGGCAACCGCAAAGGAAGGGATGCGTTTTAGCAAACCAATTTCCAAGCGTGAGCGTCGTCTAAAGGCAATTTTGCGCGACAAACGTAAAGCCGAAAAAGCCGAACGAATGAAGTTAGGTCTAAAATAAAGAAATACCCCTAAAATGGGGTATTTTTGTTGAAAAAGGGTAATATATAACTATATGATTATTTTGTTTGGAGCCGCAGGCAGCGGAAAGAGTTTACAGGGCCAACGTTTGGCAGATAAATATGGTTGGCGCTGGCTATCGGTCGGTCAATTGTTGCGCGATTGCCATGATCCTGAATTGGAAAAAGTCATGCTGAAGGGTGAGCTAGTGAACGATGATTTTGTTGTGAAAATGATGCATGAAGCAATTAAGACGACATCAGAGAACCATCAAAATGCGATTCTGGACGGTTATCCAAGGAATGAATGGCAGACTAAATGGTTGATTGAACATGGTGATATCGACAAAATTGACGGCGCAATCGTGATAAAAGTGCCAGACAATGAGTTGTGGAGTCGACTAGTGGCGCGGGGACGTGCGGACGACACGCGCGAGTCAATTGGGAAGCGTTGGCGAATTTTTGAACAAACAATTTATTCAATGTCTAATCTGTTAAAACAAGAAAATGTGCCGATTCGAGAAGTCGATGGGGTTGGTGATGTTGATGAAGTTACGCGTCGAATTGAAGCGGTACTGCAGGACTGGAACGTAAAAATGACAGTAAAAGGAGAATAGAAGAAAATGGACGAGAAAAAAGTTGAGGCGATGCGGGCTGGTGGCAAAATTATGGCTCAGATTTTTGCCGAATTGCGTGAATACACAGAGCCGGGGAAAAGTGGCAAGGAAATCGATAAATGGGTAGCGGCAAAAATCTTGGATTATGGCGCCGGTGTGGCTTATTACGAGCCAGAAGTTAATTTTCCGGGTTCAATTTGCATCTCGGTTAATAATGAGTTGATTCATGGTATTCCGAAGGATGATATTTTGGAAGATGGTGATAAAGTGAGTTACGATTTGGTGATTAAATATCGAGGCTATTATGTTGATTCGGCGTTTACGATGATTTTGGGAAAACCAACGGCTGCACAAAAACACTTATTGAGCTATACGGAAGCATCACTTTATGAGGGAATTAATGCGGTGAAACCGGGCGCAAAATTGGGGGATGTCGGCTTTGCAGTCCAAAAAGAGCTTGAAAAAGGTAAATTGGGTATTATCCGAAATTATGTTGGACACGGGATTGGCAAAAAGATGCATATGGAACCAGAGGTGCCGAACTATGGCAAGCGTGGTCATGGCTATACGCTTCAAGTTGGTGATACGATTTGCATCGAACCGATGTCGAGTCTCGGTAAACCAGATACCGTAGTAGTGGAAGGCGACGACGGCTGGACAGTGTGCTTGAAGGATGGTTCAATCGGTGCACATTGTGAGCATACGATTTTAGTGACAGAGGATGGCTACGAAATATTGACGCAGGCTTAAGAGCTTATGTTACAATATTAGTATGGAAGAAAAGACTCGCTTCGCAGTTGGTATCGATGTTGGCACGAAGAACGTGCGTGCGGTACTAGGCAGTATTGGAAAAGACGGAAACATCTCCGTAATTGGCTACGGTGAAAAACCAGCCGGCGGGATGAGAAGAGGGGTAATTAAAGAACTTGATACGCCAATTCGCGTAGTAGATGAATGCCTTGCGGGGGTAGAGGCGATGAGCGGCGTGACAGTTAGCGGCGCTACGGTTAGTATCAACGGTGTGAACATCGCGAGTACGAAGATTGATGGCATGATTGCAGTAGGGGTGGAAGATCATGAGATTGACGAACAGGATTTGGCTAGAATTGAAGAAACTGCAATTGCTGGTAAGATGTCACAAAGTCGCAAGACACTAGAGATTGTGCCTTATGAGTACATTCTGGATGGACAAGGCGGAATCCATGAGCCTTTAGGCATGAAGGGCTCACGTCTAGAGTTGCGAGCAAATGTGATTTCGGCGTTGACGCCAGATTGTGACAATTTAACGAAATTATATGAGCATGCCAAAGTTGGCATTGATGCGATTGTGCCTTCGGTAGTGGCTGCAGCTACGGCGGTTTTGACTAGCCAACAAAAAGAAAATGGCATTGGGGTAGTTGATATGGGTGATTCCACAACTAGTTTGGCGATTTATGACGAAGGTGAATTGCAGTATGTTGGAGTGGTCCCATTGGGTAGCAATGACATTACAAAAGATTTAGCGACAGTATTGATGACAGTGCCAGAGATTGCTGAAGAGATTAAGACTCGATTCGCATCTGGAAAGTTCGGTGAAACCGATAAGGATGTAGTGATTAAGCGTGGCCGAGATGAGTATGTCTTTTCGCGCAAAGATATCGATGAAGTCGTTGAAGCAAGATTGGAAGAGATTTTCGAGAAGGTCCGTAAGCACTTAAAGATGGCTGGTTACGATAAGCGTTTGCCGGAAGGTCTAGTGCTAGTTGGTGGTGGCGCAAGGTTAAGAGATATTGATATTTATGTGCGTAGTCAGGTGGAATTGGCGGTGAGAATCGGCAAACCGGAAGGGGTAATGGGCGTGAGCGACGATGTCGCTAAACCGGAATATGCAGCTGCGGTAGGATTAATGTTGATAGACAAAGACGCGGGGGAGTTTGGGCCAGAAAAGCATTCGGTAAAGATGAAGAAAAGTTCACACGGCAACGGTGGTGTCTTTGCTAGATTCTTTAAGATGTTCAAATAAAAAAATAGGGGTGGAATACTAGTCAAAAAAAGTATAGGGTGGTACTATAGTAGTTAGAATTGAAAAAAAGTGAGGAGTTGATACATGCCAGAAGTCAAACCTAGTGAAGTCGAGAGTACGGCTAGCATAAAAGTAATTGGTGTTGGTGGTGCCGGCGGATCTGCTGTGAACCGAATGCGTGAGGCTGGTCTTACCGGAGTAGAATTTATTGCGATGAATACGGATGCGCAAGCCTTGCATAATTCTAAGGCTGACGTCAAAGTTCATCTTGGACATGAAACAACAAACGGTTTAGGTGCTGGAGCTGACCCATCAGTTGGCGAAAAAGCTGCCGAAGAGAGCCGTGAAGAAATTAAAAATGCTTTAACTGGCGCAGATATGGCGTTTATTACCTTTGGTGCTGGTGGTGGTACTGGTTCTGGCGCTGGCTACATCGTCGCTGAAGAAGCTCGCAAACAAGACATCCTTGCAGTTGGTGTAGTGACAAAGCCATTTTCTTTTGAAGGCGCAAAGCGCAAAGCAAATGCTGATTGGGCAATTGAGCATTTGGCGCGTAACGTGGATGCTTTGATTACGATCCCAAATGACCGTTTACTGCAGACAATTGATCAACGCACGCCAATTTTGGAAACGTTCAAGATAGCCGATGAAGTTTTGCGCCAAGGTGTGCAAGGCATTTCGGAATTGATTACTGAACATTCATTGATTAACTTGGATTTCGCCGATGTAAAGACGATTATGAAGGATGCTGGCTCGGCCTTGATGGGGATTGGTCGTGCTTCGGGCGAAAACCGTGCTACGATTGCAGCCCAACAAGCCATTGAATCGCCTTTGATTGAGGTTTCAATTGATGGCGCGCGCGGCGTGTTGTTCTCAGTTGCTGGCGGTTACGATGTTACGATGGCAGAAATGCAAGAAGCAGCCGAATTAATCACGGCTAGCGTTAGCCCAGATGCAAATATTATTTGGGGTGCAAGTGTACGCCCAGAGCTTGAAGATGAGATTATCGTAACAGTGGTTGCAACCGGTTTTGATTCAGAATATTACAAAGACGATCCACGTGCTCAGGAAGCTCTAAAGAGCGATACAACGGCAGCTCCTGCCGCTGAACCTGAAGCCGAAAAAGAAGACGAAAAAGCAGAAGAAGAGATTAAGCCAGAGAGTAAAAGCTCCGATTTTGCTGATGCAACAACTGTAAACATGTGGGATAACATTCGCAGCAATACGGATGACGATGACAGCGATATTCCTGCCATTCTACGACGTCGCAAAAAGAACAAAGATTAACTCAAAAGGGGAAGTTTCCTGTGAGCAATCTAAAAATTGGGGAAAGTAAAGTGATAGAAAGCCGTGAGTCGCAAGACGGCACGATGATTCGTCGACGCCGCGTATCGCTTGATGGCAAACAACGCTTTACGACTTACGAGCGGATTGAACGCCCTGGTATGATGGTGCGAAAGCGTAGCGGAGCAAGGGAGGCCTTTGATCGGGATAAATTATCTAATGCCGTTAGAAACAGCGTTGGAAAATATTTTGATAGCGACCTTGATGTTCAAAATGTCGTAAACCGCGTGGAGGATTTAATCTACGGAATGAATGAGGATGAGGTGCCATCAAGCGTAATTGGCGAGACTATTTTAAATGTGTTGTCGGAGACCAACGAGATGGCTTATGTGCGTTTTGCGAGTGTATTTAGGGGCTTTAAGACACTAGACGATTTGGAAGCAAGTATTATTGAACAACGTACAAGAATGCAAGAAAGGAAAAAGAGCGATGCGGGTGGTAGTGCTGTGGAGGGATAACACAGATTATGCAAGAACAGTAATTGACTGGTTGCGTGATTTTGAGCACCGGAGCGGGAAAGTACCAGAAAGTCTTAGCCCGGATGAGCCAGAGGGCGAAAGTTTAGCAAGATCCTATGATGTGGTAAATTATCCAGCGATTTTGGCTATTGATAATGATGGACGGATGTTACAGATGTGGGGCGATGGCGATATGCCAAAAATGGACGACGTCATGTTTTATATGCTCGACCAGTAGCTTTTTATTTTTTTGATAAATTATGCTATGATATGAAAAAGGCGTTATTAGCAACAATCAATTGCGAGCTGACGGAAGAAAGATTGGGAAGATTGAGTAGAACCGTTCGTGAATCTGCGTAAAAGATAAACTAAGGGCTAACTTCGGTTAGAAATTGGATGGTACCGCTCAACAAGAGTTCCAATGCAAAACATTGGAATTTTTTTATTAAGAAAGGAGCGCAAATGAAATATCAATATGGCAAACGACGCCGTGCGGGTGAGTACGAAAAAGCGTTGATTGAATATTGGAAGAAAAATAAGACTTTCGAAAAGTCGATTGAGCAACGTGACATCGATAATTCTTACGTGTTCTATGATGGGCCGCCATTTATTACGGGAAATCCGCACCATGGGACATTATTGTCCAGTGTGGTCAAAGATGCGGTGCCGCGATTTTGGACAATGAGTGGGAAGAGAGTGGAACGCCGTTGGGGTTGGGACTGTCATGGTCTACCAGCTGAGAACTTTGTCGAAAAACAACTAGGCATTACCGATCGCCGCGAAATTGGTACGAAATGGCCGCTTGAGACTTATATTACTAAAGCGCGTGAATCAATGGTCGCAAACAGTGAGACTTGGGAGTCAACGATTGACCGTATTGGCCGTTGGGTAGACTTCAAAGGTGCTTATCGGACGATGGATAAAACCTACATGGAAAGTGTATGGTGGGCCTTTAAACAGCTTTACGACAAGGGCAAGATTTACGAAGGCGAAAAGGTTTTGATGTATGACACCAAGTTCGCTACGCCAGTTAGTAAGGCTGAAGTTACGATGGACAATGACGCTTATCAAACTGTTACTGATCCAAGTGCCTATGTGAAATTTAAGTTGTTAGACAGAGACGAATATATGTTGGCTTGGACGACGACACCTTGGACTTTACCAGCTAACATGGCTTTAGCGGTCAGTAAAGATTTTACCTATGGTCTATACGACGTAGACGGAGCGAAGCTGATTGTGGCAACATCTTTGGCGGAAAAAGTATTAGGTGATGCTGGCAAAACGGCACTTAAAACTTATCAAGGCTCTGAGTTGGCTGGATTGGCTTATGCACCACTATTTGATGAGAATCAGCTGAAAGACGGTAATAATGCAAATGCGCATAAAGTACATTTGGCGGATTTTGTGAGCGCAGAAGACGGTACTGGCATTGTCCATATTGCGCCAGCTTATGGTGAAGATGACTTTGCCTTAGGTCAAAAAGACCAGATTCCGGTGCGTCATGCGATTGATGATAATGGTTACTATTTGCCAGAATGGGCAGAAATTTTGCATGCGGTTGGCGTGCGCGATACGGATGAAAATGGCATCGAAGTTTGGACGGCCAATAAATTTATTGCCAAGTGCCTACAAGAAAAGGGCATTATTTGGAAAATCGAATATGTTAAACACGAATATCCATTTAACCCGCGCAGTCATCAGCGCATTATGTACCGGGCTATTCCATCTTGGTTCTTCGACATTCAGGGTAGTAAAGCTAAACTGATTGAACTCAATCAGGGCATCAATTGGTTCCCAGAGCATCTCAAGCATGGTCGCTTTGAGAAAAATATTGAACAAGCACCAGATTGGAATTTGTCGCGCGATCGGTTTTGGGCGACGGCGATGCCAGTTTGGAAGGGTGACAAAGGCACCGTTAAAGTCGTCGGAAGTTACGATGAATTGTTTGAACTATCTGGCGTTCGGTTGGAAGATTATCACCGTCCATGGGTAGATAAAATTGAATTTGATATCGACGGTGAGCATTTTAAACGCATTGATAAAGTGCTCGACTGCTGGTTCGAATCTGGCTCAATGCCATTTGCGCAATTGCACTATCCGTTTGAAAATAAAGAGAAGTTTGAGAAGAATTACCCAGCAGATTTCATTGTGGAATACGTGGGGCAGGTGCGCGCTTGGTTCTACTATGTACATGTAGTGAATACGGCATTGTTTGGTGATAAAGCTTACAAAAATGTGATAACGACGGGCACCTTAGCCGGTAATGATGGCCGGAAAATGAGTAAATCACTCGGTAATTACACGGATCCGAACGAGTTGATGAATGCTTATTCGGCTGATGCTTTGCGGTTCTTAATGCTATCTAGCCCAGTATTAGCGGGTGAGGATTTTGCTTTGATTGATAAGGATGTTAGCGATGTAGCTCGAAAATTGACTATGATTTGGAATGTTTACGATTTCTTCACGATGTACGCTTCGGTGGATGGCTGGGAATATGACAAAACGGAATTGATGGAACCACAGAATCTTCGAAATCCGTTGGATAGTTGGATCGTGAGCCGTCTTTTCCAGTTGCGGAATGAAATCACAGATAATACGAAGGCATATAACTTGCCAGCAGCACTTGCTGGCGTATTGCCGTTTGTAGACGATTTGTCAAACTGGTTTGTCCGACGTAGCCGTCGACGTTTCTGGAAGAGCGAATCGACGCAGGATAAAGCGGAAGCTTACGAGACATTACACTATGTGCTTAGTTATCTTGCTTTAATTTTGGCGCCATTTGTACCATTTCTCGCAGAAGAATTGTGGCAGAATATGATGGGTCAAAAAAGTGTCCATTTGCAAGATTGGCCGGCCGCTGGAACAATTAATGAAGATGCTCTGAACAAAATGACGTCTTGCCGAGCGGTGATTACCGAAGGTCTAGCTCTGAGAATGCAGAAGGATGATGGGATTGGACAAATAAAAGTTCGTCAACCGTTGGCTGAGCTAAAATACAGTGGTGAACAACTTGATCAATTCTATGAAAATATTATTGCAGAAGAAGTTAACGTGAAAAAAGTTGCTCATAGCGATGACAAAACTGTACTCGATAAGGTGTTAACGCCAGATTTGCGCGAAGAAGGTTTCGTGCGCGAGCTAATTCGGTTTGTGCAGGCCGCGCGAAAGAAGGCGGGATTAAACGTCGATGATCGAATTAAGCTAGCGGTATCGGTAGATATACCAGAACGGTTCAAACAAACGTTGATGGACGAAGTTTTAGCCGTCGATTTTGGCAAAGACCAGAATTATGCATATGATGAGATAGTAAATATTGATAAACAAAATATTACAATATCATTAGAACAAGCCTAATTTGGTTTAACCCGCGGGCGTGGCCTGAAAAATGGCCACGTTTTTTGTGATTTTTGTATCTGTTAATTTGACAATATTCTGATTTTAAAGCATAACCACGATTGACAAAAAAGCATAAGTATGCTAACATAATGGACAGTTAGATAACAAAAATAAACATCTAACAAATAAAAACAAATGGGTATCACAAAAACAGAAAGGAAAATAAAAATAATATGTCAACACAATCATCAACCTTTGAACTACCGCAAATGAGCGATGGCCAAACACAAGAAGATGATGCATGGCAAGAATTGGCGAATGTGGACTACGAGAGCATGAAAGGAGAAGAAGCTTACCAAAGTCCAGAAAACGCAACGCAAGAAGCGTTAGACAAGATAAAAGCAATGAAGTTCCGCCAAGGTGGTCAAGCGTTGTTAGGCCTGTCCGAGATCATGTCTAGATAATGTTGAATATTATATATGATTGAAGATAAATAATAGAATGTAAAAATAGATAGCCATAAAACTAAAAAATATTAAAGTTAATTCGAAAGCGTAAAAGTATAAGATAGAGCAAGGTAGATCGCCGGAAGGTGGTCTACCTTTTTGTGTTGACAAAAATAAGAAGCTAATGCTAAAATTTGGGAAAATAGGTCAAAAATAAAAATATAATTGAAGGAAATATCAAAATGGTTGGAGAAAAAGGTCCGGGTGAGAAAGGAAACGCAGCCGCAAACGGCTGGGAAGATGTCGATGAGAATGGTGTCAAAAGACAACCAGAAGCGGACAGTGGCCAACAATCCGAGGCTGATGATGTAGGACAACCAGAGGCTGGTGCCGATGCACAACAACCTGAGGCTGGTGATGGTCAACAACAACCAGAGGCGACGTCGGCTGATGACGCTGAGAATGGCGATGCTGGTAATGAGACAGAAAAAAATCGCGAAAAAATTTTGAACGAAATTTATGACCATTATACTAAAGATATTTTTGATGCGGCTGAGGCGGCCAACATTGATTTGGTTAGTTGTGTCGAAGTGAAAAAATGGGACGAGGCGAAATTATC
>CAZAAQ010000009.1:12871-26693 GCA_964483505.1 uncultured Candidatus Saccharibacteria bacterium | reverse complement strand
CAGATGCAACGTTATAGCCAAGCTGTTACGACTTTCTCGCGCGAATTGCCAGTTCGTTATTAAAAAATAATTTATTTCGCTTACGTTAATGTTATAATAATCATATGAATTGTGCTTCATCGGGTGGTCGCAATGGTTTCACAATAATTGAAACGATGCTATTTCTAGCCATCAGTGGCTTCTTGTTTGTTGGCATACTTGCGGGTACCGGTAGCAGTATTGCTAATCAGCGCTATAATGATTCAGTCGAGGGCGTTACGAATGAACTTCGCAACCAATATTCTTTTGCGATGGATACTCAAGTGGTGACTCGCGATAAATCTGATGGGACTTGTTACGGGTTGATCCGTAGTGATATCCAAGGCGGTGATGTCGCGGCTTATTTTAATTCCGTGACTACCCCATCCCTAATTGCCGGCCGCGGGCGGACAAATTGCGTCGTCTATGGTGCCGTCATCAGTTTGAATGGCAGTAAAATTCAGTCGACTTCATTGATTGGCCGAGATTTTGCTACGTTAGTTACTCAAGCCAAACAAAACAACGAAGTAATCAGTGAGTCCGACACTAAAGATGATATTTCCATCCTAAATTACGTTGGCGCTAACAATCTATCGATTCACTGTAGCTCTAACACTAGTAATGGCAGCGCCAATGCGACTTGTCATATTCGGACTGCGGGAGAGCTTAGAAGTACGACTCTCAAGTGGGGCGCCAGAATGGTCAATCCTGGCAAAGATACAGACTTGAAGAAAACTATTTTAATTTTTCGTTCGCCACGCGATGGAGCCATTCGGACCTTTGTTATGGACGGTGTAATCATGGACACGTCTACGAACAAGGAAGTGGATTACACAGATATCAACAACAAAAATAATGGTCTTGGTACAAACTATGGCCAAGGATATACGCTGGACGCTAGTGGCGTACATCAATATTTATCTACTGGCAAATTTACAGAGAGCGATGTCAAAATATGCGTTGACTCTAACGAGGCTCAAGCTTACGGTGGACATCATCGAATGATTAAAATTTTGAAATCTGGTCATAGTTCTTCTGCTGTGGAATTGCTTGATATGGATAATGATGAGGGAGCGGAGTGTGATGAAAAAGAATAAACACGGCGATACGCTCGTAGAGGTGATGTTAGCCATGGCAATTTTTGCGGCCATATCCGTGTTTGCCGTTAATATCATGAATAGTGGCGTTAACACTGCTCAGCGCACGCTTGAAATTACGATGGCAAGAAACGAAATTGACGCTCAAATTGAGGCCCTTCGCTACATCCATCAAAGCTACATCGCCGAACGTCAACTTCCGGCCGATCAAAGCCAATTCCGAAAACTTTGGAACGCATTAAGAGACGCTGCATCTAAGGCGATTAACATCAACAAATCAGATAAGACGAACTCTTTTAATATGGACACCATTACGACTTGTGATGATGTTTATGCCACCGGCAAGCAGATTGATACCTATCATGGTTTCGTCCTAAATACGCGGTTAATTTTGCCTGACACTAATACCACTTATGGCGGCGAATCTTATGATACGTCAATTAGCGATATTATTGTCGGCGCCGTACACGTTATTAAAAACGATATTGACACTACGAAATTGAAATCAGCTACTTTGTACCCAAGAATTGTTTATCGAAATCAGAACAATCAAACCAACGTGGGGAATAACGGTCAATCTACTCTAGTCGAGAACGGATTCTATGACCACATCGACAAAGCCGAGGGGATTTGGATTGTGGCTTTGCCAGAGTATTCTTCTAGTTCAGCCGCGCACTCGAATTACTACGATTTCTACGTCAGAACCTGTTGGCAGGCCGCTGGGCAAACTCCGCCTTCGTCAATCACGACTATCGTGCGCTTGTATAATCCTGAGGTATTGGAATAATGAAACCGCAAGTTGAAACCAAAAAAGCCTTTACTATTGTCGAATTAACTATCGCTCTAGCGTTTATATCGGTGCTATTGGTTGCCGTTGCCTCGGTGGTGATTCAAGTAACTGGCATCTATCAAAAAGGCCTTTCGATTCGTGCCGTTAACACTACGGGGCGTGAAATCATTTCTGACTTGAAGCGTGTTGTGGGCGGCTCGCCGATTGTGGAGCAGATTAACCCGGTTGCTTCAAATAGCCGAGATATCACCAATGACGATATCCTAAAAGCCCGCAGTGCTTATTTTAACAGTACCGAGATGTCTGTCGGCACAGGAACATCTAAAATTCAGGCTGGCGGCGTATTCTGCACCGGTTCTTACACTTATGTTTGGAACACGGCTGAAACACTCAAAAATTATCGTAATACTAATAAGACGGACAATGCTTACACGATTAATGGCGCGGTTTATAAATTTGCGCGCGTCTCTGATTTTGATCGCAAAGGGTGCGAGCATAACAGTGATCAGCCATACTCGCTAAAGACTACGCATCTAACTTATACCGGTATGTCCAGTGATAGTATCGTGGAATTAATTAATAATGACGAGTCTGATCTAGCCGTCTATGATTTTTCGGTAATGCCAGCGGTTCAAAATGCTATTACGGGGCAAGTCTTTTATTCTGGGTCATTTGTGCTAGCGACCATTCGTGGCGGTATCAATATCCTTAGTAACGGCGATTACTGCACTAGTAAAACCGATGGCACGGTTTATGATACGGATGGAGATGATGGCCAATCCGAATTTAAGAAAGATGATTTGAATTACTGTGCGATTAACAAATTTAATTTTGCCATGCGTGCAACTGGCGAATCTACAACCGTAGATCAATATGGAGAAAGGTAATATGTCAAAGCAAACTAAAACCAAACAAGGCGCTGCTTCTATCTACATTGTCATGTTCACATCAATGTTGTTGAGCGTAATCGTGTTGGGATTTGTTAACCTGATGCTGTCTGAATCTACACGCACTGTTAACTATAGCCTATCACAGTCAGCCTATAACTCGGCCCTTGCCGGTGTCGAGGATGCTAAGATTGTTCTGCTGAACTACCAGAGTTGCGTAACTAGCGGTTGGAAAACTCAGAGTGGGTCTAAGTCTAGTTGTGACGAATACAAAGACGCCTTTTCGAAATCTGACGCTTCCGAGAACTGCGACTTGGTCAGTACTTTGCTTTATGGCAAGGACGCCTCAGCGAACGGTGAAACTGTCATTCAGTCACAAATCGACGGTACAGTCGGCGAGAAAGTTTCTGAAACCGCAAAATCATTTGATCAGGCCTATACCTGTGTAAAAGTTTCACAAAAGAGCGATGATTTTATCACAAAATTGACCGCCAACTATCCAAGCAAAATTATTCCTGTTCGCACCGATCAGACGGTCTCACAGCAAAACGTAAAAGCGATTGATCAAATTACTAGGGTTAAACTTAGTTGGTTCAGCCGTAGTGATGCTTCGACAATTTCTACTGGTACTAATACCTATTCCAGCCCATTTAAAGCTTTCAACACTACTGGCACTCTAGCGACAAATAAAGTAGGCTATTCTCCAGCTAACGGCTTTAGCAACAGCTTTGGCTCCTCCAGCGCAATCACTGTACCGCCAGCCATTCAAGTCACTTTAATCCAGACTGCGGCGAATTTCAAACTCAGCCAATTCTATACGAACGATGGGCAATACACCAACCGTGGCACTCTGCTCTTAAGACCAACAACCAGTAATGTTTCGACGTATAAAAACGGTACGCAATTTGTTGACGGTAACCCATTTGCCGCATCTGCGAACAAAGGTTTTAATAACCCAATCGACATTCACTGTGATCTTAGTGGTAGTAATGAATACGCCTGCTCAGCTGAAATCTACGTGCCGAAACCAATTGCTACAAATGGGAACAATCATAACCGCAATGACAGCACTATGTTCTTTGTTGTAAATATACCTTATGGTTTGCCAGAGACGGAAGTCAATGTGCAATTGCTACACTGCGAAGGCGATAGCGCTGCTAATAAAATTACAGATGAAAATTGTAATGATGTAGTCAAATTCTATGAAGTCCAGCCTGTTGTTGACTCTACTGGACGTGCTAGCGATCTCTTCCGTCGCGTCCAAGCGCGGGTTGAGATGACGGATACATATTTCCCAATTATTAACTATGCTTTAGCTGTAGAAGGCGACAACAATGACGGTTATATCCAAAAGAATTTTTATATTACAAAAAATTGTTACGCCAGCACCTATGAGAACGGCCAGTTCCAAGAAAAAGGATGCAATAATTTCGAAGACGACGGAAAGGATGGAGAATAATCTCCATTAAGGTCTAAAAAAATGGTGCCCGCGACTGGAGTTGAACCAGCACATCCGAAGATACTAGCACCTGAAGCTAGCGCGTCTGCCAATTCCGCCACGCGGGCAACACCTTAATATTATAGCATAGTAAAAACCACGCTTAGAATAACAGCGTGGTTTTTGTTGCTTTTGCTGGATGAATAGATAGATATTAAGCAAATTGCTACTTAACGGCTTCATCTGTGATAATTACGACGCCTTTGGCGTCCTTGGTGACGTAGACGTTTTCGTCTACTTCCAAATCGCCAATATGCGGCGTTTTGTTCAGGTCGTAGCTCTTCGTGTTACCGCTATCGTCTATCAAAACGATGCGACCATTAGAGTTGTACACGACGCGGTAGGGCGTAGTCTTGACGGGAATCGCAATGGCAACGAGCAGTACGACACAAACTACGCAGAGCATAGCGAACGCCATGGTTTTAAACTTTGGTTTGTGCGCATTTTCAGTGCCATCCGATTTGTCATCGTTCTTGGCTCCAAAAATGAACATTGTAATAATTGCAACAATAAGCGCTGCCCCAATCCAAAGCACCATCTGATCGCTCCAGAGAAAGCATGCGGTCCCAGCCATCACGGCTAGCAAAGCATAAGCAAATAAAAGTGCTCTCATTTTTATTTCCCCCTTATCTTTTTTGGACAACAATGAGCAACTCTTATTATAACATACTTACGCCAAAAAAGCAATGTGATACAATATGGCTAGATATGTCACATTTTTATACAGACGGTAGCGCAAATCCGAACCCTGGGCCAGGCGGTTTTGCGGTCATTTCAAATGGTCAACCAGTTGCCCTTGGACGCGAAAAAGATTCTACAAATATTCGGATGGAAGCCAGTGCTTTAATCGCAGCTTTTGGCCTTGCTCAACCTGGTGATACTATCTTTACGGATAGTGAATTTTGGATTAACGTCGTCACCAAATGGGCGCCAGGCTGGGAGAAGAATGATTGGCGCAAAAAGACCGGCGAGATTAAGAATTTAGATCTAGTCAAACAACTCTATGCTGCGTATCTTGCACATCCAAAGGTAGTTCTAACTTGGACGCGCGGGCATGTTGGCACCGATGGCAATGAATTAGCTGATGAATGGGCAAATAAAGCACGCAAAGGAGCAACGCTATGAAAAAATCAATCGTTAAAATGCGCTTACCGAGCCGCACCGATTTTGTGGCAACGCTGGGTGAAATTAATTACAAGTTTTCGGAGCCGTATTGGCAGCATGATCGCATCTTCGTGCCGCGCAATTTTGACCGCGAAAAAACTCAGCCTCGGCTATCCTTACGCACCTTAGTCAAAAGTCCAGATAAAACGGCAATCTATGCTTTAGTTTTGCGTCGCCACTTTGAAGATAATCATCTTGATATCGTCAATTCGACGCAGGTCAAAGATTATACCGAAGCGGCTCATATTCTTTACCAACTTGGTTATGAACTCAAATATGAAGTTAGCCGTCGTCGCGAAGAGCTAGACATGGGCGACACGATTAAGATTTACATCGATAAAATCGATAATCTTCCGGGCTATTATGCCAAAATCGAATCGATTCTAAGCGATGCGGACGACCCAATTGAGGCCTACAATGATCTGATCGAAACTTTTAAAGTGTTAAAAGTAACGCGCGGCAGCGTAATTGGCCAAACTTATGGGGAATTACTAGAATCAGCCGAACATGATACGGTGACCAATTAATTCTTGGCGGTAAAGTTAGTCGTCAAAAATTTATTCAAAAAACAAACCATTAAAAAACTCCTCAATCAAAGAGGAGTTTTTTATGAAACTATTTGGTTGCTTTTTTAGCAGCTGGCTTCTTGGTGGCAACTTTAGCGGTTGTTTTGGCTTTGGTTGCAGCCTTTGCAGCTGGCTTTTTAGCTGTGGTTGCTTTTTTAGCAGCTGGCTTCTTGGCGACAGCTTTGGCTTCCGCTTTGACGACGGTCTTTTTTGCTTCGGCAACTTTGGTGCCAGCAGCTTTAGCAAATTTAGCTAAATTAGCTTTGCGGCGGCTAGCAGTATTTTTCTTGAGCAAGCCTTTTTTAACGGCTTTGTCGTATTCTGATTGAACCTTAGCCATTTTTTCTTTGGTTGGGTTGTTACGAAATTCTTTTAGCGCGGCACGAATAATCTTTTTGATTGTTTCGTTTTCACTGCGGCGCTTTGTGGCTTGACGTGCAGCCTTTTTTGCGGACTTGATAATCGGCATTCTAAACTCTATTCCTTAATTTATTATTACAACTAGGACACATTATATGGTAAAACTTGTCAAAAGTAAAGAGGGGAAGCGAGGGTGATGCTATCAATACATTTTGTACTTGCGCTCTAGAAAAACTTATGCTAAACTAACGCTATCAAAGGTCAAAATAAACAGAAAAAACAAAAATGCCAAGCGATAAAAACCAGTCGAAAAATGACGATATAGTTTCGCAAGTCGCTGAACGAATTCGGACTAGCGATAATGTTTTAGTAGCGCTCTCGAAGGACCCGAGCGTCGATGAACTTTCGGCTGCCCTCGGTTTGACCTTTATCTTGGATAAGCTCGGCAAACACGCGACTGCCATTTTCTCTGGCGCGGTACCAAATGCGATTGAATTCTTGGAGCCAGAAAAGACTTTTGAAGTTAACACGAATAGCTTACAAGACTTTATTATCGCCCTTGATAAGGATAAAGCCGACCACGTTCGCTACAAAATTGATGGTGATTATGTAAAAATTCTCATTACTCCGTATAAGACGACCATTGACGAAGATGATATGGAATTCAGTCATGGCGATTACAATGTTGACCTCGTCATTGCTTTGAATGTTGCAAAAGTAGAAGATCTTGATAGTGCTCTCAGTGAATATGGCCGCATCATGCACGACGCGAGCTCAATTAATATCACGGCGAGCGTACCAGGCAAATTTGGTGATCTTGAATGGGGCGATCCTGCCGCTTCTTCCGTTTCCGAAATGATTGGTAAACTTTGTGATGCGATTAAAGAAAAAGACAAAGTCCTTATCGATAAAACGGTAGCAACAGCTTTGCTCGCTGGTATCGTAGCGGCCACAAATCGTTTTTCGAATGAGCGAACTACGCCTGACACCATGTCGATGGCCAGCCGTTTGATGAGTGCCGGCGCCAACCAACAACTGATTTCGTCGAGTATCCCAGTCGATATCCTTACCAGCAATGTAGTCGATGCAAATGCTGATGCCACTGAGACCGATACGACACCAATCGCAACAACCAATACTCCTGTCGCTCAACCAGCCGCCCAGCCAGTTGCTGCTCAGCCGGTAGTTCCACAAGATCCAACTAATTTAGTCATCCAACATGGAGCGGTTGATTTTAACCCTGACGACGATGACCTTAACCCAGCGGCTGCACCAGCTACACCCGCTACCGCTACGCCGACCCAGCCAGTTTCTGCTGCGGCAGAAGCCCCATCGGCTCCGTTGGCTAATACTAGCTCGATGATTTCGGGGGTAAAAGCCGAAGGTCCAGCCGCCGTCCCATCCGGTCCAGACCAATCGGAGCTTGCTACTGCAGCCAATACCCAAAGTGTTGCTTTGCCAGAGTCTGATGCTGAAAAAGCTTCAGCCGAAGCTGCGCTTGATCAGATGGTTTCGAATCCTACATCGTCTGACGGCAGTGGCCCGCTGATGGAAGAGCTTAAAAACGCGGCGCTTTCAGATGGCAAACGCACTATTATGCCGCTAAATGATCATATTGAATACGAAGACGGCCGGAAGGATTATTCTTCCGCCATGGCTGCTGAATTAGGCGAAACCACGCCTCCAGTAGCCCCAACTGCGCCTGCTTCTTCAGCCGCTCCAACGCCAGCACCGATGGCGCCACCGACCGCCACCATGGTCTCGTCAATTCCGCAAGAAAATGCGAGCGCTGAGGCCGAGTACGTTGCACCATTGCCAATGCCAAATGCCAATGATATTTTGCCGCCGCCACCAATTCCATTTGATCCAGCCGTGGCTACTGGCCAGATTCCAAGTGCCCAAGAGGTCGTGCAGTCTATGCAAATGGAGTCACCGGTTGCCGCACCAGCACCAGAGCCGACTCCGCAGCCAGAAGTCATCCAACCTGAGATGGCACAGCCACAACTTGTTGCCGCCGAACCAGCAATGCCTGCTGTCGCTATGCCGGCGCCAGTGGTAGATACGCCTACCGTCGCTGCGCCAGATCCCTCTGCGTTCAAGATACCTGGCATGTAGATATATCACAAAAAACCACCGCAAGACGGTGGCTTTTTTTATTTTCGAAAAACTTGGTCGGGGCGACCTGACTCGAACAGGCGACCTCGCAGTCCCGAACCGCGCGCGCTACCAACTGCGCCACGCCCCGACATTTTCCTAAACATTATACCATAGAAAATGACGCGACTGATTAGCGGATCGTTTTTAATGCTATTCAGTTTTTTGGTATTTGATGACTTGATAGGTGCTAGAGTGTTCAGCAAAGTTTAGATTCGAAGTCTCGACAATCGTGTAGCCGTCACGCGGGAACTTGATGTCATTATCGCCGGTCTTCTCGCCGACATACCAGAAGGAATCATGCTTCGACAAAAAATCGTCCAAGTCGTTAATCTTGCCGAAATCGGCGAAATTGCTGGCTCGCATTGGTTCAAACGAGCCATATTTATAGTCAGTTACTTCATCGATAAAGTAAACTGGGTGCGATTTGGTTGAATAAAAGCTCAAGTCGAAATAAGGCTCTAGCTCAGAAGAAGTGGCAATAATTGGCAAATTCTCATCTCCGTCCAGTGCTACGATGCTGCTGTACAGGTCTCCGGTAGTTGATTTTGAATTATTATCGAAGTTAAAATTACCTTTTGCATAAACCGAAACAATGCCACAAATTGATGAGGTGACTAACAATAATGCTAAGCCTAAACAGGTGGCAAAGTGACGACGCTTGACCTTAACTGCAACTTTGGTCCTCGCCTTCTTTTGGTTGGCGTCGCGCCAAAGCAACACGACATCTAGAGCGCCAATCAGTGCGATGCTAACCATGGCATACATTACATAACGCGGGATAAACATTGGGCTAAGCGGTGGCATAGACAGCAGTATTAACAGCATTGGCGGGACAATTGCTAACAGTGTGAGCAGAGACATTTTCTTATGGTATTTAATGGTCGTAGCTACGAACAAAGTCGTTGTTGCGATAGATAACGCCAATAACCAATTAGTCGTTTCGTCAGATCTTGCATAAAGCAAAGTCTCGCTCCAATAGCTGCTCAAACTGGTAGCGCTAACATCACCAATCCAAAAACCATTTTGCACGGCTACGGTTTGTGAAATTAATCCAGGCAACCATGGCAAAAATAACACGATAGCCAACACATAAGTTAGGATGATTTTCTTCTGGAAGAAAGCTTTTTTGTAAATTGTGGCGAGATAAATCAATTGAGCAACCCAAGCAAAAAAGACAAAATAATGCGTCCACATCCCAAGCGCTAACAGACAAGCATAAATAATCCACCACTTCCGCTTACCAGTATCAACAGCGAGCTGCATGACATAAGTTGCGGCGAAGACAATGGCGATTACTAAGGTATACATCCGCATTTCTTGACCGTAACGAATCAAGATGGGCGAGATGCTCATAAAGAAAGCGCCCATAATGGCGGCGGCATTGCCGTATTTATACTTGAGCCATAGAAATGCGAATAATATTGCCATAGCCCCAAACACTACGGACATAGCGCGCATGGAGAAAACGTTAAAACCAAAAATGTTGCTCCAAATCTTCAATAAGAAATAATAAAATGGTGGATGCACGTCAACAGCGGTCAATCCCCATATCTTTGCAAAATCAAATCTTGTCAAATAGGCGCTGTATGATTCATCTAGCCAAATCGATTGTTTCAAGTTTGCCATACACAGAATCATGTAAAGTGCGCCAAACGCTGCTGGCGCTAAAATGCAAAAAACGCGTTTTCGTTCACGTAAAAAATCTCTCATGTATTCATGATATCATATGTGTTATAATAATCGCAGCCGGGGTTTGGCGCAGTTGGTAGCGCGCGCGCTTTGGGAGCGCGAGGTCAGCAGTTCGAGCCTGCTAACCCCGACCATTTTAGTTTTTTAGAAATTATTTAGGAGTTTGAGGTGCCAGAATACAAAAAATCAACGGGTAAAAATGCCCAAAAACCAAATAAAAAAGTCCTTAACTATCTTCGTTTAGCTGCTTTCTGGCTGTTTATTGCACTCACCGTCATTGCTGTATTTAATAGCTTTTCTGGGAATACCTCTACAGCACCAGAAGAGAAAAACTTATCAGATATTTTGACTTATGCTAAAGATGGTAAGCTGAACAAGATTATCGTTCAGGGCGATGCTCTTGAAATCGAAACTAAGGCCAATTCTGGCTTACCAGAAAAGTTGACTTCCCGGAAAGATCCTTCTGGCACTTTGCAAGATCAGGGTTTTGCCGATGTCATTTCGGAAGGCAAAGTTGCGGTCGAAATTAAAGAAGATATTGATACGACGCAAATCGTCATGGATATTTTGATGATTGTTGTCCCAGTAGCACTTCTAATTGGCTTTTTGACTTATATGATGCGCCAAGCGCAAAACATGAACAACCAGTCGATTGGCTTCGGCAAAGCTAAAGCGCGATTGTACGGTAATGAGAAAAAACGGGTACTATTTTCTGACGTAGCTGGCAACGAAGCGGCCAAGCAAGATTTAACAGAGATTGTCGATTTTCTGAAGAACCCAAAGAAATACGAAAAACTTGGTGCAAAGATTCCACGGGGCGTATTACTAGCCGGCGATCCAGGTACGGGCAAAACCTTGATGGCGCGAGCCGTCGCTGGCGAGGCTAACGTGCCATTCTTCTCAATCTCTGGTTCAGAATTCGCAGAAATGTTTGTTGGCGTTGGTGCCTCTCGGGTGCGTGATCTCTTTAGCAAAGCTAAGAAAAACGCTCCGAGTATTATCTTTATTGATGAGATTGATGCTGTCGCCCATAAACGCGATGCTCGTGGTGGCGCTGGCCGAGAAGACGAACAGACGCTGAACCAAATTCTGGTTGAGATGGACGGTTTCGACAATGAGTCAGGTGTTATTGTCATTGCGGCGACTAACCGTGTCGACATGCTTGACAAAGCCTTGCTCCGCCCGGGCCGATTTGACCGCCATGTAAATGTCACTTTGCCTGAACGTAAAGATCGGGTCGAGATTCTCAAAGTTCATTTTAAAAACAAACCAATTGCTAAAGATGTCGATATTGATGCTTTGGCCGCCAAGACGGCTGGTAGCAGCGGCGCTGATCTTGCAAATATTGCTAACGAAGCTGCCATCACGGCTGCTCGCGAAGGTCATGCCGAAATTACAAATGCTGACGTAACAGGAGCCTTTGAGCGGGTTGCCATCGGCCCAGAACGCAAGTCTAAAGTAATGAATGATAACGAACGTCGCATCACGGCTTACCATGAAGCCGGTCATGCGCTAGTTGGTCACGTATTACCAGATTCTGATCCGGTACATAAAATTACGATTATCCCACGTGGCAGTACGGGCGGTGTAACTTGGTTCTTACCGCCAGAAGATCGCAGCTACAAGAATGTTTATGAACTGAAAGATGTCTTGGCTCGCGCCATGGGTGGTCGTGTTGCTGAAAAACTTATCTTTGGTGAAGATGGCATTACTACTGGTGCTAGCTCTGATTTGCAAAATGTGGCTGAACTTTCTCGCCAGATGATTACAGAAGAAGGTATGGGCAGCAAATTGCGAGATCAGGTTTTCAACACTAACGAGGTGAACTTCTTTGGCGATCGGGCTAAAGCCTACTCAGAGAAGACCTCTGAACAGATTGACGCGGAAATTGAAGCCTTAAACAAAGAGGCTGGCGCTCGCGCCGAAGCAGTGATTAAGGCTAATAGGAAATCATTAGATGAACTAGCCGCCGCTTTGCTCGAAAAAGAAACATTGGAAGAAAAAGAAGTTCAAGAAATTTTGAAAGATACTAAATTGCCAGAAGCGGCCAAGCTGCACGATTAATGACTATGAAAGAGCAGTTAAGTAAGCAAGTTTTGGGTGCTATAATAGGTTAATATGAGTCAGCGTAGAAGTCGTTTCCGGTCGGTTGTTTCTTTAGTGAACGCCAAACTTTCGATTAAAACTGCTGCGATTGTACTTGCTAGCTCGACTTTAGTGTCGGCTTTACTTGGCATTTTCCGCGACCGTTGGCTGAACTCCATGTACTACGACACTTACCCAGCTGGACTTGATGCCTATACGGCTGCCTTCACGGTGCCAGACTTCTTGTTTTTCATTATCACTTCCGGCGCTTTAGCCGTGACCTTTATTCCAGTTTTTAACCAACGTTTAGCTAACGGCAACAAAAAATCTGCTTGGGAACTCAGCACGAGCGTCTTGAACTTCCTGGCATTGCTTTGTTTTATCGCCTCGGTCTTCATTATGATTTTTGCCGACCCGCTGGTCCGGTATATTGTCGCGCCAGGCTTGAATGAATCTGCTATGTCGCTTGCAATTAATATGATGCGCGTTATTGCAATTAATCCATTCTTGTTTTCGATTGCTACAGTATTGTCCAGCATGCAGCAAGCCGTTGGACGATTCGTTTTCTACGCTATTGCCCCAGCGCTTTACAACGTCGGCATTATCATCGGTATCCTTTGCTTTACTAATGGCATCAACGTCTTCGGCATTCAGCTATTCGAAGGTGGCATTATGGGCGTCGCTTTAGGTGTAGTCCTGGGTGCCATCTTTCAACTGGTCGCCAGTATTATTGGTCTAATCGGACTTGGCTTTGATTATAATTTTAAGATTTATTGGAAGAACCAAGGCTTTCGCACGGTGCTCAAACTATTGCCAACCCGCTCAGCCGACCAGGGAATTGATTACGTTATGGGAATTATCAATACTAACTTAGCTTCTCGAATGGGCGAGCAGTCAATTCGTGCTTATCAGCAAGCGGCGTCTTTACACTCCATGCCAGTGAATTTGATTGGTGTGGCAATTTCAACGGCATTTTTCCCGCGCCTAAGTGAGGAAATTGGCACTGGTGACGAAGAGAAGTTCCAAAAAACTTTTCGCTCAGCGCTGGATACTATCGTATGGATTTCGATGCCAGTAGCGATTTTATCATTCTTCTTGCGTGGCTATGTAGTGAACTTTATTAAAAATGGTGGGGACCCAAAAATTGCAAGTGTCTTGGGCGCATTCCTAGTAGCTATTTTCTGTCAGTCGGTTTTTCATATTTTGTCGCGCAGCTTCTATGCTCGTCAAAATACTAAAACTCCACTTATCATCTCGATTATCGCCTTTGTCGTGCAAATCGTGTTTGCGATTTGGTTCAGCGTAGCGGGTTACGGCCCAGAAGGATTGGCACATGCCGCTTCAATTAGCGCTTTGGCGGAAATCCTGATGCTATTATTCATGCAAAATCGCACTATGCATCACAAGCTGTGCAACCGTGAATTTTGGTCAGTCTTTACCCGTATCGTAATTGCCTCTACTATCACCGGCGTGGTTTCTTACGTAATGACCAAATTATTGCCATTGCGCGC
>CAZAAQ010000009.1:7859-12771 GCA_964483505.1 uncultured Candidatus Saccharibacteria bacterium | reverse complement strand
TTAGCTTCGAGCTGTTTGATTTCTTTTTTGCCATGATTAAACCATTTATGGCCAGTTTTCTTGGCTTTATCGACAGCTTGGTCGCCAGCTTTTTTAAGATCCTTGCGGGTTTCTTCACCCGATTTTGGTGCAATTACTACGCCAGCGATGGTTCCGGCAATCGCTCCGAGCACGGCACCAAGGAAGAATTTTCCGTTGCCGCATTTCTTGTCTTCGCTCATTTTTTGCCTTTTCCTTTCTTTTCTTCTTCGTCGGTATCAACATAGGTGTTCACGAAATGTTTTACCAACCCACCCACAGTTGTCATGTCTCTGACGTTGTCGGCGATGTCATCAGCCTTTTCGGCAATGCCTTGGCCTTGAACGACAATCTTATTTGCTTCTTTGGTGATTTTAATCAGCTTCACCATCAGGATAATCCCGATGATTAGAAAAATCAATAACACCACCGATAAGATTATTACTAAAATCCAAGCAGGGGTCTCCATATGAATTATTTCTCCATTTTCATGAACTCTTGATAGGCGGCATAATAGTTCTTAGGGTCGCCCGTTGTGAGCCATTTACCTTTACTCTTTGTGACAAAGACATCACCGGCCTTTGCCAGTTTTGTGATTGCGTCAACCGTCCAAAGTTCGTTATCGAGACCAGTATTACGTGGAATCAAGTAGGCAAACACTTCTGGCGTGAGCAGGTAGCGGCCGTATGAAGTTAAATTCGAAGGTGAATCTTCTGGTTTGGCTGGCTTTTCTACGATGTGGCTAAGCGTTTGCTTTTTCTCATCTTTCATGGCAATCATGCCATATTTGTTCCAAACTTCGCGTGGCATCTCTTGCGCAGCAATGATGGCTTTGGCTTCTGGGTGCTTAGCATAAGATTCAATCAAAGTTTTAACGTCGCCTTCGCCGAAGATAAGGTCATCGCTATACATTGCAATGAACGCTTCATCATCATTTAGATATGGGCGGGCGCTGGCGATTGGGGAGCCATTTCCGTAAGGATAAGATGCATCCTGCTCAATTACGGTCACGTGTGCTAGCGACAAGACATCACGAACGGCTTCAAAGCGGTCAAGTTTGCCTTGTGATTCAAGTTGCTTGTAGATTTTTTCGACTGGATTGTTGAAATAATCTTCGTAGATTGGTTTGCCCTCTGGTGTGGCGACGATAATTACATCTTCGATTCCACCGGCAACACATTCTTCTACAACGTATTGCATGATTGGTTTTGCACCCAATGGAATCATGGCTTTTGGCACGGTCTTCGTAATTGGTAAGAAGCGGCTCGCGAAGCCAGCGTCGGTAATCACGGCTTTAGTTGGTTTTTTATAGGACATATTTCTGTTCTCCTTATTAATTATTGCGATAACTTAGTTTTAATTAGCTCATTCACAGTGGCTGGGTTGGCTTTGCCGCCAGATTTCTTCATCACCTGTCCGACTAGGAATCCAATCGCCTTCATTTCGCCGTTTCTGACATCTGTAGCCGCCTTAGCGCTTTCTGGTGCCGCCAGTACTTCATCGATAATCTTGCCGAGCGCGGCAGAATCATTTTCTTGCAACAAATTCATCTCTTTGGCTAGCTCATGCGGGGTTTTTGAGGTATTTTTCTTATCGTACATCTCTAGAAAAACGGCTTTTCCGGCAGTTGATGAGAGCTCTTTTTTCTCCACCATCTCGGATAGTTCGACTAGCTCGTTCACGGTCGCTAAAGCAAAGTTTTTATCGACATTTTCTTCAGCTAAGAGGATTTCAGAAAACCAATGCGCGATTCGACCAGCTAACGCGCTATTTTTGTCGCAGGCTCCAGCCAATCGTTCAGCTAAAATTGGGTAACTTAAAATTGCTTCGCGCTCGCTTTCGTCAAGTTGCAGCGTGCTAAATTTAGCTCGATAGGCATCCGGCATGGCTGGCATCGATTTTTCAATCTTGTCTACGTAAGCCTGGGTTAATACCACTGGTGGCACATCCGGTTCTGGCATGTAGCGATAATCTTGGGCCTCTTCCTTGCTACGCTGTGCGGTAGTCTTACCGGTTGCATCATTCCACCCTCTAGTCTCTTGCTTAACCTTTTCACCTTTTTCGAGCAACGCAATTTGGCGTTTGGCCTCATACTCGACATCGTGTTCAACGCTGCGGAAGGAGTTTAGGTTCTTCGTTTCGGTCCTGGTGCCAAGCTTGTCGGTCTTTGATACGGAGACATTCACGTCAAAACGCATGTTACCTTGATATAAGTCGCCGTTAGTGACGCCGGCGTAGAGCATTAAGCGATGTAATTCTTCACAATACATTCTGGCTTGAACGGCAGAATGAATATCTGGCATGCTGACGATTTCAATTAACGGCGTGCCAGCGCGGTTCAAATCTACCAGGGAATAAGTTCCAAAATGAGTTAACTTGCCGGCATCCTCTTCAAGATGCGCATGCTCAATGTGCACGTCGGTGCCGTCTGGTAAGTGCACAACGCCAGCTCCGATAATCGGCTGGTACATCTGTGTAATCTGATAACCTTTTGGTAAATCTGGGTAATAGTAATGTTTGCGATCGAACCGACTCGTCAAATTAATTTTACAGTTCATGGCTAACCCAGCTTTGACCGCTTTTTCGACGGCAGCTTTGTTCAGTACTGGTAGCATGCCGGGCAACGCATAGTCAATCGGACTCACGCAAGAATTCGGCTCTTTATCGGTGGCGTCGTTATCGACGGCGCTAAATAGTTTAGTTTTAGTATTCAGTTGTACATGGCATTCGATGCCAACGGTAATTTTGTATTCTTCCATTAGATTGCTCCCAAATCTTTCAAGGCCTGCTTATATGTTTCCAGCGCATGTTGAGCCTGTTTGTACTCTGGACTAAAATCGCTCTCGTGTGCAATCTGGTTGCGGATTTTGTGTGCATACCAGACTGAGTTCAGCTGCGAAAAACGCTCTTTGCCGATTTTTTTCAATCGATCACCCATCGTGCGGCCAGGTACTCCCATTTCGCAAAGTGCACGATCGAGCAACTTATCGCCCTCAATGATTGCCATCGAATAAGTGGCCTCATTGCCTTTTTGCAGGGAATTCTCGATTCGGAGAAAATCAATTTGATAATTTTCTTTATCGAACGTCGCGCCATGTTTCTTTGTCAGATTGATGGTCATAAAAAGCAATGCGCCAATAATCAGAATTGCAATTAAGAAGATTAGTAATGAACCGTCCATTAGGCAATTTCCTCGACCGATTTGGCAATTGCCAGCAAAATCTGGTCATTTTGACGTTGGCCGACTAGCTGTGCACCTACTGGCAGGCCAGCGGCGGTTTTTCCAGCTGGTACAGAGACGGCCGGTAATCCAGCCATGCTCGGTGGCACGCTCATTACATCTTCCATGTACATCGCAAGCGGGTCGTTGGTTTTTTCGCCTAGCTTAAAGGATGGGGCTGGAGCGACCGGGCAAAGCAAAGCATCATAATCTTCAAAAATCTTGTTATAAGCCTCAATTAATAGCGTACGCGCTTTTTGGGCTTTCAAGAAGTAAGCATCGAAAAACCCAGAGCTAAGTACAAAGTTGCCAATCATGATACGACGCTTGTTCTCTGGCATAAATCCCTCGTCACGCGTTTTGCTGTAAAGGCTGTCCAAATCGGTATAATCTTCTGCGCGGAAACCATAGCGAATCCCATCATAGCGACTTAAGTTAGAAGCCACTTCGGCGGGCTGCACGATATAATAAATTGCCAAACCGTATTTCAAGATTGGCATGCTAACTTCCTCTACCGTATAACCAGCTTGCTCAAGCTTTTTGGTGTAATCTTTGACGCAAGTTTTAACTTCTTCATTCACACCGTCGCCCATGAAATCGGCAATTAGGCCAATTTTCTTCTTTGGCGCTGTAATTTTTGTTAAATCAGCTTGCCAGAACTTGTCTAGCGTAGTTGAATCCTTGGCGTCTTTGCCGGACATGATATCCATAATCAAGCTCATATCTTCTGGCGTGTTGGTAAAGCAGCCCATCGTATCAGTAGACGAGGCCATCGCGACTACGCCATAGCGGCTAACGGTGCCGTAAGTTGGCTTAATGCCATAGACGCCGTTGAAACTAGCTGGCTGGCGAATTGAACCGCCTGTATCGCTGCCGAGCGCAAATGGCACAATACCAAGTGCTACAGCCACGGCTGAACCGCCGCTGCTGCCACCAGCAACCCGTTCTTTGTCGTAAGCATTGAGGGTTGGTCCAAAATACGAGTTTTCGGTGCTGGAGCCATGGGCATAAGCGTCAAGATTGGTGCGGCCAATCATAATTGCGCCTTCGGCTTCAAGCCTAGTTACAGCAGTAGCCGTAACTGGGGCTGGAAAATTATCGAGCATTTTTGCAGCGGCGGTGGTCACGCCTTCGCGGCTTGAATAATTATCCTTTAGCGCATATGGCACGCCAGCTAATTTACCAACTGGTTCGCCTTTAGCGATCTTTCGGTCGATTTCTGCAGCGTGCTCAAGCGCACGGGCTTCGTTCATTGATAGAAAACAGTGATATTCTTCGCAAGCTTTCGCTTTTTCGAGCGCCGCTCGGACAAGATCAACCGCTTTGGTGTTTTTATCTGCAATTTTCATAATACTTTCGGCACCTTTATCTGGTTATCTTCGTTTTCGGTGGTTAGGGCCAACAAATCGTCGCGCTTGGCTTCGAAATCTTCGATTTCATCCTCTCGCCATACGTTTTGCATGTCAAAGCATTGATAAGTTGGTTCAACGTTTGTGGTGTCCAATTCGTCTAACTGTGAGATATAGTCGACGATATTGTCCAAATCTTTAATTAATGGCTCAATCTGGTTCTCACTGAGCGAAATATTCGACAGTTTGGCCAAATGTAAGACGTCTTCGCGTGTAATAGACATATTGCTAGTATAACAGAGAATAATAAATTTTTTTAGATGTC
>CAZAAQ010000009.1:1878-7759 GCA_964483505.1 uncultured Candidatus Saccharibacteria bacterium | reverse complement strand
GCATTTAAATTAGACAGCTCAGTGCTATAAACGGCTCGATTTTCGAACACCCAGTCGTGAATTAAGGTTCGCCCATTTGCCGTAGCGGCAATCAAAGAGAAGAACGGCAGGCTATCAATATTCAGACCGGGGAACGGCATTGGGTGGATTTTGTCGACCGGCGCCGTTAGCTCTGAACTAATCAATTTCAAATCTACTAATCTTGTGTGACCATTTTCGCCGAAGTATTCTGGGCTAATTTTCATCTTTTGGCCCATGCTCCGCAGCACTTCTAGCTCAATCTCGAGAAATTCAATCGGAACCCGTTTAATCTCAATTTCGGATTTGGTGGCAATGCCAGCCGCCATAAAGCTCATAGCCTCAATCGGATCTTCGCCAGGGGCGTAGCTGACTTCCTGGGCAATCTTTTTGACGCCGTGAACGACCAGATTAGTAGTGCCAATGCCGTCAATTTTAACGCCGACTTTTTGTAGATAGAAACAGACATCTTGCACCATATAGTTCGGGCTGGCCCCGACAATGGTGGTCTTTCCTGGATGCAAAGCGGCGGCCATGATGGCGTTTTCAGTGACAGTATCGCCACGCTCAATCAATACGATTTTTTTATCGCCATTACCGCAGGGTTTAACTTGGGCATTATAGAAGCCAGAATTACTAATCGCATCAACTTCCAGACCAAAAGTCTTCAGCGCATGTAGATGTGGTTCCACGGTGCGAGAACCCAGTGAGCAACCGCCAGCATAAGGTAGTCGGAAGTTTGTGAACTTGTGCAATAGCGGACCCATAAACATAATTACTGTGCGGGTTCGCCTAGCGGCGTCTACGTCTAATGCTTCGATATCTAGACGCTTTGGTGGAATCACTTCGAGATCGCGTCCATTATTAATCCAATTGGTCCGCACGCCGATTGATTCTAAAACTTCGAGTATCCGGTAAACCTCCTCGATGTGAGCTAGGTGCAATAAGGTTGTTTTTTCTTCGTTAAGTAGTGCAGCGCACAATAATCCTACGGCCGCGTTTTTCGAGGTGTTAATCGTAATACTGCCATGCAGCTTGCGGCCGCCGTTAATACGGAACCCCTGAGCGGCATTATCGTTAATTGAAAGAATCTGGCATTTAAGCGCGCGGCTTATCTTGCTGATTATCTCAAGAGATGCATTTTGCTTACCATGTTCAATTCGGTTAATTGCGGATTGGCTAGTTCCAATTTTTTCGGCCAATTCCGCCTGGGTCATATCTTGTCGAGCCCTTGCCGTAGCAATTATCTCGCCAATCTGCACCAGATATCCTGCTTGCTTTTTCATAATATAAATATATCACTCTATGCATAAAAAGTATATTTTTAGACCCGCTAAATTTTTACTATCTGTCCGTGTTGTATTATTTACATTTTTTATTGCCAAACCCCACATATAGCGTTACCATTATTACAACGTACGCTATATATGGCGTACCGGAAGCAAAAAACACAAAATTGAGAAAGCATACGGAGGTAATATGTTCAAATCAATCAAGAAACGTGACGGTAAGGTAGTTGCGTTTAATGAGGAAAAAATTGCGGATGCGATTGCCAAAGCTGGCGCCGCTACTGGCGAGTTTGGAACTGATCGCGCAAAAAATATTGCTGAAAAAGTTGTACGTGTCGCCGAGGATAAGATTAAGTCTCGCATTCCGACCGTTGAACAGATTCAAGATATTGTTGAAGAAGTTTTGATGGAGTCCGCTTTTAAAACGACCGCCAAATCTTACATTGAATACCGCGCTGAGCGTAACCGTGTGCGCAACGCTAAAACTAAATTAATGCAGATTTATGGTACGATTTCTCAAGCTGATGCTTCCGAAGACTCTGATGTCAAACGTGGCAATGCGAACGTCGATGGCGATTCTGCCATGGGCAAAATGCTCCAATTTGGGGCTGAAGGTTCCAAGGAATATGCCAAACTTTGTATCCTGAAGCCAGAATTTGCCAAAGCTCATGATGAAGGGGATATTCATATTCATGATCTAGACTTTTTGGCCACCGGCACACTAACTTGCTGCCAAACCGATCCGCTCAAACTCTTCGAACACGGTTTTAACACCGGTCACGGCTTTTTGCGCACCCCGAATTCCATCGGCACCGCTGCCGCTCTGGCTGCTATTATTTTACAGGCCAACCAGAATGAACAGCATGGTGGCCAATCAATTCCTAACTTTGATTACGCTATGGCGCCAAGTGTCGACAAGACTTACCGCAAGAGTTTACGTGAGAATATTCAAAAATACATTGACTTTACCGACAAAGATCTTAAGATTGAAATTCCAGAAGATTTAACGCTCGGTGATGACGCTAAACTTAAGAAATTGAAAGTGCCAGCTAAGGTTGTCGAAGATGCTAAAAAAGATACTGAACGCCAAACGTTCCAAGCCATGGAAGGCTTCGTCCATAACCTCAATACCATGCATTCTCGTGCTGGTGCTCAGGTGCCATTTACTTCTATTAACTTCGGCACCGACACGACTCCTGAAGGCCGCTTAGTCAGCAAGATGCTGCTCGAAGCCACCATGAAGGGTCTTGGCAAGGGTGAGACGCCAATCTTCCCAATTTCCATTTTCAAGGTCAAGGAAGGGGTCAACTTTAACCCAACCGATCCAAACTACGATTTGTTCAAGCGTTCGATGGAAGTTTCCGCTAAACGCTTGTTCCCAAACTTTGTCTTTATCGATGCACCGTTCAATCTTCAATATTACAAACCAGGTGATTACCAAACCGAAATCGCTACGATGGGTTGCCGCACGCGTGTGATGGCATCCGTTTTCCCAGAGACCGATGGTCGACCAGTTAGCCGTGGTAACCTTTCATTTACCACAATTAACCTTGTTCGCCTTGGCATTAAGCATGGTATTTGCCTCAACGAGCGCAAAGAAGCTGATTGGGATGGCTTCTACCACGAGCTTGACGAGAAGATTGATCTCGTTGCCGACCAATTATTGCAACGCTTTGAATTCCAAGCTAACCAAAAGGTAAAGAACTTCCCATTCTTGATGGGGCAGGGCAACTGGATTGGTAGCGAAAAGCTTAATCCAAATGACAAATTACGCGATGTGATTAAACACGGTACGCTCAGTATTGGCTTTATTGGTCTTGCCGAAACACTAGTTGCGATGGTTGGTAAACATCATGGCGAAAGCGCCGAATCGCAAGAGCTTGGCCTCGATATTGTTTCACACATGCGTGAACGCTGTGATGAGCTGAGCAAGAAGCATCATCTGAACTTCTCTTTGTTGGCTACGCCAGCTGAAGGTTTGGCTGGTCGTTTTACTAAGATGGACAAGAAGCTTTACGGCGAGATTAAAGGTGTTACGGATCGAGAATTCTACACGAACTCTTTCCACGTGCCAGTCTATTATCCAATCTCTGCCTTTGACAAGATTGACATCGAAGCCCCGTATCATGCGCTCTGTAATGCTGGCCATATTACCTACGTCGAAATGGATGGTGACCCATCAGATAACATCGAAGCCTTTGAGGCGATTATCCGTCATATGAAGGAAGCTGGTATCGGTTACGGCAGCGTTAATCACCCGGTTGATCGCGACCCAGTCTGTGGCTTCTCCGGCATCATCAAAGGTGACGTTTGCCCAAGTTGTGGCCGCCACGAGCATGATGGCGAATATGGCTTTGAACGCTTGCGCCGTATTACTGGTTATCTCGTCGGTTCGCTAGAGCGTTGGAATGACGCCAAACGCGCCGAGGAAGCTGCTCGGGTTAAACACTCAGTAGTGGCTGAAAAGTACGATGCTGATAGTAAATCTGCCCGCGAAGTTAAAAAGGCTACCGCGGCAGCGGCTTTAGGAAAAGATTAGCTATGGCTAAGACTCCAACGGTCCGAAATCGACTTTGTGAGCCTCAGCTTGAGGTCCCAGATGGCTACATTCAGCTGTCCGGTGCGCTAGAAAGCGATAATATTGTGAACGGCCCAGGGCTACGTGCGGTAATTTGGACTCAAGGTTGCCGTCAACACTGTCCTGGGTGCCAAAACCCTGAGACTTGGAATGAAACTGGCGGTATGCCAGTTTCCATCGAGACGGTAAAGGCAGAGCTTCGCAAATTACGCGGTCAATCTGGTTTAACCTTCTGTGGCGGCGAGCCATTATTGCAGGCAAAAGCTTGTCTGGAAATCGCGAAATTCGCCAAAGAAGAGCTCGGTTGGCAGGTCTGGTCTTTCACGGGTTTGGTTTATGAGCAAATTCCGCATGATAGTGCGGCGTGGGAATTTGTAAAAGTATTAGACGCGTTAATTGATGGCCCATTTGTTTTGCCACAACGCGATTTAACGCTGAAGTGGCGAGGCAGCCGCAATCAACGCTTGCTGCATCTCAAAAACGGTGAAATTACATCTATTGAGTAATCGAGTCTACAAACAAAAAAGAGGTCATTCGACCTCTTTTTTTGATTCTTGCTAAAGTTCTTTGAATGACTTAATCAGACGATCATAATCATTCAAGTTTGAGGACATGAGGTAGTAGGTTTTTTGGTAATCTTGGCTGCAGAAGAAGACTGACCTTTTTGGACTATCGATTGTGCCTTTATCTTTATATTCGCCAGCTACTCGGCCATTGAAAGTAGTCCAGTCAAACAAGCTTAATACTGTATTGGCATATGAAAGAGTCTTTCCGTTGTTCACGAGCTCTCGCTTTAGGTCGTTCTCGTCATTAATACCTTCCTGGAAGAAGCAGCCATCACTAATGCTGACGATGGTGTCTTTATCGCCGTCGCTCAGGCTGTTGGTGGTTGTGTACCACTCCATCAAAAATCCATTGTCGCTCCCAGTCGTAAAAGCTCGCTTTGAAAAATCGGCCGCAAAGCAGTAGTTTTGGTAGCAATATTTGCCTGGATTAATGTTTGGCAAGACAAAAAGCATAAACATTGCAACGACAACCGCTGAAGCCGCAAATAAGATAATCAAAAAACGCAATTTCTTTCGGTTTTTGGCGGGATCAATCTTTTTAGCTTGACCAGCGGTCACGCTCGAAATCATACCAGCCGTCGAAAGATTCTCGGCGTCAGCCTCAGTTGCTTTAATGCTTGGGTCCTTTGTTACAACCGGCTTTATCGCATTATGCTGGTTCAGCGGGTCCGCCATTTCCTGGCTGATGGTTTTGACTGGTTCGACCTTATTTTGTGCATCCTTATCGGGAGAAGCACCACTATCACTCATGTAATAATAATAACAGAAAAAACGTTAATGTTTAATATCCGGATTCAGCTTTAACACCAAAAACACCGCTATTTTATCTAGCGGTGTAAATGTGACGGTTAGCGGCTGTCAATTACTTCGCGCCGTCGTATAGATTATTTCTTGCTTGTGAAATATTTGTAAGTTAATGCGGCCAAAACTGCCCCAACAGATGGTGCGAGAATAAAGATCCACAAATCGCCTAAGGCTGCTCCGCCTTGTAGCAATGCTGGTCCAAAACTTCTCGCTGGATTCACCGACGTTCCGGTAAAACCTAATCCGAGCAGATGAACTAGCGTGAGCGTCAAACCAATCACGATACCAGCCACCGCTCCATTTTCCTTTTTTGAGGTTACAAACAACACTACGCCTACAAATAAGTAGGTCAGCAGTGTCTCAACTAAGAATGCGATGCCAACGTTGCCATTGGCACTGTTTGCGCCCAGGGCTGAAGTTCCTTTAAACATGACAGCGAGTAGGGCAGCTCCTACTAAAGCACCTAGAAATTGCGCCGCAAGATAACCGGCAAAATCTTTCCAGCTCATTTTCTTTGTTAAGGCCATCCCCAGCGATACGGCTGGATTAACGTGGCAACCAGAGATGCTACTAATCCCGTATGCCAATCCCACGATTGCTAGGCCAAATGCCAATGACGTGGCAAC
>CAZAAQ010000009.1:0-1778 GCA_964483505.1 uncultured Candidatus Saccharibacteria bacterium | reverse complement strand
CCACTCAGCAAAATAACCAAAAGATGTTATAATTAGTCTAAATGAATAGCCTTGAATTAGATTTTGATGCGCTAAAAAGCGAACGCCAAGAGATAACGGATTTTTTGAGCCAGCCAAACGCCTATGCAGACGCTAGCTTTGCGGAGAAAAATCGTCGCCTGGCCGAGATTGATGATTTGGTTGCTTTAGGCAAAAAACGTGCGCAACTCCAAGATGATATTAAGATGACTGAAACCGATTCGGAACTAGCCAGCTTAAGAGCGGATTACGAACAGGAATTAGCGGCAGTCGAGAAAGAATTAGAAGAAATGCTTATCCCGAAAGACCCGAATGACAGCAAAGCCGCCATTCTAGAAATTCGCGCCGGCGTCGGCGGTGATGAAGCATCACTTTTTGCTGGCGATTTGTATCATATGTATCTCCGTTACGCCGAAACGCATGGTTTGAAAGTTGAACTACAATCTGAGAACATCAATGATGCCGGTGGGTACAAAGAGGTCATCTTTAAAGTCAAAGGCGACCAGGCCTATGGCAAATTGAAGTTTGAGGGTGGCGTCCACCGAGTTCAGCGTATCCCAGTTACCGAGAGCCAAGGCCGCATCCATACCAGTACGGCTACTGTCGCAGTGCTGCCAGAGGCCGAAGAGCATGATATCGAAATTCGCCCAGAAGATTTACGGATTGATATTTATCGTTCTGGCGGGCATGGCGGGCAGGGCGTTAACACTACCGATTCAGCAGTTCGTATTACGCACCTCCCGACCAATATTGTTGTGACTATGCAAGATGAGCGTAGCCAACAACAAAACCGCGAACGCGCCATGACAGTATTACGTTCCCGTCTGCTGGAACGTAAAATTGCTAACGACCGCGCCAAAGCATCTGATGCCCGCAAAACCTTGATTGGTACGGGGGATCGTTCAGAGAAAATTCGTACTTATAACTATCCACAAGACCGGATTACCGACCATCGCATCCATTATTCCCGGAGCAACATCTCTGCTGCAATGAATGGTGATATTGAAGACATAATCGAGGCGCTTACTCTTCATGAACGTGAGCTCATGGCTTAAAGCCGCCGCTAAAGAGATTGATCGTCTAGATGCGGAGCTAATATTAGCGCATGCCATGGGGGTAGAACGTGTCTATCTGCATGCTCATTCGGAGCGTGAGCTAACGCTTGCCGAATTATCGTGCGCCAGTGACGGACTTTTGCGCCGTCAAAAACATGAGCCTGTCGCTTATATCATCGGGTCAAAAGGATTCTATGGTCATACCTTTCAAGTGTCTCCGGCCGTACTTATCCCGCGCCCAGAAACCGAAACGTTGGTTAGTCTCGTCAAGTCATATCTTACCTCCTCTCATCTTTTGCCCGAGGACATTTCAATCGTTGACGTCGGCACGGGAAGTGGCTGCATTGCAATTTCACTCGCACTTGAACTTCCAGCAATAACTAATATATTCGCTACTGACATCTCGGCGAAAGCGCTCGAGTGCGCTAAGTATAACGCGGCCCAATTAGGAGCTTCAAACATAAGACTGATCAAATCCGACTTGCTCTCAAGTCACGCCATTAAGCACCAAACTTTTGACGTCATTGTGGCAAACCTACCTTACGTTGATCATACTTGGCCGTGGCTGAGCCCAGAGCTTAAATATGAGCCAAAACTTTCTCTGTATGCCAAAGATCACGGCCTCTATCTGATTAAAAGGCTCATTCGCCAAGCTCCAAAGCATCTAAAACCGGCTGGAGCATTAATTATTGAAGCGAACATTTC
>CAZAAQ010000008.1:27801-35791 GCA_964483505.1 uncultured Candidatus Saccharibacteria bacterium | reverse complement strand
GGTGTTCCTTCTAATATCTACGGATTTCACTCCTACACTAGAAATTCCAGTTACCCTTGACGCTCTCGAGATATCCAGTTTAGCTAACAGTTTGAATGGTTGAGCCACCAAATTTCACTAGCTACTTAAATATCCACCTACGCAACTCTTTACACCCAGTCACTCCGGATAATGCTCGGATCCTACGTATGACCGCGGCTGCTGGCACGTAGTTAGCCGATCCTTATTCATAAGTTACCGTCATATTCCTCACTAATAAAAGCAGTTTACAACCCGAAGGCCTTCATCCTGCACGCGGCGTTGCTCCATCAGGCTTTCGCCCATTGTGGAAAATTCCCTACTGCTGCCTCCCGTAGGAGTCTGGGCCGTGTCTCAGTCCCAGTCTGGATGATCATCCTCTCAAACCATCTAACGATCGTCGACTTGGTGAGCCGTTACCTCACCAACTATCTAATCGTACGCAGGCCAGTCCCAAACCGTCCGAAGACTTTAATCCGAAGATCACATGCGGTATTAGCTAATCTTTCGACTAGTTATCCCTCAGTTTGGGGTCTGTTCCCACGCGTTACTCAGCCGTCCGCCGCTCGACATCAGATAGCAAGCTATCCATGTTTCCGCTCGACTTGCATGTATTAGGCACGCCGCCAGCATTCATCCTGAGCCAGGATCAAACTCTCCATAAAATGTTGAATTTGAAAACTCAAACTAAAATAAAAGACTGACGATGATAAGAATTCTCGAAAAATCGAAAATTCCTTTAATTAATTGCACAACTAAATTGTTAAAAATCAATAAAATCTAATGCTTGGTGTCTATTTTTAGTTTCCTCGCAGTTAGACTGTCTCTATCTTAATTGACTGGACAAAAACTGTCAAGGACTTTTTCGGACTTTTTTTAATATTTTTGAACATTATTGCCAAATTATGTTCATCACGAGCCCGATGCAGATTCCAATCACGGCACCAACTATAGCTTGTGGCACCGTATGCCCCTCCACGACCTTCACTTTGTGCGCATTTGCGGCCGAATTTTCGGCCATCAAGTTGATCACTTTTCCCTGTTCACCTACGGCATAGCGCACGTTCACTGCATCATAAATTACAATAATCGTCGTACAAAGTGCCAACACAAATAATCCAGACCCAAAGCCATATTTCATGCCCAAAAACGTCGTTAACCCCAGAAAGCTAGCCGTATGCCCACTTGGCATTCCCCCGCTTCGTACAAATGCATTAATAATCTCCTTTTTTCGCAACGGCCGTTTTACCGCTAGCAGGTCGCCCAACATCTTACCGAATTGCGCAAAAAACCAACCAAGGATAAATGCGACTAATCCCCCAATTCCATTCATGTCCATATCTATATTATATATCATTTTATAATTCGCTGATGCTAACTTAAACCGCCGAGCTAGTTGGACCAGCCTTTTTTCTATCTATTTATTATTGTAAAAAATACTCATACAGATAAACATAAGCTAAACTGACCAGTTCACAAACCACCGCTAGCCGTTCCCACAAAAAAATAGCGACATTTGAAGCCGCTATTTTTTCTTTAGTTAAGCTGTCGCGCTCTCGCCGCTAGCACTTGCGTCATCGTCCGACTCTTCTTTCGGGATGATACCGATTGAAGCCACCGTGTCGTCATCGTTCAAACGCATCACACGTACGCCCTGTGTTGCGCGTCCTAACGTCGGAATATCCTTTACGGCCACCCGAATTGCTTGGCCACCAGTCGACATCATAATGATCTCTTCGGCATCTGGCTCCAGCGTATGCACAGCGGCAATTGGCCCAGTCTTAGAAGTTACAGCTGCTACTTTTACGCCCACTCCACCACGCTTGTGCGGCGGGAAATTAGTTGCAGCGGTCATCTTGCCATAACCATGCGTAGAAATGACGATCAATTTTTGCTTAGCCGGATCGCTTACGACATCCATGCCAACCACTGTATCATTTGGACGCAATCTTACGCCGCGCACACCACGGGCCGAGCGTCCCATTGGTCTGACTTCCTTTTCATTGAATCGTACCGCCTGACCCGCAGAAGTCGAGATGATAATATCATTATCTCCTGCCGTTCCTCGGACCCAGCGCAATTCATCGCCATCGTCTAACTTAATTGTAATTAAGCCGTTGGTTCGAATGTTTTCATAGTCTTTCAACGAAGTTTTCTTAATCGTACCTTTTGTCGTAGCCATGAACAAGAATCCATCCGCACCAGCTTCCGAACCTTGTTTTATCACAGCCGTGACTTTTTCTTCCGGTCGCAAATTGAGTAAGTTAACTGACGCAGTACCCTTGCCGATCAAAGACGACTGTGGAATTTCATAAGCTTTAATCCTGAAGATACGTCCTTGATTTGTAAAGAATAATAGGTAGTCATGTGAATTGGCCGTAATAATTGTGTCAATCACATCCTCTTCCTTCGTCGTCATGCCACGTCGACCCTTACCGCCACGATTTTGCTTCTTAAAATCATTCTGCAAAACGCGTTTGACATAGCCTTGAGCGGTCAACAATACGGCACTTTCTTCATTCGGGATTAAATCTTCATCTGCAAATTTACCAAGTTCATGATTAATAATCTTGCTCTTCCTTGGATCGCTATATTTTTGTTTCATAGCGAGCAACTCTTCTTTAATCACGCGCAAAATTTCTTTTTCATCAGCCAAAATTGCTTCGAGCTTTTTAATCAATTCGTGCAATTCGTTGAGTTCTGCCTCAATTTTATCGCGTTCAAGACCTTGGAGTCTGCGTAGCTGCATTGCCAAGATAGCTGCTGCCTGAACTTCTGATAGACCAAAGCGTTCCATCAACCGTTTATCAGCATCATCATAGCTTTCACGAATCGTCTTAATGACTTCGTCAATGTGATCAAGCGCAATCTTCAAACCTTCCAGAATATGCGCACGCTCCTTAGCTTTATTCAAATCAAATTCCGTACGGCGACGCACCACTTTTTGACGATGTTTAATGAATTCAGCTAGGATTTCTTTTAATCCCATGACTTTTGGTTGAATTCCATCCACCAAAGCCAAAACATTGTAATGGAAAGATGACTGCAAACCAGTTAATTTGTAAAGTTGGTTCACGATCTTTTTCGGGAAAGCATCTTTCTTCAGTTCAACCACTACTCGAATCTTGCCACGAGCACTCTCATCGCGCGCATCAGCAATATGATCAAGTTTTTTAGCCAAAACCAATTCGCGAACCTTATCAACAAAAGCTTCCTTGCTCATACCATAAGGCACTTCCGTAATTACGATATTAAAGCGACCATTTTTGCGCTCTTCAATCTTAGTTACGGCTCGAATTGTCACAGAGCCACGTCCGGTCGCATATGCTTGTTTCATTGGCGCACCGCCATAGACTTCTGCTCCAGTTGGAAAATCTGGACCTTTCACGTACTTCATCAACTCTTCAAGCGTAATATCTGGATTATCAATCTGAGCAATTGTTGCATCAACTACTTCACCTAAGTTGTGTGGCGGAATATTCGTTGCCATACCCACAGCAATACCCATTTGGCCATTCAAAAGAATGTTCGGCACGGCAGCCGGCAATACGATTGGCTCCTTTTCGGTGCCATCAAAGTTATCACGAAAATCAACCGTGTCTTTTTCAATATCGGCCAACAGTTCGCTACCAACTTTGTCCATTCTCGCCTCGGTATAACGTGAAGCAGCTGGTTCATCACCATCCATTGAGCCAAAGTTACCCTGGCCTTCAACTAGCGTGTAGCGCATCTTCCACGGTTGTGCCAAATTGACCATTGCGTCATAAATTGAAGAGTCACCATGTGGATGGTATTTACCCATCACTTCACCGACGATACGCGCCGATTTAACGGTTGCATGCGGGGCTTTCCAGCCATTCTTCTCCATAGCGTATAAAATCCGACGGTGCACTGGCTTCAAGCCATCACGCACATCTGGCAAAGCACGATCAATAATCACTGACATCGAATAGCGTAAGAAAGAGTCTTCCATTACGTCTTCGACCGTCAATTCTTCGACGCCATCCTGCGCTTCGCGCGCCACCAAACCGCCGACTTCTACCGGCTCTGTCGCTTCATCTTCATCATTGTCTTCATCGTCATCATCATCGCCGTCATAGTTCGCTGCTGCTTCAGCCTCAGTACCATTTACGACATCGCCCATCGTTTCGTCCAAACCTTTGTCGTCGGCCGAATCCGGCACGCCGCCTACTTTGCTCTCATCTGGTTCGTCTGGACTATTATTCAAGTTTTTCTTATCAATATCTGACATTTCTCATCTCCTCCTTAAAAGTCCAAATCATCCAAATCGACCGTGGTAGCACGCGATTGGATAAAGTTTTTACGTAAATCGACTTCATCGCCCATTAGTTTTGTAAAAATTGCATCTGCTTTTTCAGCATCCTCAATATTTACCCTAATTAAAGTTCGATTTTTTGGATTCATTGTAGTTTCCCAAAGTTGAGACGCATCCATTTCACCAAGACCCTTGAAGCGTTGCTGTGCCGTATAACCAGCTTGCTTAAAACGTTCCGCCGTTTCATCGACTTTAGTGCCAGCGGCAACTCTTTCGTTAATGCGCTTTTCTAGCACTGATTCCAAAGCATCCTCGTTGTAGATATATTCAATTTTTCGACCACTACCAGTGCCCTTGATTAAACCAAATAGCGGTGGCTTTGCGAGATATACGTGACCAGCCTTGATCACTTCTGGCATATAGCGGAAAAAGAAAGTTAATAGCAACGTTGAAATATGCGCACCATCAACATCGGCATCTGTCATGAAGACAATCTTGTAATAGCGCAAGCCAGCAATATCAAATTGATCACCTACGCCAACACCCAAAGCTTTGATTAGCGACACCAACTCAGCGTTCGCATACATCTTATCAAGTCGTGCCCGCTCAGTGTTTAGAACTTTACCACGTAGTGGCAAAATGGCTTGAATCTTTGAATCGCGGCCTTCCTTTGCTGAACCAGCCGCAGAGTTACCCTCTACGATGAATAGTTCACATTCCGTGCGGTCTCTCGAAGAACAGTCGGCCAATTTTGATGGCAAATTCAAGCCTTCAAAGGCACCTTTTCGAATCACGTTGTCCCGCGCTGCACGTGCGGCACGACGGGCTCGAGCCGCCAAAGTGGCTTTATTGACTACTTTTTTTGCTACTTCTGGGTGTTCTTCAAGATAATAAGCAAAATACTCGCTCATCACCTTATCGACGTAGCCACGGACTTCTGGGTTGCCTAGCTTGTTTTTAGTCTGACCTTCAAATTGTGGATCTGGAAGTTTAACCAGAATCACTGCCGTCAAACCTTCTTTGATATCATCGGCCGTTAGATTCTCTTCTTTTTCCTTTAACAAACCATTTTTACGCGCATAATCATTAATTGTCCGGTTTAAAGCCGTACGAAAACCGACAACGTGCATACCGCCATCTGGTGTCAACACGTTGTTTGCAAATGGGCGCAAAGTTTCGGCGAAAGTATCATTATACTGCACGGCAATTTCCACAACACTATCTTCAACTTGTTTTTCGACATAGAAAATATCGTCCGCCAATACTTCCTTACCATCGTTCAAACGACGCACGTAGCTCTTAATGCCACCTTCAAAGTAGAAGGAATCGCGCATGCCAGTTCGCTCATCATAAACGGTAGTTAGAATACCCTTTGTTAAATATGCCTGGTGACGCAAGTAATTGACTACCCAATCATAATCAAAAGTTGTCGTTTCTTTGAAAATAGTTTCATCAGGATAAAAGGTAATACTCGTACCATGTTTTTCGGTTTTGCCGGTCATGCTAAATGGCACTACGGTTTTGCCAGTTGCAAATTCAATATGATAGACTTTACCGTCTTTATATACTTCCGCAATCATGCGCTTTGATAGTGCGTTCACGACTGATGAACCCACACCATGCAGACCACTTGAAACTTTATATCCGCCGCCACCGAACTTACCACCAGCATGCAAAACAGTTAATACCGTTTCCAATGCCGACAATTTCGTCTTTGGATGTAAATCGACTGGAATACCACGGCCGTTATCATCAACTCTACAACCGCCATCTGCCATCAATGTGACATCGACGCGAGACGCAAAACCCGCAATCGCTTCGTCGATTGAGTTGTCTGCAATCTCTTTAATTAAGTGATGTAAGCCATCATACCCAGTTGAGCCAATATACATACCCGGACGTTTACGAACCGGCTCTAGCCCTTCTAGGACTTGAATCTCGGACGCATTATACTCTTCAGCCCCACCGGCCTTCTTTACTGCAGCCATAGAATACTTACCTCAACTTGATAGATTTAATATATATAAATATATTACTATACCGTCTCTATTTTTTCAAGTTAGCCTATCTTTAGCGCCAACGTAGCACTACGCCATCGCCATCTTGCTCGGTGCGCATATTTCCCGCCGTTTGTTGCTGCGCTACTACCACATTTTGTCCCTGATTAGCCGGCTTTGGTGCAACACTTGCTGCAGTCGGCACAACCATTTTTGATGCCGGGTTATCATGTTGAATCTTGATGACGGATCCAACTTGCAATACGTCATCTGGAACCGTATTAGCAACTTCATTTGCCGCTGCTGCCGCCACGTTATTTGCCGCCGCATTGCTCCATACGGAACCACCAGCCGCGCTTAAACTCTCTGACTCTGCAACTGGAGTCGCAGATATTGGCACAGGAGCCGCTGTCGCAGCTGGTACCGTAACGGTTGCTGGGGCTTGCTGCTGCCTCGAAATTACCGGGGCCGAAGCCACCGGACGCGCAACTGCGGCCTTTTTGTCTTGTATAATATCTCTAGTCTCAGTCTTTGCTTCCGCTTCCAATTTGGCGCGTTTTTCTAACCATGCATCCAAAAAATTCTTTTTTGGTGCCACCGGTTTTGGCGCCGCCGCTGTCGTCGCTACCGGTACCGCAGTAGCAGCCTCTGCAACAACCACTGCTGGCTTACTATCAACTGCTACTGCTGGCTTACTATCAATCTGAGCCGTAGCGCTCGGTCTTGGGCTATTATCTATGTTATTTACTGGCGGGCGTGGGGCTGGTTTTTCGTCCGTAGACGCCAATCGCTCTTCAATTTCTTGTTCCACCTCTTCCCTTGGACGCCCATATTTGGACAAAGCATATTCACGCATTCGCTCCATCAAAACATCACTACTTTCACCCATTGGTGGCAGCAGTTTCATCGTAAATGGCGCACTTGGCATATCGAACATCATTACCGTAGCGACGGCCGAAAAGTTTGCCATTTTATGCAAGTCTTCCGCCGTAAAGACTGGCGTAAACGCCTTCTCCATTAATTCGGCATCCGTCACACCCAGACGGCCCGCCATAATCGTACCTACGTTTCCCAAAATGGCTTCTCGAATTTTGTCCGTTAACTGAGTCATAAACTGGTTCGCCAAAATCAGATTCAAGCGATATTTACGCGCTTCTGACAAAATTGATTCAAAACTATCGGTCGAGAAATTCTGGAACTCATCCACAAACAAACAAAAGTCTTCGCGTTCATCTTCCGGCGTATCCGCTCGGCTCATCGCAGCTGCCTGGAACTTCATTACGAAAATCATACCCAACAGTTTTGCGTTTAACTCGCCAGTTTTACCCTTAGACAAGTTTACGAGCAAAATCTTTTTATTATCCATAATTTCGCGAATATTAAAACCAGATTTAGTTTGACCTAAAATATTACGCATCATGTGGTTACTTAAGAACGGGCCCCATTTCGATACGAACCAGCTCGTCACTTCACCCGCATCGTTGCTCTTTTGGCTAGCCGGAAACTCTTTGGTCCAATAATCATACACCGTCTTATCGGTCACGTACTTTAACTTCGATTTCACAAATTCTGGATCAATGAAACAACGTGGAATATCAATAAACGTTCCGCCCGCCGGGTCACTCATCAATAATAGTGCTGCGTTACGGAACATATGCTGCGCACGTGGCCCAAAAATACCTTGATTCCCCGGATCGTA
>CAZAAQ010000008.1:0-27701 GCA_964483505.1 uncultured Candidatus Saccharibacteria bacterium | reverse complement strand
GCCTCAGCCCGCGATTTTTTACCATCACGTATATTTTGTACTCGCACCAACGATTTTCTTATCCAGCCATCGCCTAATGGCCGAATCATAATTTGAACACCCACGCCATCGCCTTTTTTTGCATTCGACAAAGCGTTGATTAAGCCCAAGCTTGCATCATGTTTAGTATCCTCATAAGTCGCAATTGGATACCAGTAATCTTCTTTTAACCTTAATTCACCTCCAACTACGGCCTCAATCCCACTTTTATCGCTAAAAAAGTTTGGATCAGCCACTTCTTCTAGTCGTGCAGTCGGATAAGCCGCCGTCACGGCCTGCGTTACCACCTCAGTCATTACGGCCGGCACTACCGCATAATATTTAATCAGTCCATCATGTGCCACAATTTCAAAACTCACGTGTTTTTGACCGAATAGCTTGCTCTTCAACCCTTTTGTCAACGTTGATGAAATGATGCTATACATCACTTGTGCCTGCGACAATTCCTCATTTGTCACGTCGCGCTCATCGCGCCCTCCGACCTGAATATCATCTGTACTCGGCGGCAAATGAATCAGCATTGGCACCATTTTCAATGCCCGCTCATAATTCTTACGTTCGCGTTTTGCGCTCGCAAAAATTCGCCACAAAATCGCAAATACTGCACAAACAACCGCAATCGGCAACAAAATCTGCATTAGCCAGTTCATGCCGCTCCTTGGCCGTTCAGACCATCACCCATTTTTCGGTCATAAGCATCTTTCAAATACGTCCATCTTGCAAAATCTATAATTTTTGAAAATTCACGTGGGTTTTTCTCATATTTTTGCGCACATTTTTTTACTTGATTAACGAACTTTTTCGGAATTTCTTTTGCATCATGTGGCACATAAATTTCTGCAATCTCCGCCTCTTCTGGCGTTTTATCATCAGGCTGCTCCTTTTTGCCGCTATCAGATTTCGGTCGATCAACCTTTTTTTCTGGTTCAATCGCAGCACCCGTCTCAGAACCGTCTTCAGCCCCTATTGTTTCCCCACTCGTAATCGCTTCCATCGGTTTTTCAAGTTCATCCGGGCGTAAATCACTTCGCTCATTTAAGAACTCAGCAAATTTTGCCTCATCAATACTGCCCTGAAGATTATCGGCCTGCTCATGCTGTTCATGAGCACCAAATTGATTGGCTTTTTTACTAGCTCCGCCCAAATTATCCATAAGCAGAATTATATCACAAGACGCTGTGCGCAACAAAAAAGCACAAGATTACTTCCACGCCCAAAACCATTAATAATTCCGGTATCGCAATCCCGCCAAAAGAGCCCATAAACAACACCAGAACCGGCGCTAACGCCACCACTAAACCATAGTAATAACTCTTCCGTTGAATGTTGCCGTTTGTTTTTCGCAGTCGTTCTTTAAGACTAAAAAAAATCCTGCACGCACCAACGGCAAGACCCAAAAACATCACGTAGCACAGGCAGAAGAATAACAAAATTCCCCACGGCCCGACTCCGCTCGGTGACGTAAAAGACATCATCGCTGCAATGAAGAAAAAAGAGACAACACTTAGCACTATCAACCACTTGTTCATAGGCAAATTATAGCACAACCGTGTTCAGTTCGGTTGGCTACCTGGAAGCGTTCGCAAGTTCGCATAGACGACAATCCTACGCAATCTCACAGCCTTCCCTTTGTTCTTGTTCTCATCCCCCTCCCCCAAGCAAAAGGCTTATATGGAGCCAAAGGTAAAGCGGCTTAACTGGCAAAAAATATATTACTTATGGCCACAAGCTGATGCTCTACCTTTAGCTTTTGTTGACCGCCTCTCGTATAGAGAGGCATAGTCCTTGCAAATCTGTATACGTACTCTATTTGGGTATCAAGGTGCTAGTTCGTATATGATTTACGCGCTCTACGCTCCTTACCTCTCGGTAAGTTTTGGCGAAGCTCAGGTTACTCCTAGATATTTTGTAATTTATGGCTAGAAATAACCAATCGCTACGCCAAAATACACTTTACCTATGGATCCAATTTCTACACTCCTTTTTGTTTTTGTGCTTTTCGTTTTTATTTTTGTTCAGGCACAACTCTAATATATCAAACCATTAGCAAAATGTCAATAATCTATTTGTTCAAAATTAGTTGTATTAATTACAACATAAAATATTTATTAAAGATACAAAGCGCTCATCTATAATAAATATATTTTTTACAACATGACGGATAATGTCTAAAAACCGCCCATTAATCCCCGCGTGCTGTATTTAACGTTTTAATCAGCCTGTTTTGCTGCATCGATCGCTCCAACCAAATAATTATTTTAACTATTTTCGTGCCCTGCCTCATCTTGATTTTATCTGTCAAAATTAAGTAAAAATTACAACAACTTTGCTATTGACACAAGAATTTTGAACACTTATTATAGAGGTAGCTTTTGAACAATAATTTTAATCAAAAGCCAAAAACAAAAATCGATTCCAAAATAACTCCACACTCCACACGAAAGAGTCGGTTTTCCTCGCAGTTACCGACTCTTTTCTTTTAGCCTAAAAAATCGCCCTTTCGGGCGATTCTTTTTTATCAAATTCTGGTGGAGCTGCCGGATACTGCCTCCGGGTCCGAAAAATCTTCAGATATGCACTCTACGAGCATAGTCTATTCTTTTATCTCGGCAGATCTGATAAAGCTGGAATACACAAAACTCTACCAACGCCATAACTAATTTTTCGAATCAGCCCACGTCACAAGGTTGACCTTATTGTCAAAAATATAATATCACCTACGGCTATGACAACTCGCCGTCGGTAACAAGTCTAAGAATCTTAGGCTAAAGCGTAAGCTGGCATGAAAGCCACGTGCTTACTAGCAGTTTTTTCTGCATTTATAAATAGTACTTACGGTACAATTCGACTCGCCTGCATATTGTTAATAATTCGTCTAAGCTTTGTCAGCCCCAACTGCGCTCTATCTTATCACACTCATGCTTTCAAGACAATGGCGGTAGAATCAAACTAGCCCTATGACCACAGCAAAAGCCAGTTCAGCAATTCCATATGGGTTCAACGGTCGTCTCGTTACGGTCGAGGGAGACCTCTGCCGTGGGCTACCAGCACTCAACATTGTCGGCATGGCCAATCGCACTATTGACGAAAGTAAAGATCGTATCAGATCAGCCATCCGAAACTCTGGTTTCACCTTTCCGCGCGAAAAAGTTGTCATCAATCTTGCACCGGCCGAATTAAAGAAAATTGGCACCTCGCTCGATCTCCCCATCGCAATGGTCATCTTGGCCATCAGCGGTCAATTGCTACAAAAAGATTTATCCAATAAACTCTTCGTTGGCGAGTTATCTTTGAATGGCACGCTTCGCCCCGTTAGGGGCATTATCAATATCATCGAATGCGCAAGAGAACATCAAATCAAGCAAATCTACATTCCGGCCGCCAACGCCGCACAAGCGTCCCTAGTTGCAAGAGATATTCAAATTATTCCAATCGACAGTTTACAAGAATTATGGCAATCACTCAAACAAATCATTACTATTTCTCCACTTGAACGGTGTGTAAAAAATACACAAAAAGATAAGCATAGACATTATTATCTCGACGAAATTTACGGACAATTCCAGGCCAAACGCGCTATGGTCATTGCAGTCGCTGGTCATCACAATATATTATTATCTGGCCCTCCCGGTACGGGTAAAACAATGTTGGCAAAGACCGTTCCAGATTTATTGCCAGAGCTTAATTACGATGAGCAAATTTCCGTCACCAAATTGCATTCTTTAGGCACCGACATCCAAGACATTATTAGGACTCGTCCTTTTCGCAGTCCGCATCATACGGCTAGCCTTAGCGCTATCATCGGCGGCGGAAGCGCTGCTGTACCAGGAGAGATTTCACTGGCCCATCTTGGCGTACTTTGTTTAGACGAACTACCAGAATACCCTAGTCGGATTTTAGAATCTTTGCGCCAACCGCTCGAAGACCATCAAGTTACTATCTCTCGTAATGCCATCAAAGTGACTTATCCTGCCGACTTCATGCTCGTTGGCACTATGAATCCCTGCCCCTGTGGTTACTTAGGATCCAAGACTCACGCTTGCACTTGCAGCGGCAATCAATTGCAAGCCTATCGTAAAAAGCTTTCTGGCCCCGTGCTCGATCGAATCGATCTAACCGTCACTATGACTCCGGTTCCACAATCTCAAATATTAAAAAATACAACATTTAGCACTCGTGAGCATACGACTGCTACTACCCAAATTGCCACTGCCATTGCTAATCAGCATGCTCGTTATGGTCAACCAGAAATTTACAATGCTTCGCTCAGTTCAGCAGAAATTCAAAAATTCCTCCATATTAGCACTAGTGCCAAAAACTTTTTATCTACCGCTGCCACCAAATTGAACTTATCCGTCCGTGCCTATTTTAAAGTCATTAAAGTCGCTCAAACTATTGCCGACATCGAATCTTCACCCGAAATCACCATTAGCCATCTTTCCGAAGCCCTACAATACCGCCAAACTGTCGCAGATTAATCTCACCCATCTCTTGCAATCTCCTGTATTTTTTGTTAAAATATATCCCGTAACATAAGTCGTTTTAATTAAAGGAGCTACTACTATCAGTACAGACAATTCGCATACTCGCATCAATGGAGAAATTCGTTATCCTGAGGTACGCGTAATCAGTGCTGACGGTGCGCAACTAGGCGTCATGTCTAGTCGCGACGCCCAACTTATGGCAAGAGATGCCGGTTTAGATTTAGTGGAGATATCCCCTAATGCTGACCCGCCAGTAGTCAAAATCATCGACTGGGGTAAATTCCAGTACCAAAAGATGAAAGAACTAAATCGCGCCAAAAAGAACGCTAAAAGTAGCGAACTTAAACAAATCCGACTTGGTTTGAAAATTGGGGAAAATGACCTCAATATTAAAATCCGTAAAATTTTAGAATTGTTAGCCGATGGCGATCGAGTTAAAATCATGATCGTCTTTCGCGGTCGTGAAATGGCCCACAAAGAAATCGGCACCGACTTGATGAATCGCATGGTTGAAAAACTTAGCGACCAAGCTGTCGTTGATGGCAAAGCTCAAATGAACGGACGCAATCTGATTTTTATGGTTCGCCACAAGTAAACTATCAAAATCATTGCACTAAACGCCCACCGGTTCCCTACACCCCAAAGCGTTTCATATATCAACTAAAGTAGGAAAGGTATTTATATGCCAAAACTCAAAACCCATAAGGGTACAGCAAAGCGTGTCCGCATTACCAGAACTGGTAAAATTATGCGCGAACGCGCCTTCGGCAACCATATCCTTGCCAAAAAATCTAAAGCCCGCAAACGCAACATGAAAACTCCTGCTGTCGTCAAAGGTAAAATTGCAAAAAACATTAAAACCGCGCTAGGAGTCTAAGATGAGAGTTAAACGAGGAGTTGCTGCACGCAACAAACACAAAAAAATCCTTAAAGCCGTTAAGGGAATGCAACATTACCGCACCCGCAGTTTTCGCCTAGCGAAACAAGGTGTGATTAAATCATTACGTTACTCTTACCGTGACCGCCGCAATCGCAAACGCGATTTACGCAGCCTTTGGATTACTCGCATCAACAATGCAGCCCGCGAAAACGGTATTTCATACAGCCAATTAATTGACGGCATGAAGAAAAAAGGTATCGAACTCGATCGCAAAGTTCTTGCTGAGCTCGCCGTGAACAATCCAAAAGCCTTTACTGCTATCGTTGAAAGCGTTAAGTAGTACACCACTGTAATATTAAAAAATACTCGGTAAGATTATCGAGTATTTTTTAATGAGCTCGCACATAAGCCGGGTTTTGTAATCTAAACTTGCGTCTAAACCTGTAGCCATCTATCTAGTCCCACAATTGCTTGCGGGATCAAGCGGTAAGCGACCATCCGCGGAACACGGTATCTAGATCTCCTTGCAGCCGATAGAGTTTACCTCATGCCGACGTCACCATCGACATCTGTAGGCTCTTGCCCTACTCTTTTCACCCTTACCTAAAGCCGAAGCTCTAAGCGGTTTTGTTTCTGTGGCACTTTTCCTACGCTTGCGCGCGGTTGTCGTTAACAACTATCGTATCCTGTGCTGCCCGGACTTTCCTCTCGCTATTTTTCAAGCCAGCGGCTACTCTTGCGAGCTCATCTCTTATTTTAACATAATTTCAATATTTTACTCGTTCGGTATGAAAATCTATCACTTTATTCACTTCCGTATCCGCCTCAACGTTCTGTTCGCGCGGAATATGCGTGAAGCTGTACATGTCCAACTTTTCCAGCAACTTCAATACATCCATATGCACTTGCATCAAATCTTTATTTTTCACTTTATAAACCCCATTCATCTGGTTTACGAGCATTAAGCTGTCACTCTTAAAGTTCACTCGCTTTAATCCCAAATCAATAGCCTGTTCCAAACCTTCTTTCAGTCCATAATATTCTGCCAAACGGCTAGTTGAAAATCCAAGGAACTCGCCGCCCCGCTTCAATTCATGCCCATCTGCCCCCACGATGTAATAGCCCAGACCGCTTGGTCCAGGATTACCACGGCTACCGCCGTCGGTATAGATTGTCGCCACATCACCAGTCAAACTCTGAGAAGTATCTTGACCATTCACGCTGATTACTCGCGAGGCAAGTTGTGTCACCTTACTAGCCGTAATCTGTAGCACCATCGACGACGCTTCGTCCAAAATCATTGATGACATTTCTTCAGCACTCGTCCACTTATATGCCGAATATCTTTCTGTTGTAATTTTTAATGATAAAGATTGCAAATCTACTTCATAGACAATAAATAAGTTGCCTTGTTCAGACGCATCCTGTAAATTCGTGAAAGTCACTACATCCGAAAGCCGCAAGACTAGAGCCTGAGAACCCGTGTTTTCATAAATAATTCTTGCCATAGCTTCATCGGGCTGTTCACCAAAGTTAATTTTACCGGTTGGTAGCTCAAAATTTACCCCGCCCTCAATTCTACCACCAGCCCGTTTTAGCAATAAGACGTTTCCATCCTTCTTGCATATCGCCGTCACCCGAATACGCTGCTTCATACATAACCATTATATCACCTTGAAGACACAAAAAGTCCCAAGCAGACATGTTTTCCCGTGATACAAACACGGTGGGTAAGTTCTTATATCTTGATTCCACGGAACCAAGACCACGAACCCCCTAAAACATGATTATTCAGGAAAATCATGAGTCCGCTTGGGACACTTCTATTATAGCATGTTAATATTTTAAGCACCAACTAACAGATTAAAAAAGCTAACTACTCCAGCCATTGCCCCCGTCATATAAGCCGAAAAGGCGTCGCCAAAAATCCACACTAGAGCTAGCACTACTACTAAACCGACTTGCTCGAACTTCTGCATCACGTCTCTAAACCCATCTGGTGCCAGCGCATATAATACTCTGCTACCGTCTAGTGGCGGGATTGGAATTAAATTAAATATCATAAAGCCAAGATTAATCATCATACCCGCCGTTGTCACGATACCCAAAAAACTACTACTCAGCATCAGCGTATTTGAAAAATGTCCAATCAAGAAGAATATAAAAGCTAGGATAAAGTTGGTCAATGGCCCTGCAATCGCCACCAAAGCGAAGCCCCATTCGCCCCATTTCAATTTTCGTGTATTAATCGGCACTGGTTTTGCGCCACCAAAGATTGGCCCGCCCACAAGCGCCAACGTCAACGGTAGAATTATCGTCATCACCGGATCGATATGTTTCAATGGGTTTAATGATAACCGTCCGTCATTTTTTGCCGTGTCATCGCCTAACCAGTAAGCGACAATACCATGCGCTAATTCATGCAGCACCATTGAAGAAGTCGTAATCACAAACACTAAAATAAGGTAATAGATTGAAACATCCATTACCTTATTGTATCAAATAACCGTTAATTAGTTAGCTTTTTTGCGCAAAGTGCGGAGAGCTGAAGTCGAAACGTTCAAACGAACTTTCTGACCATCAATCACAAACGTACGCTTTTGAATGTTTGGTTTAAAAACTTTGCGAGTCTTATGCTGAGAAAAGCTCACATTGTGACCATACATCTTGCCTTTACCGGTAATCTCACATATTGCCATATTTTTATTCTCTTATTATCTTAAAACTGTTCTTTATTATATCTTAGATTAACCTAAAATACAAGCCTAATCAAGCTTATAAATCTCAAGCACTGCCGGCAAAGCCGATGGACTCTTAATTTTAAGCTTTTTATCCACGTTTACGCTAGCCTTAATCTCCGAAAAGTCCATATTTCCCATCGGGATCAAAATCTTCGGCTCTACTACGCTCACATATTTACTATCGGTCGCACCTAACACGTCGACTGGGCCCAACTCATCTAAATCTTCCATTTTTGCCGTATCGCCCACGATGCCAATCTTCACCCCATCGACATCCACTCGGTACATCGTGCCACCGGCTTTTAGGTTAGTTGCGATGATAATCAAATCGCCCAACTCGAATTCACCTGCACCTTGCAGTTCGCCAACTTCCAAATTAGCATCCACTTTCGATTGTGCGACATTGATATTTACGACCCTGTCCTTAGCTTTAATGGTCATTTCGTTCGGATTTTTTAGTTCTATTTCAAACATCTTTTTCCCTTTCTATCTATAGTATTTTTTCTGGATCGTATTTTTCCGTAATCTTCAGCGACCACAGGTCAGCCAAGAATCGGTCTCTCACACTCTTACGGTATAAATAATCATCCCGGCTCATAATAGCATAGTTCAATGGTTTGCCCTGGCGCTTTTCAACCAATTCTGCCCAACGCGTCAATTTGTGGCCTTTATCATCACCAACAATTAACATGTCCAAACCTTCTTGACCAGGTAAACGATTCGTCACCACTAAAGCGCCCATCACGTTTTCAACTGGTCGAATGTAATCTTCCCAAGTCGTTTTGCGCACATCCATGTCCTGTACTGAATCAATTTTTCTCGAAAAAATCTCAGTCATTGGTCTAGCATATGGATGTTTCATATTAGCTGAATAATAAACTTTGTTTTCGTAGTTCTCAATTTTTACTAATCCGAGCGCATTTAAATTCGTCAGCTCACGTCGCACTGAATTAATTTGCTCCTCAATTACGCGCGTAATTTCTCGGACATAATAAGACTTATCTGGGTTGTCAAAGAATAACGCAAGCAACTTAGCTCTAGTTTTAGAACCGAATAACTTTTCTAAGGGCATTGTATTTTCTTTACTCATCTTGTCTTAATTTTAGCACAAAGCTTGTATAAAATCACAAACCTTTGTAATAATTACTTGTCCAGCTCTTAATTTGGCCCAGCGGCAACCAAACAATATTTGGATTCCGCTTGAACCAAGTTAATTGCCTTTTCGCTAAATGCCAATCATCGGTAGCATTCAAATGGATGGCCTCTTCTCGGCTAATTTTGCCCTGCACCATTTGCCACACAATTGGATAAATATCTGATTTCATGGCTTGCAAGTTCCAACTGTATTTTTCAGCCAGATTTTTCGTCTCCGTCACGATATCTTGTTCAAATAATTTATACGACCTTTGGAGCAATCTAGCTTTTAATTCATCCCTCGACCAATCAATCCCAATTACCAAATACTTTGAGTCCATCTCTTGTCGGTCCGAACAAGTATTTTTTACATTTTCATCAAAATGATAACCATATATCAATGCATCAACATAAAGTCCAGTCCCGCCCGCAATAATCGGTAAATGCCCCCGCGCCTGAATTTCTTGAATCTTTTGCTGAGCATACTTGCAAAAATCCACCACCGTAAAACGTTGGTTTGGCTCCACTAAATCAATCCCGTAATGCGGCACGCCACGCATTTCTGCTTTAGTCGGCTTTGCAGTGCCAATATCCATGCCTTTATAAATCGCGCGCGAATCGGCTGAAATTACTTCCCCGTCAAAAGCCAGAGCTAACTCAACCGCTAACCCAGTCTTGCCACTACCAGTCGGACCAATAATGACCAGAATCTTCTTCTGGCCATTATCTTTTTCTACAGACATAGTTTTAGCACTACGCCTTTATTTCTGGCGTTCGCGATATGCGTAAGTTTCTGTATCAATAGAAATCACATCGCCAGTTTTGATAAAAGCTGGAACTTTAACGGTTACGCCGGTTTCCAGTTTTGCGTCCTTCACAATTGATGAAGACGTATCACCCTTAACGGCAGTTTCCGTATATTCTACTTCCAACCAAACGTTCTTTGGCAACACCAAGTTAATTGGCGTACCATTATAGAACTGAATATCGACTTCACTCCCCTCTTTCATAAAGTCTTTGGCATCACCCACCATTTCAGATACCAACTCAAACTGTTCAAAGCTTTGCGGATCCATAAAATAGAACCGATCACCGTCATTATACAAATACTGCACAGTTTGGCTGGTTACATCTGCTGGCTCAATCTTCTCTTGCCCTTTAAATGTCTTCGGCAACAAAGCGCCCGTTACTAGGTTTTTAACCTTTACGTTGACGATACTGCCACCGCGTCCCATCACTTTTTGTGAATATTCCATCACTTTAAATGGCTGACCATCTAGCGTAATCAGAGTATTCTTTTTTAGGTCTGTTGGCCCATAGCTCATATTAATACCTCTGTTTTATAGTTTTCTCTAAGCACTTGCGACAAATGGCATCAAGGCTAGATGGCGAGCGCGCTTAACGGCGACTGCCAATTGGCGTTGTTGTTTTGCCGACAAACCAGTCTTGGCGATTGGTTCGATGCGACCGTAAGCATCAACATAACGTTGAAGTGTCTTTACGTCGCGATAATCAAAATACATATTTGGATCGTTCTTATATCTTTTCATATTTACCTTTCCTTAAAATGGAATCTCGCTTAAATCAATTGGGTCATCGCTAATATCATCTGGAGCGACATCTTGAGATTCACTGTTTGCACTACTACTGCTATTGCTACGACGAGCTGAGCCGCCGCCATTACCACCATCGGCGCCGCCGATGAAGTTAAAGTCTTCGACTACAATCTCGATACGGGAGCGCTTCTGACCTTCCTTGTCTTCCCAGCTACGCTGATCAAGACGACCGGAAATCATAATACCGCTACCTTTTTTTGCATACTGCGCGATAATTTCGCCAGCTTTACCCCAAGCTGAGCAATCGATGAATGACACCGATTCTTGCTGAGCCCCAGAGCTATCCTTATAGTTACGGTTCACTGCCACCGTGAAGCTACATACCTGTGCCCCATTTGGCGTACTGCGTAATTCTGGATCACGCGTAATGTTCCCCATGATAATCGCTTTGCTAAATCCCCGCGCCATATGTTTATTCCTCCTCTTTTGATTCTTCTTGCGACTTGCGTTCTTGTCGCTTTGCTAACATCTTTTCACGACGTGGATCAACGGCAACCAAGAGATAGCGAATCACTTCGTCTGTGATATTAAGCACAGAAGAAATCTTTGCTAAGGCCTGAGCTGGAAGTTCCAATTCGTAGTAATAATAGACTGCAAAATCTTGTCCCTTAATTGAGTAAGCCAATCTTTTCTTCCCCTCATTGGCTTCTTTGGTGATTTTGCCACCATTGTCCTCAATCAAAGCCTTGATTTTGTCGGTCGCCGGCTGAAGATTCATCTCTAAATCAGGATGAACGAGCACGGTTAGTTCGTATTCTCGCATGAACACTCCTTTGGTTAAAGCAAGAGCACATTGTTTTTTACAGCCTCTTGCTGAGCTAATAATAACCACATTATAACATCTTATAGCGACAAAATAAAGTGGAAGTTAGCAATAAATTGGACCGTCTGAAGGAAACGGATCGCCACCATCCGAGTCCCAGCCATCACGGAAATCGTCTTCTCCGAACTCGTCGTCATCCGATAACAGTTCTTTTTCGCTATTAGACAATCCATACGGATCAAACCCTAAATCTTGCAAAAATCTTGACGGGAAATTATAACTTTTTCCCCCAAATGAGTAGCGCGACATGGCATAAGTTAAATACAATTCTTGCATCGCTCGTGTCATGCCCACATAAGTTAACCGGCGCTCCTCTTCAATATCGTCCGCTGATTCATCCATGGACCGCACATGCGGCAACAGTCCTTCTTCCATTCCCACCAAAAATACCACTGGAAATTCCAAGCCTTTGGCGGCATGCAAAGTCATTAGCGTCACCGCATTCTCGCCTACGCTTTCATCCGTACTTGACATTAATGCAGCATCCGCCAAGAACTCATCCAACGTGCTATAAGCACCCGCCTCGCCAATCAACACCGTCAAGTTCTCGTTCTTCTCTTCCGCCTTCAACTTGTCGCCATCATTAATATAATCGCGATAGGCAATTTTCTGTAATAATTCTTCAATGATATCCGCCGGCGAAGCTTCCACGGCATATTTTTGGCGTAAATCATTCAAAACCTTATTAAAACTTTCAAACACTTTCATTGTCTTTGGGGTTAAATGGCTCAAATCGCCATTTAAAATCCGCTGTAGTGAAACTTCGCCAATTCCCCGCGTCGGCACATTAATTACCCTCGAAAGCGCCACCACGTCATTAGGATTCACAATCAAATGCAAATAAGCAATGATATCTTTCACTTCTTTCCGGTCGTAAAAACGGACGCCGCCAACCAATTTGTATGGAATCCTGAGCGTCACAAAAGCGCGCTCAAACGCTTGCGACTGCGCATTAGTGCGATACAAAATTGCAAAATCCGATAACGAGCGCCCACTCTTTAAAATTTGTCGACCAACCCACTGCGCCTCTTCCTGTTCGTCTCTTAACCCCTGGATGGTAATTGGAGCGCCTTTGCCAGCATCGGTATACAAAACTTTATCGCTACGTTGTAAATTCTTCGTAATAATCTTTTGGGCCGCATCCAAAATATTCTGAGTTGAACGATAATTCTTCTCCAGTTTAATTACTTTTGCCCCAGGGAAATCGTGTTCAAAATTCAAAATATTGGTGAAGTCTGCCCCTCGCCAAGAGTATATCGACTGCCAGTCATCGCCTACGGCACAAATATTGCGCTCGTCATTTACCAACAATTTTACAATTTCATACTGGATGTGATTAGTATCCTGATACTCGTCAATTAAGATATGTTTAAATTTTTCTCGCCATTTTAATCTAATATCTTTGCGCCGACGTAATAGTTTTGCTACATACAGCAATAAATCATCAAAATCTACCGCATCAGCTTTCTGGCGCTCTTTCTCATACTCAGCATAAACTTCCGCAATCTGTTTTTGCTGCGGATAATACGCATCAGCCGCCAAATCTTCAGGGTCTTTACCTTCATTTTTAGCTTTTGAAATCGCGGATTCGACCGCACGAGGCTTCAAGTTTTTATCATTAATTTGCAATTTCTTCATCGCCCGTTTAATCAAAGACAATCGATCATCGGTGTCGTAAATCACAAATTTAGTTGAAAGACCAACTTCGGCCGCTTCTATTCTTAGAATCTTGACGCAAATGGCATGAAAAGTTCCCATCCATGGCATAAATGAGAATGAGTTATTAGCATCGAGCAATCCAGCCAATCTTTCACGCATTTCTTTTGCCGCCTTATTCGTGAAAGTTAAAGCTAAAATCTCATACGGCGCTACCCCGTTTTTTATCAAATTCGCAATCCGATGCGTTAAAGTTTTAGTCTTACCACTGCCTGCACCCGCCAAAATTAGCACTGGACCCGATAACGTATTTACTGCATCCTTTTGTGCATCATTTAGACCTGCCAATATATCTTTTGCCATTTTCTAATTATGGCACACACCGACGCCAAAATCAGCATAAGATGTCAAATCTAACAACGCATTATTTCCATTTACATCTGTTAACATGGTTCTTGAGCCTTCAAGTGTCTCCGTTTGTTGAACGGCCACAATATTGTTATATCCATCAACTTCCTTATATAACATTGCACAGGCAGCTGAATACTTTGTGTTTCCTTTCACGCTCGGGCGTAGCATTAATAAATCAACTTTACCTTCACTATTTACCATCACAAAATTATAGTTCACAAAACCATCCGCAGTTTCTGTGTTTGCTACCGCCGACCGCTCACCGGTCAAATCTAATTTGTACACACTCTTATTTGCTGCACTGGCAACGTTATCGCCAAACTCTTTAGCGATGGTCTGTTGGTCCACCACGGCAGTACCAGGTAAAAACTTATCGCTAAAGCTCAGACCATAGCCCTTCCCCAAAGTTTTTGTCAAATCTTGACTCTGCCAAAAATAGGCATCACCCTGATCAGTGATCAACAAACTGCCAATGGCATTACTGACAACAAAACTTGCTTTTTCAAGCGTTTCACCGCTGCTAACTTTTGTCGTATCGCTAGCCTGTACTGGCGTAACTGTAGCACAAGTGTTAACCTCATGCTTAGCTATAAATTTATCCCACACCAAATATCCACCTAAACCTAGCGCTATAATCGCCAACAAAATGCAGCAAAAAATCAATGGCTTGTTGCTTCGACGTCGCAACAATTGAACTGGCTCAGCCGGCCTTAAGCTACCACTAGCCTGAAACTCACCAAGATCTTTCCCACTACTGCCCATATTTAAACTAATTTTAGCACAAAAACTATCAGAAAAAGCTGCTTTTACTTATATTAGGATACAACTAGATTATTTTAGATTCTTTAGAAAATCGGCCAATTCGGACAAAGCGACTTTTTTCTCTTCATCCTTTAATCTCACACTCACCTGCTCGGCTTCAGCGTCTTTTGGTCCGACAATCAGCACACAAGGAATTTTCATCGCCGTGGCTTCGCGGATTTTCTTACCAAGACTCTCATTACGGTCATCGAGTTTGTAACGAATTTCGTTGTATTTTAACGGCTTATCCAGCACCGTACTCTTTAAAATACCTTCAATTTTATTAACATAATCTTTGACTGAATCATTTATCGTCAAAATTCTGACTTGCTCAGGTGCGCACCAGAAAGGAAACCAGCCAGCCGTATGCTCAATAAATACACTCATAAAGCGTTCGATTGAGCCTAACGTCGCGTGATGAATCATCACTGGGCGTTCTTTTTCACCTTTTTCGTTGATATAGGTCAGGCCAAAACGTTCAGGTTGTACAAAATCAAGCTGAATCGTGGCAAGTTGATGTTCGCGACCCATGGCGTCCTCAGCCATAAAATCAATTTTTGGTCCGTAAAAGGCGGCTTCACCCTCGGCTTCGAAGTATTCCAAATTATTATCAATAGCCGCTTGTTTAATCTGGCCTTGCGCCATATCCCACAAAGCTTTATCACCAAGATATTTGTCCTCATCGTTGCGGTAAGATAATCGTGCTCGCAAATGAGCCATACCTACCAATTCATAAAGTTCCTTCACGATGCCAACTAGGCGTTTTACCTCATCCTTGATTTGAGTGTCTCGACAAAATACATGGCTATCATCTTGCGTCAAGCAACGCACGCGTGACAAACCGCCGAGCTCACCGGTTTTTTCATCACGATAATCTGTCGTAGCTTCCATGTAGCGTACCGGCATTTCCCGATAAGTGCGTGGACGTGAAGCAAAAATCTGCGCATGATGTGGGCAATTCATTGGCTTCAAAGCAAAAGTTTCCCCATTCACCTGTGAATGTACCATGAATAACTCGTCACCAAATTTGGCAAAATGACCAGAGGTCTTATACAAATCCGTCTTTGTAATATGCGGCGTCCAGACTTTTTCGAAACCTTCAGCAGCCCGCAATGACAATGAATAATCAGCTAATTTATCGCGCAAAATAGTGCCACGTGGCGAGAACAAAGGCAAACCCGCACCAACCAAATCTGAAAAACAGAAAAGATCTAGTTCCTTGCCCAACTTACGATGGTCACGCTTCTTTGCTTCTTCTAATCTCACTAAATATTTATCCAACTCTTCTTGCGTTTCAAATGCCGCACCATAAATTCGGCTCATTTGTTCGCGTTTTTCATCGCCTTTCCAGTAAGCACCCGAGATACGCATTAACTTGAAAGCGCCAATTTGTTGCATATTATCAATGTGCGGCCCACGGCATAAATCTTCAAAATCGCCAATTTTATAGAAAGAAATTGTCTCACCTTCCGGAATGCCCTCAATGAGTTCGGCTTTATAATTTTGTCCATTGGCCTTAGCCCAAGCTAGCGCATCTTCGCGCGAACGTTCACTACGCTCAAACTTAAGATTCTTCGCAATAATTTTGCGCATTTCTTTTTCAATCTTAGCCAAATCATCATCGGTAATCTTGGTCTCACCGAAATCCATATCATAATAGAAGCCATTTTCCACGGCCGGACCAACACCAAACTTAACTGTTGTTGTGGTGCCAGAATATAAATTCTTAACTGCCGCCGCCATGATATGACTGAGCGAATGGCGCATTTTTTCTACACTTGATACATCCGACATCACTGCCCTTTCGATTAAATTATATTTTTATATTATACCATATAAGATAAGACATTTGACCTTCTGTTTACTATTGCCTTATAACAACTTTTATTTTATAATATGCAACATACTTACGCACTTTAAAATCATCTAGGAAAAGGGGGTGTTTGGTTTGTTATATCGAAACAAACCTGCCGCTGATCAAGCGGCCAAAGAAATTGCAGAAATTTGCAGTAAATTGAATCCCGTCGAGATTGTCACGCCAACAAATCTGCTTTCCGCCAAAGAAAGCTGGTTGGCTAAGACCGCTCACGTAGGAGTCAGCACAGAGAAGACTTTCACTAACCCACACTTTGAGTACAATGAAGCACTTCTCAGTAACATTACCAAAATGGCCGCACCACTGGAGCGTGCCAGAATGGAGCTGGATTCAAATATCAATTTGACCTCCTGCTCAATTGAAGGCTCTGTCGTTTTTGAGTTGCTGAGTCAGCGCATTGCGGACGCCAAGCTCACTATTGAGCTCGCCGCTAGTATTCTCAGCAAAAACGACGGCAACAGCAAAGCGATATTGCAAAAGAAGTATGGCAGGCTCAACAGCAGTTTAGTTGTAGCTGCCTATGACGGAGTGAATCAAAAATCACCCAAAAAACCGTTCGACTCGCCTCGCATCATCACCGGAACAGAAGTCGCCGCGTTAAAGAACAAAAAATTTAACGCCAAAGAAATCGCTTATTACTTCGGAATCGCTCTAGCCGAATACGGCTTTGACGATTGGAGCTGCGAAATCAGTGATACAGCTTCCGCCATCGACGTACGCGATCGTGGTTCTAGCGGTTCACAAAAAATCATTATCCCAGCCCGCCGTCATGTTAATGGCATTGAATTGCTCAAACTCATTGGCCACGAAATTGAATGCCATTTGCGCAGTTCGGTTAATTCACAATTTCTGTTTAAAAAGTTAGTTCACGAGGTCTCACCACTTTATCCACTAATTGGTCTCCTCGCGAAATCTGACGATGAAACACTCTACGAAGGCGCTGCCAAGCTCTCCGATGTCATTATCCAAGGTAATCTCACCGGCAGATGCGAAGACGCCGCCCCAACACCGCTTTACACTATCGCCATCGACCAAGCTTGTCGCGGTTCAAGTTTCGGCGAAACCGCCGAAGTCATCTGTGGATTAGCGAGTTATCGTCACGACTCAGCCGATTGGGATGCCTCCATCAAAAAGGCATGGAATATCACTTACCGTGCTTATCGCGGCATCACAGACACTGATAGTAAGAGCTACTATGCTTTCCCGAAAGATGCCAGCTACTTTGCTGGCTATCTGATAGCAAAGGACATGCCAAAAGTTTTTACCGATTTTAGCAGCCTGACTTTTGGCAACATTCTGTTGCTGCAGCAAGCCGGTATTCCTCTCGAACCGCACGTCCCGTTCCAGGATATCGCGATGCAAGTCGTCTTTCCATTATTGTAAGTTGCACACTAAATGCCTAGGCTTTAAACGCCTAGGCATTTTTCTTTTCCCTTCAAGAGTTATGCTATAATACTTCCGTGGGTCGCTAGCTCAGTTGGCTAGAGCGCCTCGTTTACACCGAGGAGGTCGGGGGTTCGAGCCCCTCGCGACCCACCATTATTGGGGTGTTAGCTCAGTTGGTAGAGCGATTGGTTCGCAATCAATAGGTCAGGAGTTCGACCCTCCTACACTCCACCAATTTTGATTTAAACCGTGGCCCAGTAGCCACGTTTTTGTACTTCTACGGTATAATTAAACCGATGAAAGCTATCTTTCAAAAAATTAATGTTAAGCTCTCTATCTTACCAGATTTATCCATCATTGTACCAGTCTACAATGGCGAGCAGACACTTGCGCGTTGTCTGGACAGCATTCAACTTAATCCTAAAACTAGCTACGAAATTATTTGTGTCAATGACGGCTCCAAAGACCACACCAAAGAAATTATTGCCACTTGTCGTCGCCATAATCATCACATCAAAGTTATTAATTTGAAATATAATAGCGGACTTTTCCATGCTCGTTTAGCCGGAGTCAAGAAAGCTCGCGGAAGGTATCTTGGTTTTGTCGATAGTGATGACTATGTTGACCCAGCTTATTTTGACAAATTACTGAACGCAGCAAAGCAAAACTCCGCTGATATCGCCGTTGGCGGCATTATCATGCAAAACCAAAATGGCGAAAACTACGTTCAACCAAACTGTTTTGTTTTTCCCTATTTACCAAATCCAAAAGACCAAAATCGATCTATTAAGGAACTATTTTGGTCCGAAGCCAGTCGCTGCTACCCATGGTATGTCGTCTGGAATAAAATTTATAAAACTAAATTGTGGAAACAAAACCTCAGCATCTTTTCTCGTAATTTGCGGCATCAGGTTTCTGGCGAAGAAATCATTTTCTCGACTTTTATCATGCCAAATGTCAAAACCTATGCTGTCAATCCGACCGCTCACTATTATTATGTACAATCTGATAGCTCCAGCACCAACACACATCACAATGCCAATGCGCTTCGCAAGAAAATCAACGACACTATCAGTTCCTTTGATTTTGTCGAAAAAAATCTAATCGCTACTTCACAAGATCAAATAATGCGTACCGGCTTTTTAAATTGGAAAAAACGTGCTGCGCGTTACTGGGAACGTAGCCTTTACTCCAACCGTTATCTGCCAATTACAGAAAGAAATCTCTGCTCTCTCAAACTAGAAAAACTAGCAGGAGGCAACATTGAAAATATTTCGAAAGCCGATGATTATTACTACAGCAACATCATAAGAACAGATTAAGTCAGCGAAAAACTTGACAAATATATAACGCTTGTGCTTTAATTATTCCTAACGACTAAGGTCAAAAGCAATTGCCAATTCGGGCATGCAAAAAAACAAAAAAGGAAAAATCAATATGCCAAGACAAGCGACATTTGTCACAAAAAACCAAAAAACCGGTGATTTTTCCGCACACGGTAGCCAATCTGTCAAAAAAGTTGCCCTAGGAGTCACTGCCCTTTCCGCCCTCTCTGGCATTAATGCTATCGCTGGCCAATCTAGTCAAGTTTTTGCCATTGATCCAACTACTTACGACGGGTTTGAATATGCGACAAAAAATTCAATCGACTCTTGGAGCGATGGTTCCACTACTTTCAATTTTCTAAACATAGACAATGTGATAAACAGTACTTATGGTGCACCTATCAAGTCCGACTTAGTTTGGTCGAGTAAAGGACTTACTGCAAGCAATGGCTACACTGATTTCACTGGATTTCAGCTAGCAAATGTTTCCAGCTATCAACCGTTACCGGAAGACTCTCTATACCCAAACTGGTATTACAAAGGCAATATGTCAATTGACTTTAGCAATGAGCTTTTCCAAATACCGAACTATAAGTATGTGGGCAATAATTATCCAGGCACAACTATTAAATTTGACACATACAAATACCACAACGTGGACGGATCATCATTTTTTAACTTAATCTACGAAGAAGTAGCCGATAGTAAATCGGCAAATATATCATTACATTTAAACGATACAGACTCTACGCCAGAAAGTTATTTTGATGGGTTGACCGAATTGTCAAATCATCTAGCCTCAGACGTAAGAAGCAAAAATGGCTATGACTGCTGGATCTATAGCGACGGCTACGATTCCTATTATGGCACCCAAATAAAAAATGGTTGGACAACTAATGCCCCACAATGCCAAGATTTGTCTTATCTAAATTTCTACATTCCAGAAGGTTCTACGGATGAATCCGAGTACGCCGCTTCCTTTAAGTGGACCGTCGCCGACAATAGCATTGCAAAAATCGTCGATGGCAAAATCGTACCGCTAAAAGCAGGGTCCACCACCATCTCAACTTTCTACAAAGGCGTCGAATACCAGATTAATCTGGAAATTCCAGAAGACATCGCACCAGTAACTGACAATCCGAATACCTCAGATTCAATTATCAAGTTGCTCACCATAGGTCTTATTTCTATTTCCCTAATCGGCTTCGGTTCTCTTTTCGTTAAAAAACGTCGCTAGCGTCTACTAATCTCCAAGACCGACTAATAAAATATCTCGATTATTTTTTGAACCCGTATCGCAAGTAGATAATATGATTACTCGCGCGGCGTCCTGGATATTGTCTAGCCTTCCCCACCTGACACCTGGCAGTACCATAGGCAGCAGTGCTTTAGGACTAAACCCTTTTATTGAGTCAACACTATAAAGGCTGTTATCAGCATTAACCACGGCATAAGCATAGACTGTTAGTCTATGCCGTTTGCCATCTGCCGTAGTCAAATAGCCTGACCCGTACCGTTCAAAGAAGTCCTTCTCGGCATATCTACCGACATCCGAGAACATCTGACCTTTACTCATCCTATGTCCATACACAACCGACACGTTATCGGCAAAATTTTTGTTATTCCGATAATCCATAAAAATGCTTCCAGAAATCGAATATCGTTGTAAATAGTCACGCCGCAAATAATATTCATTGTCATCACTTTTTAAAACTGGAAAATCTATCTTTGTACCAGTTAGCTCAATCCAGCCAACTACATCACTGTTTAAATCACGCAAATTCGTAAATGTGTATCCATTTGCCGCATCTGGTTTAGCGGTTATCACCTCAATTGGAGTCTGGGCTTTCACTTGTATATCTACAAAATCAACATACGCGTATAAACAGAACCCAGCCATCGGTAGCCAACACATTAGAGTCAATCTCGTTATCACTTGCTCGACTTTTTCTAACCGACGCTCTCGTGAATTAGAAATTTTTCGTCTGAATTTTGCCAATTATTCTACCCTCAATCTGGTTATCACTTACAACGTCAGTCTTCTTATCATCATTGTCGCCGTCGCTGTTCTCTGCCACCTTCCACAAAGCTCCACCTTTTAGCGACGCCTCAATGCGCTCCACCCTGCCATCTTTTAGCATAACCGCATCGCCAACTTGATAATTACGACAAACTTTTGCATAAATAGCCAAATCCCCATCGCCAAATTGACTTAATGAACTTTCGCCGTCTATTCTAGCTACGCCAAAGCAAACAACCAGTCCAATTATTGTCGCTAACAACATGCAGCTTTTCCCTACGACATGCCTTAATGAGTACGCGTAACGTCCCCTGATCTTCATCTTCTACTGACGCGTTTTGCGCTGTTTTAAGGCAAATACTACGCCAATCGCTGCCACGCTTAAACAGATCCCAATACCAACTAAATATGGCTGCACATCCAAGAATACGCCCGTTGATACGCTAGTATCCTTTGAGTTTACAAATACCGAAACATTTGATGAATAAAATGCCGCATCTTCCACTCCGTTAGGATTCTTTTCTATTGCAACTTTACCAGTTAAAGTTTTACTCGGTTCTGAACCGCCATCAATCCTTGTCGTATAGTCATCCGCACCCAACTCTACAATATCGTATGTAGCGTTAATCGGAATTTGATTCAACGTATCGCTATACTGCCCAATTGTTGCTGATTGCCCATGTTTTAGATAAATATAAGTCGTCTCCCCAACGACAAATCTGTTACCGGTGGTAATTGCCGAATTATCATATGTGACATTACTATCCTGGCCATTTATAACAAATTCATGCCCGTTATTAACGCCCTTAATCGTCACCTGATATTTGAAGTACTTATCTTTTTCTGCCATATTGCCAGTGACGTTATTGAACAGCTGAATGTAGGTGCGTTTAGCCACAGAGCTAAAGTTGAAATCACATTTTTCACCAGTATCATGGTCTCTTGTCTGTACCGCAACACTAAAGCGGAACTTTCCAGTCGGCGCATTATTGGCATTCAAGTCATTGCGCACCGACGCATAAATGTAATAAACATGTCCTTCGTCTACCGGATAATTCGCCGGATCAGATGAGCTCGTCTCATTTAGAATGAATTTATACTCGCCTAACTTTGGAAAAACTGTATTTGAGAAATCAACCGTCATGGTCTGGTAAACCGCCTTAGCGCTGCTATCCGGCCTTGCTTCGTCAAATGAGATATTTGATAGTGTTGGTAAATTCGTAACTAGTCCCGGATTGCTCCCGTCCTCGTGCAATTGGTAAGTAAAAGTGTTCGTCACCGGGTTAGTCACCTGCTCAATCTTGCGATTAATCGTCACTGCATGGTTATCGCTGGCATATACAACCATCTCAGCCGTCGCCGTCGCAAATTGACTACCAATTATTGCAGCTAATGCCGACAACGCCGCAATATTTGTCATAACTATTTTAGTTTTCATTTTCCTCCTTATTTCGTTAATACTCGCCCCGCACAACAGCCAGCATAACGGAACCAAAAAGGCCTCACAAACATGAGTTCAATCAAAACATCATCGTCATAATTTCGAAAAAATTTTACTCACTCTATCTTAAAAAATATATGTTGTAAACATTACAACATATATTTCAACTCAGTTAATATTTTTGTTCAGGCCCTCAAGTATCTTCTTTTTTAACCGCTTTATCCGTCACGTCAAATTTCTCCATATACTTGCCGAACGCCAGTCTACCTTGAGAATAGAACGCCGTGAATGAAGAATAAACAATCGAAATAATCGGCGACAACGCCCATTGAAATACCATCACGATATTCTTCGACTTCTTGTATCGCCGTGGTCTCGGTGGCAACATTTTCATTGAAAGAATAATCGACACAAACAATCCCAAAGCGGCCACTGTCTGGATATAACTCACTACTAACGGCAAATTATGCGAAAGCAAATCGCGTGATTCAAACCGGAAAATTAATGGCACCCAGCCACCGAAAGCGATAATTGGCGCCACGGCCGCCAAAGTCACATGTCCATCCAATAAACGCAAAAACTTCGGAAACAAAATCGACATCGGCACCGTACGTTTCTCCGAAAACATATACGTGCCTACATAAGCTACATCGCTAGCCCCATAGTCCCACCGTCTAAGCTGTACCCATTGAGCTTTGAGCGTCTTGAATAATGTATCACTTAGCACTGCATCCTGATAAATTGGCGCTCGAATCGATAAAACTTCATAATCACCGTCAAAATAAAATAAGCTACGCCAATATTGATGACCATCCTCTACGATTGTGCGCACGCTCCAAAAGTTCATCTCGACTAATGCATCTAATGACTGCGAATGCGACGCAAAATTTCTTAACGTATGTGGACGCATTGAACAAATCACGTTCCAAAAAGAGTTAGTTGAAGCCACAATCCTCGTGACTGCTGGCGCGTCCCAAATATTGTTCGTGAACAAAGAAATTGGCTGGTAGCTCATGCGCTTTCTGTCTTCGTGCACAATGTATTCATAGGCAACTTGGCTAAAATAGCAAGGATGTGGGTGATTATCGCAATCCAGCGTCGTCACAATCACATCGCTATATCGCAAACCAACTTGTTTTACGTACTTTTTTAGCATTTTCCCAGCATTGGTGATATTGCCACCTTTTCCAATCACTTCATTCTTGATGCCATCTGGATGTTTGGCTAACAAAAACGCTCCAAAATTGTCCGCATAACGCGCTCTTAACGCATTTGCCACCTCTTCTGCCGCTGCACCGCCCCGTGCTTCATAAGCTATTACGATAATCATCCGGTCTTTTGGATAATTTGATTTAATCAAACTTTCCATGGTCGGAATTAGCACATCCAATGTCTCGTTGTACAAAGTCACAATTACGGCATGGTAAATTTCGCTCGGTTTGGGAAAATAGCCATCTTCAGCAGCAGCCATCATGCACAAATTTCTTAAATGCATATCGTAATCGTAGGCGTCACTGTGCGTACCAGCTAATCTATCGTAACTCTCACTAGGGTTCTCCAAATCATCCAATCTAGCCACCCAATTCACTCGCATACCCTGTTGCAAAACTTTATAACCCTGTACTGTCCGAAAAGCAATTCCCACTGCCTTAACCAAGCTCATAATCACAATAATTAACAAATAAGCCGAACTCAAAATTGGCGATATCGCCGAGAGCACCACTAGCAACACCACCATAGAGGCACTCAAAAAGAACGGCAAAATTTCAAAAAAACGGTACAATCGCGTCCGCTTACCAGTTGGCAGCTCAATTATTTTTGACATCATCCTTCTCCGACAATACTCATTAGGAATCGAATCGCGATAATAATAATCGCCACACTCATTCCCAAAAACAGACGGGCAATATCTTTTCCGCGTTTTGTGTACAACCGAGCACTAATCAAAACGTGACCCACACCTAAAACAATCGCCAAAATCGAAAATGACAGTAAATACCACCAATCACCTTGCGAATAGCCGTTCCCAATGTCTGAATAGCGCGCCCAAACTTTTGGCTTGGCCGGGTTTAAGTTGGCAATCGGCAACACAAATAGCCAAACGCTCAACAAAAAGTCCAGCCCCATCCACCACAACAAACCACGGTCTTTTTTGAAGATAGACTTATAGTCTTCCGCTAATTCTTTCATAAGATTCTAACCTATTCTATCATAAAATCACGAACCTTTTCCAGTTCAGGGCCTTCCATCCATTAAAGCCAGATTAATATGGATATTTTAGCCATTTTTAGGTTTTAGCTTATACTATATCTATAAGACGTATTGTATAAGGAGAGTAAAACATCATGAATAAAGTTAAATCCATTATTGCTACCGCCGCCCCGGTCTCATTATCCTTAATTGCTCTCCCTGCTCTCTGTTTTGCCGCCAGCGTCAGCTACAATGGCGCGACTACTCTTTCTACTGACACCTCCGTTGATGGAACCTCCTACGCTAGCTCAACTGGCAGTCAAAACGCTTTACTGGCTACGGGCGGCTCCAGCACTATTACAAATTGTAAAATCTCCAAAGCCGGCGACTCTTCCAGCGAAAATGCAGATTTTTATGGCACCAACGCCGCCGTGCTCGTCTATAATGGAGCTTCGCTAGATCTCAACGGTTGCACGATTACTACAAGCGGAGCGCATGCTAATGCAGTCTTTGCTTACAGTAATGGCACTATTAACATCAGTGATACCAAAATCACTACTTCCAACAACAATTCCGGTGGCATCATGGTCGCCGGCGGCGGCACCATCAATGCCAATAATTTAACCGTTTCTACCAGCGGCAACTCATCCGCAGCGATTCGTAGCGACCGCGATGGCGGCACGCTTGTGGCCAACGACGGCTCCTACACCACAAGCGGCGTTGGCAGTCCGGCCATTTATTCCACTGCAAACATTACCGTTAATGACGCTGCCCTAACCTCCTCCGCCTCTGAAGGCGTAGTTATCGAAGGTGCCAATTCCGTCACCCTTAATAATTCCTCAGTCACCGACACCAACACTACCCTAAATGGCAATTCCGAAACCTACAAAAATATTTTTCTTTACCAATCCATGTCTGGCGACGCTAGTACCGGCAATGCCACTTTCAGCGCGACCGAGTCTTCTCTTACTACCAACAAAGGTGACACGTTTTTCGTTACCAACACCACCGCCACTATCAATCTCACCAACAATACTATCTTAAATTCGGTCGGCGATTTTCTACGCATCCAATCTGGCAAATGGGGCACCCAAGGTTCTAATGGCGGCAATGTCACACTTAATTTAGATAACCAAAAAGTTTCATCGGGCAACATCGTTGTTGATAAAATCTCAAGTCTTGCGATGTCGCTCAAAAACAAAAGTGTCTTTAAAGGAGCCATTGACACCAGTAACCAAGCTAAAAAAATCTCGCTTAACCTATCAAAAGACTCAACGTTCGTGCTAACGGCCGATTCTTATGTCGATACGCTCACCAACGCCATATCTGACAACTCTAATATTTACCTCAACGGACACATGCTTTACGTTAACGGCACTGCCATTAGCGGCAACACCGACACCTATACCGAACCAACCACCGACACCACGGATACTACCGCAACCGATACCGCCCAAAAATCATCTTTCAACCCCCTAGCACTCATTCTTTGCATCGCTGGCGGCATCCTAGTTGCTGGCGTCATCGCGTTCTTTGTGATTCGCAAAATCAAGAAAGGCAAAAAAGCTTGAAAATATAAAAGATCGTTATAGAAAAGATTCTGGTGTGCACCAAAAGTGTGCAAAATTAGTAAATGCTTAAATCAAGAAGGACTTTAGCAATGGATATTAAAGAAGTAGAGCAAGAAGTTAACAATATTAAAAAAAGGAATAAAAGAGTAGAACTCGATAAGAAATGGGAAACTAGTTGGACTAGAAAAATCTGTATTTGTATTCTGACTTATGCGGTAGTTATAGCATATTCATATTTAGTCAGAATTTATAATAATATCTTTTTGAGTTCTTTAGTGCCAGTTATAGGCTTTATTTTCTCAACACTCTCATTAAGATTAATTCGAAAAATATGGGAGGATAAAATAGATAGGTGAATATGTCATTATTGCAACTTTATGCAACAAAGACAAAATTGCAATTAATATACTAATGCCTCATTATCAGGTTTTGATTCCTAAATTCAAGCATAAAAATTACGAACTTTTTACAGTCCGTAAGTCATTTTTTAATTGGAGCCGTTGACTGGGGTCGAACCAGCGACCTGCTCGTTACGAATGAGCTGCTCTACCAACTGAGCTACAACGGCAATAATAAAAGTATACAACATCTTGTGTTTTTTTTGAACATCCTATATACTTACCCTATTGGGCTCGTGGTATAGTGGTCTAGTACGTCTCCCTGTCACGGAGAAGATCGCCAGTTCGACTCTGGTCGAGCCCGCCAAATTAGTCACCGTCAGTATCCTTTCCGAAGGATACTTTTTTCTGCTTTAAACTCGTCTTTTTTAACGGGTTTTGTTATACTTATCTTGTCGCGGGTGTCGTATAACGGCTATTATGTATCCTTCCCAAGGATAAGATGAGAGTTCGACTCTCTCCACCCGCACCAAAAAATCACGCATTTATCATTCTAGTTATATAGAAATAAGTCAAACGGCGTAGTCTATCTTAACAGTAGATTGCGCCGTTTTTTGCAACTAACTTATAAAGGAGCAATTATGCTAAAAACTAAATTACAAAAATTTATTTTCGGACTCATCATGTCCTATTCGATGGCTATTGGAATGGAAATCTATAACACTGCCATCAAAATGGGGTTCAACCTAAATACCGGTAGTTTTTCTACTATGACTAACAGTGTTTTCCCTGCCGCTCTACAAGAAGCTTCCTTCATGGGCCTCATCGTACTATTATGTTCAAGCCTCTGGGGCAATCGAATCGGTCAACAATTTGCCGATCGCCATGCTAACCCCACGACAGACAACCCATACTTTTACCGTTTGTTACGCCAAGCTGGCACCGTTAGCATTATGTGCCCAACCATGA
>CAZAAQ010000007.1:19952-40143 GCA_964483505.1 uncultured Candidatus Saccharibacteria bacterium | reverse complement strand
CATTAGAAATTGGCTGCTCACTCACGTGGCCATTTTGCGCTTGGTCACTAGCAGCATTCCTATCTTGCGACGGGTTAAAATCAACCTCTCCCTGCATCTTTGCGTCATCAACGCTCATGCTTATATTTTAACAAATATTCTGAAATAAAAGTACTATTTGGTGTGCTTTTTGGTTAAATCTTCCTGAATGTCTTCCTCAATGCGGTCAACTTTTTCCGAGAGCTCTCTGCGGTCTTTGTTAATGAATTTCAAGATGGCATCACGCTTGACTGCAGCCACAATGACAACAACAAGTGAAAGCACCGTGATGATAATTGCGCCAGTGATATCAGAATCGCCAACGCTACTGCCGATTAAGTTACTGCCAATAACACTCGGTAAACGGCCGACCGCGGCCAACCAGACCAATTTCTTAATTGGAATCTCTGTTAGACCAGCAACATACATTAAAACATCGTCCGGTAAACCTGGAATTAAGAAAATCAAAAAGAACACCATTGCACCGTGCTCTTTAGCTAAATAATCAAATTTCTTCAAGAGTTCTGGCGAAATCACGCGTTCGACAAAACTACGACCGAAGCGCCGCGTTAATGCCAACACAATGATATAGCCGAGCGTAGATCCTACCGTGGTCCAAAGTACACCCCACCAACCAAAGACAAAGCCGCCAACAATGCCAACGATGTTGCCTGGAATGGGCGAGATAACAGTTTGGGCAATCTGCATGAGAATGAAGACCAATGGCGCAAAAATACCCATAGATGTGATGGTTTTACTGACTGCCTCTTTGTCAGATAGAAAAATGCCGAAATTATAGAAGGGGCCATGATATTTAATGTCAATACAGGCATAAATAACGATAGCTACAACGACAGCGATGAAAGCCGCAATCTGAATTTTAGCTTTTTTAGTAAAGCGTTGCCGAAAAATCTTTGGCGACTTTTGGGCGGTCGTCGATGATTTTGCGGTTTTATTTGGCATATTCAATAGCGCGAGTTTCGCGGATTACATTCACCTTAATGACGCCTGGATATTGCATCGTAGCTTCAATCTTATCGGCAATTTCCCGTGCTAGCTTAAGGGCGGATAGATCATCAATTTGTTTAGGTTCAACGATGACGCGGATTTCGCGACCAGCCGAGATAGCGTAAGCTTTATCAATACCAGGAAAGCTAGTAGCAACGTTTTCGAGTGCGCGCATGCGTTCGGCAAAGTTTTCAGCGGAAACGTTACGTGCACCTGGTCGGGCGGCTGAAATTGCATCTACAATCTTAACAATAATAGCTTCTGGGGTAGTTGGTTCGACATCTTCGTGATGTGCCGCAATCGCGTGGACAACCGCATCGCTCATACCATACTTCTTAGCGAGTTCTGCACCAATTTCGGCATGCTTACCTTCAATTTTGTGCGTAACGGCTTTACCCATATCGTGTAGTAAGGTAGCAGTCTTGGTGATATTGACGTCGGCGCCGATTTCTTCAGCAATCATACCAGCAATATGCGCCATTTCAATTGAGTGCAGCAAGACATTTTGACCATAACTGGTACGGAATTTTAGCTCACCAAGCAAATGAATAATTTCGCTTGGAATACCAACAACTCCAACTTCCCTAGCGGCATCTTCACCAGCGCGGACAACTTCTTTTTCAATTTCGCGTTCGGCTTTTGCCACAGCTTCTTCAATTGATGCTGGGTTAATCCGACCATCTTTCATCAAGCGTTCCAAGGCATAACGAGCAACTTGGCGGCGAATTGGGTCAAAGCTGCTTAAGACAACCATGCCTGGAGTATCGTCAACCAAAACATCGACACCGGTAGCGTGCTGCAAAGCCTGAATGTTGCGACCTTCTTTACCGATAATACGGCCCTTCATGTCATCATCTGGCAATTTAAGTGCTGTAATGGTGCGGTCCGCAGTAACTTCACTGCTCATGCGCTCCATAGCGGTTAGCAAAATAGCTTCAGCGGTGTCATCTACGTGGTCATTTAGAGCTTTTTGCTCCTTGATGACAAGCTCGGCCAAATCGGTTTTAATATCGCGCTCGGTCATTTGCATTAATTTGTCTTTCGCATCGGCTTTTGAGAGACCAGCAATTTTTTCTAGCTTCTCTTGAGCATTTGTACGGATAGTGCGGATTTCATCTTTTAGACTCTCAATTTCAGTTTCCTGTTTGCGTAAGCTTTCGGATTTTTTATCGAGCTGGTCAAGTTTGTTATCAAGTAAAGATTCACGCTCGATAAGTCGATTCTCAGTGCGTTTCCACTCCTTGCGGCGTTCATCCTCCTCTTGTTGAGACTTGTCGGTAATGTCGGCTGCTTCTTTCTTGGCATTCAGCACAATCTCCGAAGCGTCATGCTTTGCCTTACGAACTAGCTCATCTGCTTTAGTTTTGCCGCCATTTTCGTTGTGCTTGTTGTAGGCATAGATGCCACCAGCACTCACGCCGGCACCAAAAACTAGCGCAATAATAATAAAAACTGCTTCCATATTTCCTCTTTCTTCTTCATGCACGGAATATCTAGGATAAAAAGGTGCATCTTAAAATGATTAACGTTACGAATTTATTAAAATAATAATCCCCTGTTTATTATAGCATGCTCGCAAACTTAAAAAACACTGCTTTTGGACAAAATTATTTTCTTGGAAGAGAAATATTAGCTGGTCGGCCATACTCTGGCATGATAATTTCAACCCGCTCATTGCGCTGATTATAAAGTGGGATATGTAGTTGATCGGCTAAGGTGTTGACCACGCAGGCGCCAATTCTTAGACCGGTAAAGCTACCGGGGCCAGCAAAGAAATGAATTTCGGTCAAATCTTGCCAATCTTTGCCCCGAGCCTGCAGTTGTTCATGAATTTTCTCAAGTAAATCGCGCGCTAAATTATGCCCAGACTCCCACTCGTATGTCTCACCATCAAGTTTGATAACAGTAGTAGACGAAGAAGTGTCAAGATAGAGCTTCATCAACAGTGACCTCCCGTTCATGTTCACTTATATGCTTAATTTGAATGACTTGGTGCCGTGGCGGAAGAATTCCTCTGACACTCTCGCCCCATTCAACAACAACAACTGCTTCTTGATCCTCAAGACTTTCAGATAGTTCATCCGAGATAATACCTGGCTCCGATAAACGATAAAAATCATAGTGAACCAAACGGCAATATGGACCTTGATAAACTTTCGAAACGGTAAAAGACGGCGAAGTTACCGGCTCAAGAATGCCGAGTCCTTTTGCAATCCCCTTAACAATCGTGGTCTTGCCAGCTCCGACATCGCCAATCAGTTCAATAGCAGCAGGTGCCTGAAGATTTTTCCCAATTTTCTCGCCATAAGCAATCATTTCAGCTTCGGAGTGGACTAACATGCATATATTTTACCATATTTCTGCTTTTGTCTCGAGCCGGTAAGATGCCAAAAGCGATATTGCGTTTTGCGCCAAAGTGCCACAGCAAGTGTAATAATCGGCAGATAGAGTAAAAAGATTTGCGAATTCTGGGCACCGAGCTCAAAAGTGCCCCATGGAATTTTACTTAACGTCTCAACAACAAGAATATGCAATTCATAAGATAGCCTTAACGGCACAGTGAGCCAAGACCAACCCGATAGTGGGAACAAGCCACCGATAAATAACCCGAATAAACCTAATATGAATGAGAAAAGCATCATTAGCGGGATCATCGGCATGATAATTAGACCAGCAAAAACTCCGAGAACCGAAAAATAGCCAAAACTATAAATGCTAATTGGCAGACACATCATTTGCGCAGCAATTGACTGGATGGTCATATCTGAAACCGCGCTAGGTTTTTGTTCACCATAAAGATAGCTGGTAATTAGTGGTGAAATAAACATGATACCAGCATAGGCCGCGAAAGATAGCCACCAGCCTAAATCCTGGATGTAGCCAGGATTACACAGGAGTGTGATTGCGACAGCATAAAGAATAATCCGCGCCGGATGAAAGTGGCGACCAAAATACCATGCAAACAGAGATAGTCCAGCAATGATTCCGGCCCGAATCATGCTGGCGCTACAACCCGTGATGGATATAAAAAATACCAAAAATATGCTCGCACCAGCCAAAGTTGCAAACCGGGAAATTTTACCAAACTTCTTTTTTGAAAAATCTACGAGAATCGATAGGTTATAGCCAGAAGCCACAACGATATGCGATAGCCCAACTATTTTCAACTTGTCATCAAAATCCGTCGAGGCAGTTTTCTGGCCAAGCAGATAGCCAAGCGCTAGTTTGGCCTGCAGTTCGTTTGGTAACAACTGAGAAATTTGATGCGAAAAAGCGTGGCGCAGAGACAAAGCGTAATCTGGCGGGTCTGGCTTGTCGACTGCAACAACGGCGGGATGCCAGATAAAACCAGCGTAAACGCCAAAACCTGGTTGCAAATTCCCCTGAAGCGTAATGCGGTCTGAACGATTTAGCTCTCGGTTATCGGATAGTATTAAATAAATTCGACTGCGAATGACTGGTTTATCATTGGTTAGGCTTAAGTCATTAATTACCACCCGCGTTTCCCCATTTTTTACCATCGAATCTTCTTCAACGGTACCAGTTATCGTTACAAAACCAATTGATTGTTGCAAATATTGATTGGATTCGACCAACTGAGCAGCACGAAAGCCGCCTGATAATAAACCGATTGACGTGGCCATCAAGATAGATAGCAAAACTTTTCGATGCACAATTAGGCTAAGAACCAGTGCCAAGCCGAACGCCAGTGCGAATAAAAAAGGCGGGATTGCCAGACATAAAAAATTTATGACAACAACCCCAAACAGAACGCCAAGGCAAAAAGCCAATGGCAGCGCTGACTTGCCGACACGAGAAAGCTTCATACTCTTATGCTAAATTGATTCCAAGATGAGGGAAGCATAACCTTGGTGTTTTTTCGAAAAACTCATTGTATAATCTAGAAAGTGAATAAACTGCGAAAAATTAGACTGAATAAGAAACAAAAGTATTATTTGTCGTCGGTGCTTTTTTTGGCAATTGTTGCTATTTTCTTAACTTGGTTTATTGAATACCGCTATTTTTCTAACAGCGTCAATCTGACGTGGGATTTTTATTTCGGTAAAACTATTATCTTTTTTTACAATGCTCTATTGGTGTTTTTGTTGTTAGGAATTCTATGGGGAGTCTTCAGAAAGCCAACTACGGCCGCAGAAGCAGGTTGGATTACGCTAATTATTTTGGCCTACATCAATACAAATAAATTCGCCTCTCGTGGCACGCCGGTTTTGCCAGAAGATTTTCAGCTCGCCACCGAAGCTTCCGCCCTGACTAAGTTTGTTAGCCCAATCTCGATTGTGCGGCTGATTAGCGCAATTATTTTAGTAGTTTTATTAACACGAATGATAAATAAGCTAATCGCTAAACGACTGAATTTATATCAAGAGAAAACTGGCAATACCTGGTGGAAACGACAGGCGGTATGGTCACGACTGGCAACTATCGCTATCTTTGCCTTAGCCCTTTACGGCGCAACTGGTTGCATTCGTTACCGAAGTGGTAGAACCGAGCAAATCCCGCTACTTAATACTCAATTTGTTGCCTGGAACCAAGCAAAAAATTACGAAAATAATGGTTTTATTTTGGGCTTTTTGTATAATTTTGAGAAGATTAAAGTTGAAGAACCAGATGATTATAGCCAGGACACCATTGTGGCAATTAAGTCCGAGTATACCGAGAAGGCCGCTAGCGGCAATATTAGTCGGACTAAGATTTCGGATACCGACACAAATGTGATTGTCATTTTGAATGAGTCTTTCTTTGATCCAAGCGTGACTTTTCAGGGTGAAAGTTTCGAAACTTATTATCCACACACTGGCGGTGATATCCTGCCAAATCTTCATGCAATTGAAGCATCATATCCGAGCGGCAAAATGTATTCGCTAGATTATGGTGGCGGCACTGCCAATATGGAATTTGAAGTTTTCACAAGTATGACTAATTATTGGGCAAATACGGTTCCGTATACCGCTCTGATTCCAAAGGCCGGGAAAATTCCAACCTTAGTTTCAATGCTAAAATCGGCCAACTATAAGACTACCGCGATTCACCCATACAACGGTGGCATGTACAAGCGAAATATTGCTTTGCCAAATGAGGGTTTCGATACTTTTATCACGGAAACCGAGATGAAACACACTGAACATGATGGCAAATCGCAATACATCAATGATCAATCGGCTTACGCTGAAATACTAGACACGTTAGAAAGTTCAGACGATACGCAGATGATTGGTCTGATTACCATGCAAAACCACACGCCTTATAACGCCGATACCTACGATAGCACCGAATTTAGTGTTACTAACACCGATATTGATGATGCGCACCGTTCGCAAATTGCGACTTATTATCAAAGCATCCACAATTCAGACCAATATCTGGGTGATTTTATCAAATCGCTTGATAGCTTAGACAAAAAAGTCGTAGTACTCTATTTCGGCGACCACTCGGCTGGCATTTTCGATAATACCAATAACAGCTCAAACAAACAGGTGCGCGATTTGTCTAGAATTACGCCATATTTCATCTACGCAAACTATGATGCTGGTTTTAAAGATATGAATTTGCCCACTACAACGCCAAATTGTCTAGCAAACACCCTATTAAATGAATTGAACTGGCAAAAAGATGCTCAATATTACATGTTAGATGAAGTCTGTAGCACCGAACCAATTTTGGCACCGACATACCTTGACGACCGCGGCGCCAGTGATGCAGCAGTTCTAACCAAATATAAACTTTACACTTACGATATTTTGAGCGGCAAGCAATATTGGAAAAAATAACCGCCGATAGTTAAGCTCTTGGGAATAGCGAAGTACTAGGTGGGCAGATTTGGCTGGCACCAAAGATATCAGAAATTTTGGTTGCTGTATCTGGAATAAAGATAGCAAGCTTGCGATTAGCCACTAATAATTCAGCTACCATTGAATTCAAAACTACCTTAGCTTGAGCTGGGTCGGTCTTGGCTAACGCCCATGGTTTTTCGGTATCAATACGTTTATTTAGATTCTGAATCTGGCGCCAAACTACATCAAATGCAAAGTTAAACTCGTAGGCGTTCATCCTTGAAATAAATTCATCCTCATCCGCAAGTTTTACATCAGCTGGAGCTTGCTGACCAGCTAATTCGTTTTTAGCGCAGAGCGTCGATAAACGTTGGACTAAATTACCTAAATCATTGGCAAGCTCATTGTACGAAGCTTCATATTTGTCCCAAGTAAAATCCGCATCTTCCGTGGCAGAAGCGTGACGCAGGAAGTAATAACGAAATGGATCAAGCCCATGTTTGACTAGAATTTCTTGCGGGTCAATTACGTTGCCGATTGATTTCGACATTTTTTCACCGTTAACCGTCACAAAACCGTGTGCTAATAGATTTTTTGGCAATGGCAGACCAAGCCCCATCAGAATAGCTGGCCAAATTCCAGCGTGAAACCTTAAGATATCTTTCCCGACAATTTGCGTATCGGCTGGCCAATAATCAGAAATGTCTTTATCGGGATAGCCTAAGACCGTAATATAGTTTGCCAACGCATCAATCCAAACGTACATAACCTGCGAATCGTCGTTCGGCACTGGGATGCCCCAAACTACCTGTGATTTTGGCCGCGAAATGGAAACGTCTGGCATATCAGCAAGAAGATTTAGAAATTCTTTTTTGCGCCAAACTGGCGTAATCTTAAGTTGATCTGATTCAATGGCCGAACGGATATCAGCTTTAAAATCTGAGATGCGTAAATAATAATTTTCTTCACTCAACTTTGCATAAGGTTTCTTATGATCTGGGCAAACGCCATTGTGCTCGGCGTATTCTTTATCAGTGACAAAGCTTTCGCAGCCTTCGCAATACCAACCTTCATATTTTGATTTATAGATATGATCCGCTAAACGTAGCCAGATTGCTTGGCAGCTTTTTTCGTGGTTTGCGTCCGTGGTGCGTACAAAATCCGTATATTCTACACCTAAAGAATGAATAAAATCTTGGAATTTTTGCGAATTGCGATTGACGAATTCTTGCACCGGGATGCCCTCTTCGGCAGCTTTTTTGTGAACCTTACTCCCGTGTTCATCGGTGCCCGCTTGCAAGCGAACGGTTTTCCCCTGAGACATCATATATCGGCGCAGCACGTCCGCAAGTAGATAATCCATCGCATGGCCAAGGTGCGGGTTACCGTTGACATATGGAATTGCTGTAGTGATATATGTTTCTTTCATAAAAAATATTATAACATCTTTACACCGATGTACGAAAAAGCGCCAGATTTAACATCAATGGCGCTCACTCAATTTCAGCTTTTAGCTTAAGGAAACAATCAGTGCAACTACGCCGGCAAGCACCGCAATTGAGGCGATAACCACCAAAACAATGACGCCACGGTTACTTTTTGGTTTAATCTTCTGCAAAGATTTTGCAGCAACATTCTGGACCCTTGAAGTGGCGTTAGCAATGCCAGTTGGCTGTTTTTTAGTCTCATCAGCCTGCGGGATATTGTTTAATGGGTCGTCCGAATCGCCCTCATTGGCACTAAGTGCAGGAGCATCCATCGGATCTGGTAACGGACGGCTAGCGGCGGCACCAGCAGCATCGGCGACTGTCGTGTCGCCAGTTTCAACATTATTATCTGCTTTATCAACAATGTCGCCTTCAATAAAGGCGGCGGTTTCCGGGCTTTTTGGCTCAGCTTCAGGCTGACTTGTAGACGATGGAGTTGGCGTCGCAATTTGGTTCGTCACTTGCGGATCATAATTCGTGCCATCTACCGTCATTGCAGTATTAGCAAGATTCATGTTGGGATTTTCGGAAAGTTGCCCTTCAAGTTGAGCCCCCGTAGTTGGCGTATTGGTCAAATCAATATCATTAACATCAAAAGTGTTTTGCACCACTGGTGTGCCACTAGTGTTTTCAGCATAGGCGACCGCAAAATTAATTGCGTCTACGTCTAAGCCACTATTAAAGCCAGCTGGATTTTTATTAGTTGAATTGGAATCTTGGTTTGTCGTCGGATCCACTGAAGAGCCTCCGTTCGTTATTCGTAATTTTCTTTTATCTTAACGCTTATGTATTTTATTTTCAAGTTTACCCCAGTCGGCAATGGTTAAATCAGCCGGCCTGGCCATTTCGGGAATGCCCAAATTGGCAAAAATGCCCAACAATTCTTCTTTCGGAAGCTGCAAGCTGGTAGTCAAATTTGAAATTAGTTTTTTGCGGGGAGCGATAAAGCCTAATTTGATCAAAGATAAAGTCGCTTCATCCGCTAACGGCTGCGCTAATGGAGTGAGCACCACCACTTGGCTATCAACTTTAGGCGCTGGCGTGAATAAATCCCGTTTGACGACTGGACCGAGCGATACTTTAGCGTAGCTTTGAGCGGTGAGGCCAAGTACAGAATAATCGCCAGGCGCACCAGCCAACCTTTCGGCGACTTCTTTTTGTACTAAAAACACAATGCGTTGCGGTGTTTGGTTTGTATGCAGAAATTTTTGAATAATCGGTGACGTGATGTAGTACGGAATATTCCCCGCTACGACATAATTTTCAGGCAAATTCAGTTGGCTTAGGTCTAATGCTAAGATATCCTGGTTTTTCACTGTCAAATTTTTACCTGGGAATGATTTTGGCAATTTTGCAGCCAATTCAGCGTCAAGCTCTACCGCTATGACTTGGTCAAAATATTTAAATAATGCCGAAGTTAATGTGCCAAGACCAGGACCAATTTCGAGCACAGTATCAACGCCATCCGTCTTAGCTAGTTCGGCAATCGCCAAAAGCATATCGCGGTCTTTTAGCCAGTTCTGACCGAGTGATTTCTTATTTTTCAGCATAATTTACCACCACTTATGCGTAATCCAGAATTCATAAGCTTGTCGCCAGCTGCCATAACGATTAACCGCATAACTAGTGGCATGTTGCAATTGACAAATTGGATTGCTTGCCCAGTTTGGGCAACTGCTAATGTTTCCAAGCGCAGTTTGATAAAGACCATAATACTTGCCATTTGAAGCATTCGTACGCCAACCAGATTCATGCGAAATAATGAAGTTCACATAGCCATAGTCACTAGAAGAAATGCCAGCAGCGGCCATCCAGTCTTCGTGTGAGCCACTTGGCAAATTAATTTTCATGCCAATCACAACCTGTTGTTCAACGGCAGGCGTGGTAACAATTTCGGATATAAACGAACGCGAGATTTCTTTACCATCTTTCATTTCAAGTTCATAAGTCACCATCTTTTTGCCGATGACGCCGGCCTGTGTCACTTGAGTTTTGCCATAATCAACCGAATAATCATAGGTAGTTTTAGTGTCAAAAGCGATATCTTCATCAACCGTAACCGTACGCTTGCCCTGATAATAAACGGCTAGATTAATGCCATCAGTAATCACAGTATCGTCGGCGAGTGAAATCCAGTTTTTGGCCTGGTCGCGAGCAATATTTTGTTCTTTGAGGAAATCGCCAACTGTCGTGGCTTGCGTGCGCACCTCAAGATATTTTCCGTAATAATTGAACTTCACCGTTTTCGCACGCACCACGCGATAAGCATTCGTCATGCCGCTTTCAAGAAAACCGTCGTATGGGACAATCTCGACTTGGTCCGCAGTCGCCAATTCAACACCAGCTGCTTTCGCAACTTCGATTGGATTAGTAGCGGCAGTTTTGATGTATTTTTTCACATAGCCATCAACCACTACAACGTTGCGCGCGCGATAGATATTGATATTAAAGTTTTCTTCATTAATCTGCTCATCTAACCCAGGTTCGACAATGTCGCCATCGGCTAATTGGACATCGGCCCGTTCTAATGCTTCTCTTACCGTAGAGGCATCACTGCGAACAGTCTTCTCGTCATCACCGTCGAAGATGCTAATGTAATGCATTGAACTGTCGCTGGAGGTTGTCGCATCTTGCGAGGAAGCAGCACCAACCGAGACATTAAACTGCTTTTGTACAATACCAAAAATTACTCCTATTAGGAAAAGACCAAATATAAACAGAGAGAGATTTTGTCTCGTCTTTGATATTTTCATGCTTTCTTAGCTTAGCATATTTATCGGCTTTCGGCAATTTTAACAGATTAGAGCTAGCCAATTTCAAAGTAATAACGGCCGATTTTAACAAAATGAGTCTTGTTCAAACTAAACTTTTTGCCGGGTTGGAAAGTTTTAATGGCAACAAGGCAGCGCGCAAGTTGTGGATACGTTAGAGAAACCCGAGATGCTTGGAGAATCTGGCGCAATAGCTCCAAAGCTAACACGTCATTAACGCCGTCGAAGATATCTTTGGATTGACGTGAACCAGACGCTAAATTCGCCGCCAATACACCATTGAACTCCGCCAAAATTTCTGATTGACGTTCGGCTAGCGCAATTAATTCATTTTTAATTGTTCCATCATCATCATTCTCAATGAACCAATGACGAACGCGGTTTCGAAGATATTGGTCGTCATTATTAGTTTGATCTTCCCGAAAGCTCAAGTTATATTTGGCTGCATACTGATAGATTTCGCTTTTACGCATCTTAAGCAGCGGGCGTTGGATTTCTGGATTAGAAAGTGGCGCCAGCCCACGCCAATTCGTGCCACGAATTAGGTTAATCGCGACTGATTCTGCCATATCATCAGCATGATGTGCTGTATAAATTTGGCCGTTTTGCTCAGAGCAAATTCGATTTAGAAAAGCGTATCGCGCAGTACGGGCTTTGTCTTCGGAACAATTTGGGCCGAGTTCAGCCCGCTCGAAAACAAACGGTTTTTGGTAAGCTGCCGCCAGTTTTTGGACAAAAGCGCAATCTTCGGCCGAATTTGGTCGAATGCCATGATCAAAATGCGCAACGATTACATCATCATCGTCGCGAAACAGATGGAGCATGACCACCGAATCAACTCCTCCGGATACCGCCAAGACTTTTTTCATGTGCTACAATTATTACATAATTGGAGACTGAATAAAAATGCTAATGGTTGGATCAAGAATGGTGAATTGCCCGATATTGAGCTTACATATTGGTGGCGAAATCGCAAAAACTCAAAATGCAATTATTGATCCGGAAGACCTCAAAATTGTCGCTTATACACTTGAAGGGCCACTGCTAAAAGATCCAGAAATCGGCGACATTTTAGAAATTGAAGACGTGCGAGAATTGAGCGACCGCGGTTTGGTAGTTGATTCCACCGATGTCCTGACACGAAGAGAGGACGTCATCAGACTCGATCAAATTATGAAACTTAATTTCGATTTAATTGGATTAAAGGTGGTCACGCAAAAAGGCAAAAAAATCGGTAAAATTGTTGATTACACGTTCGATTCAAACAGTTTTATGATTTACCAGTTGATTGTGCAAAGACCGCTAGTCGAATCGTTTATAGACCCGCAGTTAACCATCAACCGGTCACAAATTATCGAAATTGACGACTACAAAGTTACCATTAAACACGATAAAGAAGAGGTGAAGGTTGAAGAAAATCAAAAAGCCGTTGGCACACCAGATGATTTTGTGCCAAATTTCGTCAATCCTTTCAAGAAGCCAACTTACGCTCCAAGTGATGAATCTTCTGCCAACGACAATTCATCTAAAACGTCCGAGTAGTTAAAGCCTTGTCGCATTAAATACTGCGCGAATTTCTCGCTGTCAGGGTATTTAGTGCGTTTGCGCAGGATAATTTTGTGCAATTCCGCGCGGTCATTGCGCTCACTATCGCCCAAAACGTCGTTAATGATGCTTTGACTGATGCCTTTTTGGCGTAATTCCATATTGAGCTTTTTTAAGCTCATGCCTTTAGCTGTATTGCGATTTTCAACCCAAAGTTCCGCAAAACGATGATCGTCAAGATATCCACGGTCTTTGAGCCGAGTGAATACCGGCTCAACGAGAGAGACATCATAGCCAGGTTTTTCCTTCGTCTGGTATTCATTAGTACGGTGATTTTTCACTCGCACCAGACGCTTTAAAGTTTTTCGACGCAGGTAATCTCTCAACTCTTTTTCGGAATGCGGACGCAATAAAGTATAAGCTAAAGCTTGCGCATAAAATTTGCTAAAATCGGAAGCGCGTTTTAATTCAACGAGTTCGTCTGCCGTCAAAATACGACCAATTTTAATTTTTAGATCTACAACCTGTGAAATATCCAACGAACAGAAGAATTTCTCATCCACAAAAACATTGACGCGGTCTTTGTTATGAAGGGCGCTCTTGATGTCGCTTATCTTATGACAAGTGTCAGTGTCTACTGGGCCATCACTGTACAGCGTAATTGTATTGAGCATCTTCGACTAGCTTCAAACTTCAGCAGCCTTAGCGGCTTCACGGACCTTAGTCTCAATCTCGGCCATTAATTCTGGCTTTTCCTTAAAGAGACGTTTGACCGCTTCGCGACCCTGGCCTAAGGTTTCACCATTGTATTTGAAGAATGCACCAGATTTTTCGACAACATTATAGATAACGCCTAAATCAAGCACATCACCAGTCTTGCTAATGCCCTCGTTGTACATAATGTCGAATTCGGCCGTGCGGAACGGAGCTGCAATTTTGTTTTTGACTACTTTTACCTTCGTCCGGTTGCCAGAAATATTCTCACCATCTTTAATTTGGCCGATGCGACGGATGTCAACGCGAATTGAAGCGTAAAACTTGAGTGCGTTGCCGCCAGTAGTTGTTTCTGGGTTGCCAAACATCACACCAATCTTCATGCGGATTTGATTAATGAAGATGACAGTGGCCTTAGTCTTGCTGATTACACCAGTTAATTTGCGCATAGCTTGCGACATTAAGCGTGCCTGCAAGCCCATTTGAGCATCGCCCATATCGCCATCAATCTCAGCTTGCGGCACGAGTGCGGCAACCGAGTCAACCACGATTAAATCAACGGCGCCACTACGAACGAGCGTTTCGCAAATTTCGAGAGCTTGTTCGCCGTTGTCTGGCTGCGAAATTAATAGATTGCCTGTGTCGACGCCAATTTTCCGCGCGTAAGATGGATCAAGTGCATGTTCGGCATCAATAAAAGCAGCTTGCCCACCCTGCTTTTGAATCTCAGCGATAGCATGCAAAGCTAGCGTCGTTTTACCAGATGATTCTGGACCGTAAATCTCTATAATACGACCCTTTGGATAACCGCCGCCGAGCGCAAGATCCAAAGCTAATGATCCCGAAGAGAACAATTCGACATCAATCTTCGATTGTTCGCCAAGTTTCATAATTGAGCCGTCGCCAAATTGCTTGGTAATTTGAGACAAGGCTAGACCAAGCGCCTGTTTCTTACCATCATCTTGAGCGGTCTCTTTCGTTTTTTTCACATCCTTATCTGTAGTTCCCACTGCTTCCTGACCTTTTTTAGCCACTTGTCACCTCCTTGTTGTTACTTATATTTTATCTTATAACCATCGTAAAATCTAGCACTCCCTATGCGATTGCTTGAAATGGTTGGCGCGTATAACGCGGCCGTTCCCTTTCAGCTTTAAATGGGGCAAGATCACCGAAAAAATAGCGAATTAGAGTTTCAATTCGCTCTTTTTGCGCAGCCGCAATCTCTCCGTTTTTAGCGAGTTGAGGATTGCGACGATTCATAAACCCCACATAGTCTATCTCGCCAGTAATCAAATTTAATCCGAGACCAAAAATGTCTTCAACTTTGCTCCTTTTAGTTAATAGTACATCTCTTAAATCAGCAAGATATTCATCACCTGCCGAAATCATACCTTTGCGCGCATCGACCGCAATCCAGATGTAACCATCCAAATCTGCACTTAGATCGCCGAGCTCTTTGCTCGTAAATCTCATTTTTCTTAAATATCTCATGTCTTTTTTCTCCTTAGACAATATTTTTGATATCTCCGCAAAAATATCATTATATGCAAAATGAATAAAGCATCAGCCTTTTAGATTTGCCCCCTACCGCAGATAGATAAGAAATGCTATAATAGAATAAATTAGCGAAAAAACAAGGAAAGAATAACATGAGCGGACATAGCAAATGGGAAACAACAAAACGCCAAAAAGCTGTCGTTGACGCTAAACGTGGCGCTTTATTCACAAAAATCGGTAATCAAATCGCGATTGCTGCGAGAAGTGGCACCGACCCCGCCATGAACCCAAATCTTGCTATGGTACTCGAAAAAGCGCGCATGGCCAACATGCCAAAATCTAACATTGAACGTGCCATCGCTCGCGTAGAAGACAAGAACGCCGCCACTTTGCTAGAAGAAACTTATGAGGCCTACGGTCCTGGTGGCATCGGAATCATCATTGAAGTAGCAACTGATAATAAGAACCGCACGATGCCGGAAGTCCGCCATACATTAGAAAAAAATGGCGGCCGCATGGCTGACCCTGGATCCGTGATGTTTCAATTCACGCGCAAAGGTGTAATTTTCACAAAATCAAAGGGCGATGACGTAATGATGGCGGCACTTGACGCTGGAGCCGAAGACGTAATCGACGAAGAAGACGGCACTACAATTTACACGCCAGCTGGCGACCTTGCAAAAGTACGCAGTGCCATGATGGATGCGGGCTTTGCCCTTGATTCGGCCGAGCTAAAATATGTGCCAAATAACACTGTACCAGTCGAAGGCGAAACAGCGGCAAAAGTAGAAAAAATTCTTGACGCTATCGACGATTTGGACGATGTCACTGCAGTTCACACCAACGCAGAGTAATTAACAAAAAAGAGGCCTCACAAAGAGGTTTCTTTTTTTATTTTAAGCCCGTACTGCCAAAACCCTTATCAGAACGCTCAGAAGCAGAAAGCGTCGTAACTTCCTGCCAGGTAACTTGTTCAACTTTAGCAATTACGCCCTGCGCAATGCGCATTCCCGGCTCCACAACAAAAGCAGTTTTACCATGATTTTTCAGTAAAACGTGGATTTCGCCACGATAATCCGAATCAATTGTGCCCACACCATTGAGCAACGAAACATAATTTTTGTAAGCTAGCCCACTGCGGCTGCGCACTTGTAGCTCATAACCGGCCGGAATCTCAACACCAACACCAGTGCCGAAAGCGCAAATCGCCCCTGCTGGGATTTTTACTGGTTTATCAATATGCGCGCAGAAGTCGAAACCCGCAGCACCGCTACTTTGGTATTGCGGCACGATTGCATCATCGTAAAATCTCACAATTTTGAGCTTCATCTTACTCTCAAGCATATCACGGAAGATATTTTTATGTTATACTATGCCAAGTGGAAGGATGACCGAGTGGTTGATGGTACCGGTCTTGAAAACCGGCGAGGGCAACACCTCCGTGAGTTCGAATCTCACTCCTTCCGCCAAATTTAATATCTTGTTATAATTTTCAAAAGTACTTTTTCATTTGTGGCACCATAGCTCAGCTGGTTAGAGCGTAGGACTCATAAGCCTAAGGTCAGTGGTTCGATCCCACTTGGTGCTACCAATGAAAGGGTATTTTTTGTTGACATGTGGAATGCGCTGGGACCGCTGTGGTACAATATGCTCATGAATAAGAAAAATGGTTTTACAGTTCTAGAATTGATTTTGTGTATTATTTTTGTGGGAATTTTCGTCGTCTTGTTCTTTCTACAAAAAGTTAACGTAGAGGCAATGGACCGCGATGAAGACCGCAAAGTAGCAATTAACGCCATGTATTATGCGCTCGAGGAAGGCTATTACGCTGACAAGGGTTATTATCCAGAAAAAATTGACAGCGCCAGTGTCTTGCCTTGGATTGACCCAAACTTATTTACAGATCCAAACGGCGTTAACATCTGGGGTGATGGGAGCAATTATACCTATTCTGCCTCAAATTGCACCGACGGCCAATGCAAGAGTTACACCTTGCGCTCAACCATGGAAAAAGAAGCCGACTACATAAAAACTAGTCGCAATTAAAGATAATTATTTATGAGTTGGAGTAGTCGTTGACGCGTCGCCAATGTCGCGGTTTTCGCGGACAAGATGCGAGATGGTTTGAACCTCATCTCGCGGTGTGTCCAGAAAATTAAAGCTATAAGTAGTTTCATCGCCGACGGTAGATATCCGCAAGGTGCCAATCTTAAAAATATGTTCTAGTAAAGTATTCTGGCGAAAAGAAACATCTTCGATGTTTTTGAGTTCGATAATGTTGGTTGAATTAGCGAATAGCGACCGGCGCGCTTTTTGAATAGCACGATGATTCGTAATATACATATTATTAGAAGAATAAATGGTTTGGCCGATAATGCCGCCGACTACCATCACGCCATAGAGTGCCACAATAACTAAACGGAGATAATGACGTGTAGAATCATTAATCACAAGCAAGGTATTGTCTAAACTGTTAGTTTGAGCCACGATAATTAAGATGACACTGAGCAAAATGGCGCAAAGTCCAACCATCCCCCAGATGGCGATGATGCCAATACTAGATCTTTTAATAAAGAGAACAACGTGCTCGTCCGGATCGAGATCAATCTCCGGAAAATCCTTAGCACTACGTTCGTGTTGAATCTTGGCGAGCTCTGTATTCATGACTTTATTATAACATAAAATTGATTTTATGTTAATTCTATCTTTGACTTTTTCTATTCTAGATGATATAATTCGTTAACTTTAAGGATTTTCTATCATGCCTAGAAAAGTAATTATTGGAAGAGAGACTAGAATTGATTTCGTTGACGATGCTATTGGCGTACCAGCCAAGATTGACACCGGAGCAGACAGTTCAGCCGTCTGGGCCAGTGATATTCACATAGATGATACAAATCGACTTTGCTTTAAGCTGTTCGATGAGACTTCCCCATTTTACACGGGGCGGACTTATCACCGGCGAGATTATTCAGTTGCGAGAGTAAAAAGTGCTTCTGGCGACGTGGTGCTAAAATTCAAAACACACCTGACGATTAAGATTAAAGAGCGTGAGATTAGGGTGTTGTTCGGGCTATCAAATCGTTCCACACACACCTATCCAGTATTAATCGGCAAGCGAACCCTCCAAGGAAAATTTGTTGTCGACGTATCAAAAACCGAAAATATCCATGAGCCCAAGAAGAGACCTAAAGTTGATAAATTAAATCGAAAATTAGCCGAAAATCCACGCGATTTTTACGAAAAATATTACAAGAAAGGAACAGAATTATGAAAATAGCAATCCTATCCAATGGCAATGCTAACTATTCTACCCGAAGGCTGCTTGAAGAAGCCGCAAAACGTGGACACGAAGTACATGTGATCAAGTATAAAAACTGTTATGTCTCAATCGCGCAACATCAAAACCAGGTTTTCTATAAAGGTAAACCGTTAGGAAAATATGATGCCGTAATTCCGCGGATTGCCTCTAACATGACCAAATATGGTACCGCCGTGGTCCGGCAGCTAGAAATGCAGGGCGAATATTGCCTTTCCAAATCCTTAGCAATCGTTCGCGCTAGGGACAAATTACGCTCTATGCAATTACTCGCTAAAAATGGCATCGACGTGCCAAAAACCGTGGTTTCTCGCAACACAGCCGATATCGATGAACTATTAGACCAATTGAATGACATGCCAGTAATTATCAAGCTCGCAAGTGGTACGCACGGTAACGGCGTAGTCCTAGCCGAAACCAAAAAAGCGGCTCGCTCTGTAATGCAAGCATTCTATCTTTCTGACGCTGATGGCACAAACATCTTGTTGCAGGAATTTGTGAAAGAATCCGCCGGTTCGGACATTCGCGCCTTTGTAGTGGGCAGCAAAGTAGTGGCCAGCATGAAGCGCCAAAGTCTTGATGATGATTTCCGTTCCAATTTGCATAAAGGTGGTACCGGTGCGCCAATCAAACTCACCGCCGAAGAGGAAAAAGTTGCGGTCAAAGCGGCCAAAACCATGGGCTTAAGCGTAGCTGGTGTCGATTTAATGCGCTCATCGCGTGGTCCACTGGTATTGGAAGTCAACGCTTCGCCAGGATTCGGGATTGAAAAAGTCACCGGACGTAACGTGGCTGGTAAGATTATCGAATACGTCGAAATGAACGCCAACCGCACAATCAAAAAAGATAAAGTCGGGGCTTAATATCTTCACTAAAAAACGAGTCTAAAAATGGCTCGTTTTTTAGTCGCATAGATTAAAGTGCTATAATAAAGCTTATGATTTTAGCAGTGGTTTTAGCGGCTTTGCTTTTGTTGTTTCTCTTGGTTAGGCACAACGTTGGTATCCCGTTTCTCGCAATGATTGCCGGCGTGGCAGTTTATGACAGTTTCGGCGAAGGTTTCGCCACGGCTATTAACCAATGGGTCCCGAGTATTAGCGTTGTAATGGCGCAAGAAATACTTTATGCCCTATTCGTAGCGGTTTTCCCGCTGCTACTCTATTTTAGGGCTGGCAAAGGTGGTTTATTCGGCGTAATGAGAATTATCGAATCGGTAATTTTTGCCTTGATGCTAACCATTCTAGCCGCCGATACACTGTCTAGTTTCTTCTATTTTGATACACTAGCCCAACAAATCACCAGTTGGATTGACGGGATCAGGGGTGTAATTATGGTGGTTGGAATTATATTTTCGTACGTAGATGTGTTCTTTTATCGTTCAGGGAAGCTTTCTTAACTTCCCAGATAGCAATACTGGCCGCAACCGAGACGTTGAACGATTCTTTTTGACCGCACATCGGAATTTCAAGCAAGGCGTCACAATGAGACAGAATGTCAAGCGGGATACCGTGAACTTCTTCGCCAAAAATTAAGGCAACAGGCGGAAAATCCCGAGCTTCAGCCAAGTTTAATGAATGTTCGCCCTGCTCTAGTGCCATCACTTTTAGGCCCTCTTTGTGGCAAGTCTCAATGATATGCGAAATGTCGTCATCGCGGTGCCAGCGGACTGTGGTTTCCGCGCCTAAAGCGGTTTTATGAATTTGTTTACGCAATTTTTCCTGTTCATAAGGTAGGCCCTTATCAAAAAATGGTGTGTAGCCAGTGAAAATTACCTCATCAACGCCGAAACCGTCGCAGGTCCGCAAAATTGCACCCACATTGTAGGTGGAACGAATATTGTACAGAATAACTATAAGCTTTTTCATGCTACAATTAGATTATGAACGAGGAGGAAGTACAACACAAGCGCAGGCAGAATGAAGAAGATGCCACGGCGCGTCGTGCCAATCTATTAGGCCTAGCCTATCTTGATACGCGGGATTTTGAAAATGACATCCCGCTCGTAATGAACGTTATCGAAAAAAGTCAGATGCACAGCGA